>NZ_BBUX01000036.1:0-59276 GCF_000974725.1 Methylobacterium sp. ME121
GGGCTCTGAGAGGACGCGCCGCCCGCCCGGCGGCGCGGGACGCCGGCTCAGCCCGCCTGCACGAGCCAGCACGCGGCGCGCAGGCGCACGGCGCCGCCCGCCGCGTGCCGCGCGAGGGCCTCCGCCACGGCCGCCTCGGCGCGCCCTCTGAGATCCGGTGCGGCCTCGCGCACGAGGTGGGAGCTCGGGCCGAGGTTCAGGGAGACGTGGGTGGCCGCCGCGGCCGCCGCCGCGTCGGTCTCGCCCTCCCCGACGACGATGTCGCGGTCGAGGGCGTCGCAGGTCACGGCGTCGAACCCGGCACCGCGCAGGAGCGCGACGAGCGGGTCGGCCTCGGCGAAGCGGAACGGCCCCGGCGTGTCGGGCTGCGGCGGTGGCGGCACTTCCGGGAGGAGCGGCAGCACCGCGTCGCGCGGCACGCCCACCCACGGGTTCTCGGACAGGGCCCGCCAGCACAGGAAGGTCATCCGGCCCCCCGGCCCGAGCATCCGGCGCACGTTGGCGAAGGCGCGTGCGGAATCCGCGAAGAACATCACGCCGAACCGCGACACGATCCGGTCGTACCGGCCGAGATCGGCCGTCTCGACATCGGCCTCGACGAAGCGGATCGGGGCGGCCCCCGGCGGCTCCGCCCCGGCGCGGTCCCGCCCCACGGCGAGGAGCGGCACCGAGATGTCGGCGCCGGTCACGCCGCCGCCGGGCCCGACCCGGCGCGCCGCCTCCAGGGTCGTGGCCCCCGCGCCGCAGCCGATGTCGAGCACCGTCTCTCCGGCGGCGAACCGCGCGCGGGCGAAGAGCGCCTCCGTCAGCGGCACGAACATCGCGTCGAGGACGGCCTGATTGCGCGCCCAGCGCGTGCCGACCTCGCCGTTCCAGTACTCGGCCTGGGTGACGCCGCCCGCCATGGTGACCCCCGTCAGGCCGTCGTCGCAGCGACCGACAGTTCCGGCTTGTGGTTGAGGGTCTGGAAGACCACGCAGTAGCGCTCGGTCAGCTTCAGGAGCTGCGCGAGCTTGTCCTCCGGCGCGTCGGTGTCGAGTTCGAAGAACAGGCGGATGCTGCGGAAGCCCACCGGCGCCTCCTTGTCGACCCCGAGGGTGCCGCGGAAATCGAGGTCGCCCTCGGCGCTGACCGTGCCGGCGCGCAGCGGGATCTCGAGGGCGGTCGCCACCGCCTTGAGCGTAACGCCCGCGCAGGCGACGAGCGCTTCCAGCAGCATGTCGCCCGAGCAGAGCTCCGCGCCCGAGCCGCCCGTGGCCGGATGCAGCCCAGCCTCCGCGATGGCGCGGCCCGTCTCGACCTTGCAGGCGATCTTGGTGTCGTCCAGCGTGCCCCTGGCCTTCAAGGTGATGACCGCCGCGTCCGGCGCGGTGCGGTACTTGTCCTTGATCGGAGCCTGGAGGGCTCGCAGCGCGGTGGCGTCCATGGCGTCGTCCTCTCGATCCCGGGGCCGTCCCGCTTCTCGGCGGCGGGCCGGCCGGAGCGCTCCGGCTCCGTCAGGGCCTCGGTATAGGTGCGCGCCGCGCGGACGGGAAGCGGCTCTCAGGCGCGCCCGGTGAGGGCGGCCACCGCCTCCGCCAGGGCGTCGACCTGGGCCTCGTCGTGGGCGGCCGAGAAGGCCACCCGCAGCCGCGCGGTCCCGGCCGGCACGGTCGGCGGGCGGATCGCCACCACTAGGAAGCCGGCGGCCTCCAGCGCGGCCGAGATGTCGAGCGCCGCCTGCGCCTCGCCCACCAGGACCGGCACGACCGCGCTCTCGGCCTCCGGCAGGCCCAGACGGGCGGTGAAGCGCCGGGCCAGGGCGAGCGGCCGGGCCCGGCGCTCGGGCTCCGCCTCCAGGATCGCCAGCGCCTCCAGGGCGGCGGCGGCGGAGGCCGGGGGCAGGCCGGTGGTGTAGACGAAGCTGCGGGCGCGGCTCGTCATCAGGTCGACGACCGGGCGCGAGGCGCAGAGATAGCCGCCGTACGAGCCGAGCGCCTTCGACAGGGTGCCCATCTCCAGGGGCGCCCGCGGTCCGTCCTCGACCACGCCGATGCCGTGGGCATCGTCCACCAGCGTCCAGGCGTCGTAGGATTCGGCGATGCCCAGGATGTCGCCGAGCGGCGCCCGGTCGCCGTCCATGCTGAACACCCGCTCGGTGAGCACGAGGGCGCGGCCGTGGTGGGGCCGGTGCTCGGCGAGCCGCGCCGCGAGCTCGCCGGGATCGTTGTGGCGGAAGGTCATGACCTGGGCGCCCGAGAGCCGCGCGCCGGCCCACATGCAGGCGTGGGACAGCTCGTCCAGCAGGACGAGGTCGCCCCGCCCGGCGAGCGCCGGGGTGATGCCGAGATTGGCGAGGTAGCCGCTGCCGAAGACCAGGGCGGCCTCCGCGCCCTTGTGGCGCGCCAAGCCGTCCTCCAGCGCGCCGAGATAGGGGTGGTCGCCGGTCACGAGCCGCGACCCGCCCGCCCCCGCGCCGTGGGACGCCGCGGCCGCCTGAGCCGCCGCGATCACCCGCGGGTGGTGCGAGAGGCCGAGGTAATCGTTGCACGAGAAGGAGACGAGCGCCCGCCCCCGCCGCGCCGCCGCGGCGCCGGAGCCGCGCTCCGTCGGCACAAGCTTGCGGCGCAGGCTGCCCGCCTCGAGGGCGTCGAGTTTCCCGGTGGCGAAGGCGTCGAGGCTGTCCATGGGGACGGGGATGGGCGGTCCCGCGCCGGCAAAGTCAAGCGGCGGGTGCCGGACCCTTGACCCTCGTCCGAGGCGCCCCCATGCCGGAGGCATGACCCTCGCGACGCCCGCAGGCCATCTCTGGCGGCCCTACACCCAGATGCGACACGCGGCGGCGCCCCTGGAGGCGGTCGCGACCCACGGCACCCGCATCCGCCTCGCCGACGGTCGCGAGCTCGTGGACGGCATCGCTTCCTGGTGGACCGCCGTGCACGGCTACAATCACCCGCACATAGCGGGCGCGGTGGCCGAGCAGCTCGCGCGCATGCCCCACGTGATGTTCGGCGGCCTCACCCACGCGCCGGCGGAGGCACTGGCCCGGCGGCTCGCCGCCCTGCTGCCGGGCGATCTCGACCACGTCTTCCTCAGCGATTCGGGCTCGGTCGCCGTGGAGGTCGCGCTCAAGATGGCGGCGCAGATGTGGATCAACCGCGGGGTGAGCGGTCGGACGAAGGTCCTCGCGTTCCGCGGCGGCTACCACGGCGACACGATGGGGGCGATGTCCGTCTGCGACCCCGAGGAGGGCATGCACCGCCGGTTCGGAGCCTACCTGCCGAGCCAGATCTTCTGCGACCTGCCGCGGGGCGCGGCCGAGACCGCGGCGCTCGATGCCGCCCTGGCGGCTTATCGCGACACCCTGGCGGCGGTGATCGTCGAGCCGCTGGTGCAGGGGGCCGGCGGGATGCGGACCCACCCGCCGGAGGTGCTCGCGACGATCGCCGGGCTGGCGCGCCGCCACGGCCTGCCGCTGATCGCCGACGAGATCTTCACCGGCTTCGGGCGCACCGGCTCCCTGTTCGCCTGCGAGCAGGCGGGGATCGTGCCCGACATCCTGTGCCTGTCGAAGGCGCTCACGGGCGGCACGATGGCGCTGGCCGCCACGGTCGCCCGCACGGAGGTGTTCGCGGCGTTCTGGTCCGAGGATCCGGCGGCGGCGCTGATGCACGGCCCGACCTTCATGGCCAATCCCCTCGCCTGCGCGGCGGCCAACGCCAGCCTCGACCTGTTCGAGACCGAGCCGCGCCTGAGCCAGGCCCGCGCCATCGCGGAGCGCCTCGCCGCGGGGCTGGCGCCGCTGCGGCGCGTGCCCGGCGTGGCGGATGTCCGCGTCCTCGGGGCCATCGGGGCGGTGCAGTTCGCGCGGGCGCCCGACCTGGCCGTCCTGAAGGCGGAGCTGCTCGCCCGCGGCGTCTGGGTGCGGCCGTTCGGCGACATCGTCTACCTCACCCCCGCCCTCACGATCGACGCGGCGGATCTCGACCGGCTGATCGAGGCCGTCGCCGGGGTGGTGACCGAGCTGGCGCCGGGATCGACATGACGCCCGCGCGTTCCACATTCCCGTGACCGGCCCTGGCGCCGGCCTGCAACCCGGGACCGTTTCTGCCGTTGGGCCTACGGCTGGAGATGCGTGCGGCGGCCCGCGCGGCCGGGCGCTGCCGAAGGGAGTACACAGTGGCGAGCGAGCAGACGGGTTCGAGCGGCGACCGGCCGGTAATCCTCCTCGTCGAGGACGAGGCGCTGACCATCATGGACCTCGGCGACGTGCTGGAGGAAGGCGGCTACGACACCGTCCAGTGCGCCTCGGCCGAGCGGGCGCTCAGCATCCTGCAGGCGCGCCCGGACATCTGCGGGCTGGTCACGGACGTGCAGCTCTCGGGAAAGACCGACGGCTTCGACCTCGCGAGTTCCGTGGCCGAGGCGCGGCCGCAATTGCCGATCCTGATCGTGTCCGGGCGCGCGGCCCCCGACCCGGCCCGCATGCCCAAGCACGCCGAGTTCATCGCCCGGCCCTGCACCGGCGAGGACATCCTGGACCGTCTCCAGCGTCTCATGCACTGCTGAGCGGACCTCCGCGCCGGCCCCGTCATCCCACCGTCACCGGTCGTCGCCACAGGGACCTGGGCGGCCGCTTGATGGGGGTGGACGGTGCAGATTCAGGATCGTCCGGCGGCCGCCGGCACTAATTCGGGCGCTCCGGTGGGCGACAAGCAGAAGCGCGATCATCGGGACGAGGCGGCCGCCGTGCTCGGCCTCCCGTCGAAGAAGCTGAGGCCACCCGGCGTGCGCAGCGTCGGCTGGGCCCTGGTCCAGGCGGCGCGCCTGCACCGGGCGCGGACCGGCGACCGCTTAGCCAAGCTCGGCCTGTTCGCCGGTCAGGAACAGGTGGTGCAGGCGCTGGCCGCGGCCGGCACGATGACGATGGGCGATCTCGCCGCCCTGCTGCGCGTCCGACCGCCCACCGCCTCCAAGACCGTCACGCGGCTCGCCGCCCTCGGCATCGTCGAGCGCCGGGCCGAATCGGGCGACGGCCGCGTGGTCCGGGTCCAGCTCACGGAGGCCGGCATGGCCAAGGCCGAGGCCATCGAGCGGATCCAGGAGGAGGTCGAGGCCGAGCTGCTCGACCACCTCGATAAGACCGATCGCCGCCGCCTCCGGAAGCTTCTGCGGAAGGCGGCCCGCGGCCTCGCCGAGGCGGCCGGCGCCTCCGGTCAGACGACCGAGGCAGACGCCGAGATCGAAGCCGAGGACGAGGCCGAGGCGCTGGCGACCTGACCGCCGGCCTCAGGCCGCGCGGCGCCACGCCGGGAACGGGTCCGGCAGGCCGCGATAGGGCGCGGGATCGAACGGCTCCCGGTCCGCACCGGTCTCGATCAGGCAGGCGTCCAGCGCCGCCGTGAGGGCCGCCGCGTCCATGCCGGCGCCGATGAACACCAATTCCTGGCGCCGGTCGCCCCAGACCTCGCTCCAGACGTCCTGGAGCCGCGTCCGGAACTCGGGCGCCTCCGGCCAGCGCCGCCGCGGCACGGCCGACCACCAGAACCCCATCGCCGAGACCCGGGCCACGGCGCCTGCCAGGGAGAACTCGCCCACCCAGTCGGGCCGGGTCGCGAGCCAGAAGTGGCCCTTCGCGCGGATCAGGCCCGGCCAGGTGGCGTTGACGAAAGCGTTGAAGCGCTCCGGGTCGAAGGGCCGCCGGGCTCGGTAGACGAAGGAGGCGATGCCGTACTCCTCCGTCTCCGGCACGTGCGCGTGGGCGCCGTAGAGTTCCTTGAACCAGAGCGGGTGCTGCTGGGCCCTGTCCTCGTCGAACAGGCCGGTGTCGAGGATATCGGCGAGCGGCGCGCGCCCGTGGTCGGTCTCGAGGATGCGGGCATCGGCGTTCAGGCCGCGCACGACGGAGCGCACCAGCGCGAGATGCTCGGCCGACACGTCGCGCGCCTTGTTGATCACCACCACGTCGGCGAACTCAATCTGCTCCACGAGCAGGTCCACGAGCGTGCGCGTGTCCTCGGCGCCGGCCGTCTCGCCGCGCTCGCGCAGGAAGGCGGCCGAGCCGTAATCCTTGAGCAGGTTCACCGCGTCGACCACCGTGACCATCGTGTCGAGCCGGGCGAGATCCGCGAGGGAGCGGCCGGCCTCATCCCGGAACGAGAAGGTCGAGGCGATCGGCAGCGGCTCGGCGATGCCGGTCCCCTCGATCAGCAGGTAGTCGAACCGCCCCGTCTCCGACAGCCGCCGGACCTCGGCGAGCAGGTCGTCGCGCAGGGTGCAGCAGATGCAGCCGTTGGTCATCTCGACCAGGGTCTCGTCGGTCCGGGACAGGTCGGCGCCTCCGGCGCGGACCAGGTCGGCATCGATGTTCACCTCGCTCATGTCGTTGACGATCACCGCGACGCGGCGACCGTCGCGATTGTTGAGCACGTGATTGAGGAGCGTCGTCTTCCCGGCTCCGAGGAAGCCGGACAGAACGGTGACGGGAAGGCGGGTATCACGCTGGGTCATGACGCTATCAAAACGTTATAACGTTTCAAAGTCAACCTGGGTTAAGGGGCCGACCTGCCGCACGGAACGAGCGGCTGTTGCAACGATGTAACGTTTCTCGACCGTGTCCGGCGCGCGCGGGATTAACGCTTGCACCCGGGCGACGCGCCGCAACAATGAAACGATATAACACTGTGTGAGTCTCGATGCCTCCCTCGCGCCGCTTCGGCTTCCTCGCCAGCACGGTCCTGTCCTCGACTGTCTGCGCCGGCCTCCTGACACCGTCCGCCGTGCGGGCGCAGCAGGCCGTCGCCCTCGACGAGATCAGCGTCACCAGTCCGAGCCCGATCCAGCCGTCGCGCGGCGCGGTCGCGGCGGACGCGGCGGTGCCGATCGGCGTCCTGCCGGTGGCGACCAACACGTTCTCACCGGTGACGGTGGTGACCCAGGATCAGATCGCGCGCGATCAGCCCCGGACCCTGGGCGACGCCCTGTTCGACAGGCCGGGCATCTCGGGCACGACCTACGCGCCGGGGGCGGCGTCCCGGCCGATCATCCGCGGCCTCGACAATGCCCGGGTGCGGATCCAGGAGAACGGCATCGTCAACGGCGGCGTATCCGACCTCGGCGAGGACCACGCCGTGCCCGTCAACCCGCTGGTCGCCGACCGGATCGAGGTGATCCGCGGCCCCGCGACCCTGCGCTACGGCTCGGGGGCCATCGGCGGCGTCGTCTCGGCCGACAACAACCGGGTGCCGACCTTCATCCCGGCGAACGGGGTGCAGGGCCAGGTCACCAGCGGCTTCTCCAGCGTGGATAACGGCCGGCTCGGTGCCGCCACGGTGGATGCCGGCGGCGACGGCATCGCGGTCCATGCCGACGGCTTCAAGACCGCGAACGACAGCTACGCGATCCCCGGCGGGATCCAGCGCAATTCCTACAACGAGTCGCAGGGCGGCGCGGTCGGCATCTCGGCGATCGGCGACCGCGGGTTCGTGGGCATCTCCTTCAGCCACTACGACGCGGTCTACGCGATCCCCGGCGGCGTTGCCGAGCAGGACCGGACCCGCCTGACCCCCAACCAGGACCGCGTCCTGTCGCGGGGCGAGTACCGCCCGCTCGACGGACCCTTCGAGGTGATCCGCTACTGGGCGGGCTACTCGGTCTACCGCCACAACGAGGTCGGGATCGGCGACGACGGGATCGAGGGCGTCCAGGCGATCTTCAAGAACCGCGAGGCCGAGGGCCGCCTGGAGCTCCAGCACGTCCCGGTCTTCACCGAGTTCGGCAAGCTCACGGGCGCGCTCGGCTTCCAGTCGGATCGGCGCGTGATCAACACGCAGCTCGAATCGTTCCTGCCGAAGACGGAATCCCGCGCGAACGCGGTCTACCTGTTCGAGGAGCTGGAGCTGCAGCCGGGCACGCGGCTGCAGGCGGCCGGGCGCTACGAGGTCGACCGGCTGTCGAGCACGGCGGCGCAGTTCCCCGCCGACTACGTGCCGGTCGACGGGCAGGAGCCGTTCCAGTACGCGCGGACCCGGCGCTTCGCCCCGAAGAGCGCCAGCATCGGCGCCCTGCAGGACCTGCCCTACGGCTTCGTGGCGAGCCTCACCGGCTCCTACGTCGAGCGCGGGCCCACGGGCTACGAGCTGTTCTCGCAGGGCCCGCACGACGCCACCGCGACCTTCGAGATCGGCAACCCGAACCTCAAGAAGGAGCGCGCCCGGACCATCGAGGCCAGCATCCGGCGGGCCGAGGGGCCGTTCCGCCTCGACGCCACCGGCTACTTCACCCGCTACACCGGCTTCATCTACCGCAACTACACAGGGCTGACCTGCGACGACGACTTCGCGTCCTGCGGCACCGGCACCGACAACCGGCAGATCGTCTACCAGCAGCAGAACGCGACCTTCTACGGCGCCGAGATCATCGGCCAGTACGACCTCGTGCCGGTGGGCAACGGCTTCGCCGGCGTCGAGGCGCAGTTCGACTTCGTCCGCGCCCAGTTCGACAACGGCACCAACGTGCCGCGCATCCCGCCCTACCGGCTCGGCGGCGGCGTCTACCTGCGGGCCGACGGGTGGTTCGCGCGGGTGAACCTGCTCCACGCCTTCAGCCACGACGCCACGGCCGTGTACGAGACGCCGACCCCCGGCTACGACGACCTGCGCGCCGAGCTGAGCTACACCAAGGCCGTCGATCCCGCGGTCTACGGGGCGAGCGCGATCACCCTCGGCGTCCAGGGCCGCAACCTGCTGAACGACGACATCCGCAACTCGACCTCGTTCAAGAAGGACGAGATCCTGCTGCCGGGACGGAACGTGCGCCTGTTCCTGACGGCGCGGTTCTGAGCGCCGCGTCGGTCATCGAAGGTCCTATGCCGAGAGGGTCCGGCGCAGCCTGCGCCAGCCCGCGACGAGCCCCGTCAGGGCGATGCCGGCTGCCAGGAGGTTCAGGAGCCACTGCGCCGCGTCGTGGAGCGGGCGGCTGCCGGTGAGCCCGGGCAGGTCGAGGCGGTGCGCGGCGTCGAACAGCCAGCGGTTGATCCGGCCCGAGCGGTCCAGGCGCTGGAGGATGGTCCCGTCCCGGGGATCGACGTGCAGCCAGGTGGCGTCCGGGTCGCCGAACCGCAGGCGCAGCACCGGCAGCGGGCGCGGATCGGACCCGTGCGGGTACCAGTAGAGATCGTAGGCGCTCAGGCCCGCGACCGCCCGCAAGCCGCCGGGCAGCGCCGGGCCGGCGGCCCGCGCGATCGCGGCCGCGTCGAGGGCGGCGCCGTCATCCGCGCGGCGCGCCGGGACGCCGGCCGGGCCGTCGGCGACGATCCACCACAAGCCGCCGATGGCAACGAAGCGCAGCGCCCGAGTCCCGGGCCCGGCGAAGCCGCTCAGGGCCTCGGCGGCGAGGCCGAGGGCCGGCGGCTGTCCGGCGTAGGCGGCGCGGATGGCGGCGGGCGCCGCGGTCGACGAGAACCAGCGGTTCGGGTTCATCGAGATCCAGCCGCTGAGGATGAAGGTGCTGAGCCCGATCCCGCCCGCGAGGCCGAACAGGTGGTGGAAGCGGGCGAGCCCGCGATAGGGCGTGACCGCCCCGCCCGCGTAGCGCCGCCGGAGTCGCAGGCGCCAGATCCCGATCGCCAGCCCGCTCAGCGCGCCCAGGGTGGCGAAGCCCGACAGCCACAGCAGGACCGTCCGCCACAGCTCGGGCCGGGCGCGCAGCGGCGTGAGATAGATCCAGTGCACCACGGCGCCGACCCAGTTCCACGCCCGCTCGGACCGGGTCGTGTCGAGGGCGATCGCGCCGGTGACCTGCGAGACGTAGAGCTCGGTCCCTGCCGGGTCCCCGAGGGCGACCTTCAGGAAGGGGCGGAGCGGGTCGTACCGGGCCGTGACGGTCCACTGGTCGCGCTCGACCGGCGCGACCCGAGCATCCGGAGCCCCGTCCGGGATCCCCTCGGTCGCGAGACGCAGCGCGTCTTCGGGCGTCACCGGGCCGAGCCGCGCACCGGTCCGCGCCGAGACCGTGGCCCGGGCGCCGTCGCGGTCGGCGATCCGGTAGACCGCCTCGCCGCCCCGCATCTCCAACGCGAAGGCGGCCGGCGCGCCGCCGAGCCCGCCGGCCCGCAGCGCCGCCTCGGGCGCGACCGTGACCTGATCCCAGGCGATCGGGGCGAGCCGTGACAGCCGCTCGGCCTCGGTGAGTGCCGGGAACGGCACGTAGAGCATCACCAGCCCGGATCCGATCCACAGGGCGAAGAACAGGCCCGCGACGATCCCGGCCCAGCGGTGGAACAGGAGCAGCCAGCGCCGTCCCGCCTTGCCGAACCGCCGCGGCCGGCTCACCACGTCACCGTGTAGGCGACCTCGACCGAGCGCGGGCGCCCGAGCAGCCAGTTGGTGCCGACCCCGTTCACCGCGTTGCCCGAGATCGCGTAGACCTTGTCGAACAGGTTGTAGACCCGCACGGACAGGCGCGAATCCGCCGTCACCTGATGGTCCAGGACCGCGTTGACGAGGTTGTAGGCCGGGCGCCGCGCCGTGTTGCCGAAGTCGCTGTAGACCTGCCCGACGTTCTGCAGCCCGACCCGCGCGGTCCAGTCGCGGGTGACGTCCCAGGTCAGCCAGAGGTTGGCCACGCGCTCCGGCACGTCGATCGGCTGGTTGCCGGCATACGAGACCGTGGCGCCGTTCACCGTCTGGTCGAACCGGTCGTACTGCGCGTGCAGGAGCGCGAGGTTGCCGTCGAGGCGCCAGCCCGGCGCGAAGCGCCAGCCGAGCGCCAGCTCGAAACCCTGCGAGGACTGGCTCCCGACCTGCGTCGAGAGCGTCGGCTGTCCGGGGATCGCCGAGATCAGGTTGTCCTTGACGATCCGGTAGCCCGCGACGGTCCATTCCAGGGCGCCGTCGAAGGCCAGACCCTTGGCGCCGATCTCGACCTGATCGCCGGTCGCGAGCTTGAAGCCGGCCAGCGACTGCGACAGCGTGATCAGGCTGTTCACCGGGTCGGTGGCGAAGCTGTACTGGGCGTAGAGCGCGCTGTCCGGCGTCGGGTTGTAGACGAGGCCGAACCGGTAGCCGAGCGCCCGGTAGGTCCTCTCGAACCGCGATCCCGTCTGCAGGTCTTCCCGATTGAGCGTCGGCACGTCGAGGCGCACGCCGGTGAGGAACGAGAGCTTGTCCGACAGGATCAGCCGGTCCTCGGCGAAGACCGAGGCCTGGCTCGTCTGCGTGGCGTAGGCCGGACGGGCCCGCCCGTTCTGCGGGAACAGGCCCGGATCGTAGCCGGTGAGCGGCACGCTGGTGGTCTGGTCGAAGTAGAAGTTGTTGGTGTGGCGGAAATCGATGTGGTTCACGTCGAACCCGGCCACGAACTGGTTCGGCAGCCCGAACAGGCTCCCGCGGAACGTCGCGTCGAGGCGGTCTCCGACCTGCTCCTGGCTGTGGTAGATCTCCAGGTAGTCGCCCCGGTCCACGAGCCCGGTGCCGCGGTTGTAGCTGTACTGCTCGACGTCGAGCCAGTGGCGCCGGCTGGTGAGCCGGTAAGCGGTGTTGCGGATCGTGATGTCGGCCGAGGGGGACCACTCGGTCTTGAGCTGGGTCCAGTTGTCGGCCCAGGTGATCTTCGCGTCGCGGACGTTGTAGTTGTTGAACCGTATGAGGTCCGGGATCCGTCCCGCGACGAGCGGCGTGCCCCAGTAGCGGGCGGGCTCCTGGTAGCCGAGATCGTGGCTCAGCGTGAACGCGAGGTCGGCGCTCGGCCGGAACAGCAGGGCGGCGGAGACCGCGAGGTTGCGGAAATCGCCCTCCGGCCGGATCCAGCCGTCGGCGCGGTTGCCGCTGACGTTGAGGCGGTACGCGAAGGTGTCGCCGTACTCCGCCTGGCCCAGCGGGCCGCCGGAATCGAGGGCGAGGCGCGCGACCCCGTCGGTGCCGATGACCGCGCGGGCGGCGTTGACCGGCACGAAGACCGGCTTCTTCGGAACCACGTTGATGACGCCGCCGATGGCGCCGTCGCCGTAGAGCACCGAGGACGGCCCGCGCAGCACCTCGATCCGCTCGACGTTCCACGTGTCGAACGGGAAGGTCACGGTGTTGGCGCCGACGTAGAAGCGCGTGCCGTCGTAGAGCTGCTGGATCGAGTTCGGCCCGGCGAAGCCGCGGGACGTGAACGCGCCGTTGCCGTTGCCGGGCGCCGCGATGGTGGTGATGCCGGTCGCGTCCTGGGTCACGGCCTCGGCGATCGTATCCTGTCCGCGGAGCCGCGCGGTCTCGCCCGACACGATGTCGAGGCTGGCCGGCGTCTCCAGCGGCGTCAGGCCGAGGCGACTCGCGGTCCGGTCGGGCGTGCGCAGGTTGAGGCCGTTCGGCGGGAGGCGGCTCGGGTCGCCGCCCGCGCCCGCGACGGACAGCTCATCCAGGGTGACCGCCTCCTGGGCGGCGGTCGGGCCGGCGAGGAGCGCGAGGAGAACGCCGCAGAGCGGGGCCCGCCCGCCGAGGCGGGAGCGATAGGTCGAGAATGACATGGGAGAAGCGGTCCGTGCACGGCGCGCGCCGGCCCCCGCGTCGTACACGCATTGTAATAACATTACAACGCGTCGGCCGTCCGGATGGCTCAGCCTGTGCGGGCGCGCGACGGCGTCCCGGGACAGGGCTCGAGGGTCTCGAGGCGGCGGAGACGGGCATGGGAAACGGCGTCGCGGGCGCGCTTGCTGTGGCACGTCACCGCGAACGAGGCCTCGGCGACCGCCTCCCCTCGGGACTGGCGGCGCCTCGACACCCGCCAGGACACCCCGCCCGGCGCGTTTCGCGTGTGACCACGGCTGACGGCAGGTCTCCTGGCTCGCGGGTCGCCGCCCTCGCACCGTCTTCCCGGGGTGACCCAGTGACGTGGTGGTGAAGGGCTCGCCGCTCACAGTTGCGGGGGCAGCCGCGGCTTCGGGGCGAACCCCTCACCGCGTTCCCTTTTGATCCCCGAGGGGAACCGTCGAGCACAGCTTGGCCGTAGCGGGCCCGGGCGTCAACCGCGTGTCCGGTTGTTGCCGTGGATCGGCGCGCGGGGCACCGAGCCGTTGCGGCCTCGCCGACGACGGGCTAGCCGGTGCGGGATGACGGTCTGGCGGCCCCCTGCGGAGATTCGCGTGAAGGCGCTGGGCCTGCCCCGGCGCGGCAACAGCCTGCTCGTGGCGGAGGTCCGCGCGGATGACGGGCGCCTGAAAGGCGTCCGGCCCCTCGGCGGCAGCGTCGCCTTCGGCGAGCGGGTCGAGGACGCCCTGATCCGGGAGTTCCGGGAGGAACTCGGCGTCACCGTCTCGGTGCTCGGCGGCCCCCGCGTCATGGAGAACATCTTCACGCACGAGGGGCAGGTCGGGCACGAGGTGCTGTTCCTGTTCCCCGTCGCCCTGCCGCCGGGGCTGTTCGACGGGCCGGAGCGCTTCGTCTTCCACGAGGATTCCGGCACCGCCTGCGTGGCCCGGTGGTGCGATCTGGACGGGCTCGACGTCCCGGGCGGTCCGGATCTCTTCCCCGCAGGCCTGAAGGCCCGGCTCCGCGACGCGTGGGACGCGGAGCCCTGACGGACCGAGCCGGCCCACCGCCTTTGCCGCTCGGCGCGGGCGATGCTACAGCCGGGCAATCCCATCGGTCCGGACGTCCGCGACGCCGCGGCCCATGCGCTTGGACGCTCCGTCCGACGCGAAGACGGGTGCCGGCGGAAGCATGACGACACGACCTCCCAGAAGCGGCGGGCCGAAGGGGCGCAAGCCCCAGGCCGGCAAGTTCGATGCGGGCAAGTTCAGGGGCGGCAAGGCCCAGGCCGACGGCCGCGCCCGCACGGGCCCGCGCACCAGCGCCCGCGACGCCGCCGAGCGCGCGGCCCGCAACCGCGGCGAGGATGCCGGCACCCGCGATCCTTGGGGATCGCAGGGCGCTGCGGTCTCCGCGCCGGCCCGGCCCCCGAAGCCGCGCCGCGACGCCGCCGCACCGCGCGACGACGCACCGCGGGACGCCGCCGCGGCCAAGCCCGGCAGCCGGCCTCCGGCCAGGCGCTCGGCGGCCCCCTCCCCCGCCCTTGCCGCCGCCCCCGCGCCCGGTCCGACCCGGCGCGAGCAGCGCGCCGCCGCCTCCGCGACCCTCGCCTCCGGCGTGCAGACCCTGACGGTCGAGCCGGACGAGGCCGGGATGCGGATCGACCGCTTCCTCACCGCCCGCTTCCCGCTCCTGCCCTTCACCCGCGTGCAGACCATCGTGCGCAAGGGCGAATTGCGGGTCGACGGCAAGCGCGCCAAGCCGAACGACCGGCTGGAGCCGGGCATGAGCGTGCGCGTGCCGCCGCTGCGCCTGGACCAGCCTACCGAGCGGCCGCGCAGCGCCGCCCGCGAGCAGGACGACGCGGCGTTCATCCGGTCGCTGATCCTCTACGAGGACGCCGACATGATGATCCTCAACAAGCCCTTCGGCCTCGCGGTCCAGGGCGGTTCGGGGACGGTCCGCCACGTGGACGGCCTGCTCGCCGCCCTCACGGGTCCGGACGGCCAGAAGCCGCGCCTCGTCCACCGGCTGGACAAGGATACGGCCGGCTGCCTGATCATCGCCAAGACCCGACTCGCCGCCGCGACGCTGGCCAAGAGCTTCCGGTCCCGGGCGGCGCGGAAGATCTACTGGGCGCTCACCGCGGGCGTTCCCCGGGTGCGGCAGGGGCGCGTCTCGACCTACCTCGCCAAGGAGGAACCCACGGACGCCGACGCGCGGATGCGGGTCGCCAAGCACGGCGACGAGGGTGCGAGCCACGCGCTGACCTACTACGCGATGGTCGATCAGGCCGCCCAGAAGCTGTCCTGGCTGTCGTTCAAGCCGGTCACCGGCCGCACGCACCAGCTGCGCGCCCACGCGGCCCATATCGGCCACCCGATCGTGGGCGACCCGAAATACTTCTCGGTGGAGAACTGGGAGCTGCCGGGCGGAATCCAGAACCGCCTCCACCTGCTCGCCCGGCGGATCGTCATCCCGCATCCGCGCACCGGCAAGCCGGTCGACGTGAGCGCGCCGCTCCCGCCCCACATGGCCCAGAGCTGGAACCTCCTGGGCTTCGACGCCGCCCGTTACGACCCGATCGTCGAGGCCCCGGAGGCCTGAGCCCGCAGCCAGGGCACGATCGCGTCCGCCAGGGCGTCGGGGGCTTCGAGCGGCAGCATGTGGCCCGACCCGTCGATCACCGTCAGGGTCGCGCCCGGGATGCCGTCCCGGAGCTCCCGCGCCTCGTCGAGGCTCCGCAGGGCGTCCTGGGCCGCCGCCACGACCAGGGTCGGGCATCCGATCGCGCCGAGGCGGTCGCGGTCGGAGTCCCGCGCCTGCCCGGCCTGGCGCAGGAAGACCTCCCCGCCGAGCCGGTCGCCCATCTGCCGGATCCGTGTCAGGAGCGCGCCGTCGCCGGCCCGGTCCGGGTGCACCGACTGGAGGATCGCCGCGCGGCTGAGGCCCCGGTAGCCCTGCTGGCGGATATGGGCGACGGCGGCGGCCTTCCGGCGCGCCTGGGCGAGCGTGTCGGCGCGCGACGAGGTGGCGACGAGGACGAGCGCCTCCACCCGGTCCGGCACGAGCCGGGCGACCGCCCGGGCGACGTAGCCGCCCATGGAGAAGCCAACGAGCCCGAAGCGCGCGGGCGCCTCCGCGGCGACGCGGCGCGCCATGTCGGCGATGGCGGCGTCCCGCGCGAGGTCGCCGTGCGCGATCGGGCCGACCTCGGCGAGACGCGCGACGATGTCCGACCAGAGGTCGGTATCGGTCATGAAGCCGGGCAGCAGGACGAGGTTCATCACCGGATCACCTTTTTCGTCACCGCAATAACCGTCCCGCGCGCCCTGCCGCGCCGCGGCATGTTTGTGAAATTGGGGCGCGATCCGGGCGTCCCGCGTGACGCATGCCTTGGCAACCGGCCGCGCCGCCTCATATGCTGCCCCGCGCCCCGCCGATCCGCCGCGGGGCGTTTTCCCGGCGGTTCGAGACCCTGACACATGAAGCTCGCGATGCTGGCCTGCCTCGCCGCCCTGTGCCTCACCGGGCCGATCGCGCATGCCGCACCGGGCGAGACGACCAAGGCGGCGCCGGCGGCGAACGGCACTCACCCGCCCGAGACGGCGGCCCCGCATCCGGCCGCCTCGCCCGCACCGGGCGCGGCGCCCGCGCAGGCCGCCCCGCGGACGGCCAACAATGCCCGCGCGGAGCGCCGGCGGCGCTCCTACGCGGCCTGCAACCGCGCCTCGCACCAGCGCGGGTTGCGCGGCGGCAAGCGCCGGCGCTTCCTGATCCGCTGCCGGCTCGGCTACGAGCGGACCCGCGTCCCCGGCGGGCAGCCCGCCGCGGCCGCGCCGGCACAGCCGGGCCGGAAGCCGTGACGGAGACCAGGATCTACCCACCCGCGCCGTCGGGGCGGCTCTCGGCGCGCCGGCCGCGATGAGGCTCGTCGTCTTCGACGTCGACGGCACCCTCGTCGACAGCCAGCACCTGATTGTGGCGGCCCAGGAGGTGGCTTTCGCGGAGAACGGTCTGCCGGCGCCGGGGCGGCGGGAGGCCCTGTCGGTGGTCGGCCTGTCGCTGCCGCAGGCCTTCCGGCGCCTGGTCGGCGAGGACGGCCCGGTCGCGGAACTCTCGGAGAGCTACAAGCAGGCCTACAACCGCCTGCGGCTCGACCCCGCGCACGAGGAGCCCCTGTTCCCCGGCATGGCCGACCTGCTCACCCGGCTGCGCGGGCGCTCCGACGTGCTGATCGGCCTCGCCACCGGGAAGTCGCGGCGCGGTGTCGACCGGCTGATCGCGCATCACGGCTGGGCGGGCTGGTTCGCCACCACCCAGAGCGCCGACGACGCGCCGTCGAAGCCGGATCCGACCATGCTGCAGCAGGCGATCCGCGAGGCCGGCTGCGAGCCCGAGGCCACCGTGATGGTCGGCGACACCACCTTCGACATCGCCATGGGCGTGGCGGCCGGCGCCACCGCGATCGGGGTCGCCTGGGGCTACCATCCTCCGGACGCGCTCTACGGGGCCGGGGCCGTGACGGTGGTTCCGAGCGCCGCGGCGCTGGAGGCGCTGCTTCTGGAGGGGCTCGCGACGGGCGCCTGATCGCGAGAGGCTCGCGCGCGGGGCCGGAAGCGCCTATCTCGCCTCCATGAGCGATCAGACGACAGACTGGCTCGGGCAGCCGAGCGACGGTGAGAAGCCCGATCCGGTGCGGGCAGCCCGCGGCCACGCCAAGCCGGCCCTGCCCCGGCGGTTCTACGACGAGGCCGCCTTCGCCGAGGACCAGGGCGGGTACCGGCTGACCCTGGACGGACGTCCGGCCAACACGCCGGCCCGCAACCCGCTGAGACTCCCCAGCCGGATCCTGGCCGAGCGTGTCGCGGCGGAATGGGGCGCCCAGGACACCGCGATCGACCCGGCGCGGATGCCCCTGACCCGGCTCGCCAACACGGCGATCGACGGTGTGACGCCCCGCCTGGCCGAGGTCGCGGCCGATCTCTGCGCCTACGCGGGTACCGATCTCCTGGCCTACCGCGCTGGCGACCCGGAGCGCCTCGTGGCGGCCCAGGCGGAGGCCTGGGATCCCATCCTCGCCTGGGCGCGGGACGCGTTCGGTGCGCGGGTGATCCTGAGCGAGGGCGTCATGCACGTCGCGCAGCCGGCCGACACGATCCGGGCCCTCTCCGAGGCGGTGAACGCGGTGACCGACCCGTTCCAGATGGCGGGTCTGCACACGCTCACGACGCTGACCGGCTCCCTGCTGATCGCCCTGGCGGTTCTCAAGGGCCGTCTGACGCCGGCCGAGGCCTGGGCCGCGGCCCATGTCGACGAGACCTACCAGGCCGCCGTCTGGGGGCGCGACGCCGAGGCGGAGGCCCGCCTCGAAGCGCGCCGGACGGAGTTCGAGGCGGCCGCCGCGTTCGTCTGGGCCGGCGACTGAGACCGAGCCGCCGGCCGGGGCCGTCGCGCAGATGCAATTGGGCAACAACCCCGCATTCGCGACGCCCGCCCCGCGCGGGCTGCTGACAAAGTGCGAACACTGTTTTAGGGTCGACGCACATTGTGTTCGAGTCGATGATGCGTGCCGATCAGCCTGCCCGATGCAGTTTTGAAGGCGAACTGGCTAGTTTGATCGCGACGAAGCAGTCTTCCCGGGATCTCGACGCGCGGTGCGCTCTCTTCGACGCCCTGTCGGATCTTGAGCGCCGTGCTCAGAGCGCGGGAGCGCCCGACATGACCTTGCGCAAGATCGCCGAGATCCGGTTCCTGACCGGGATCCTGCGCGAGTCGGTGCGTCCGTTCCCGATCGCGCCGCTGCGGACGGTGCTGCGCGCGCGTGAACGGGGCGACGCGCGCCGCGTCGCCTCCGCCGCGGCCGCGGATATCGACGCGGTCTGACGCCGGCGCGGCTCAGGCGGCCAGGGCGGCCTGGATCTTCGCCTCCAGGGCCGCGGGCTTCGTCCCGGGGGCGAACCGGGCGATGACCCGGCCGTCGCGCCCCACCAGGAATTTGGTGAAGTTCCACTTCACCGCCCGCGTGCCGAATAGGCCTGTCCGGGCCCGGGTTAGATGGGCGTAGAGCGGATCGGCTCCCGACCCGTTCACCGCGATCTTGGCGAGCACCGGGAAGCTCACGTCGTAGCGCAGGGCGCAGAAGCTCGCGATCTCGGCGGCGTCGCCCGGTTCCTGCGCGCCGAACTGGTTGCAGGGGAAGCCCAGGACCGTCAGGCCCGCTTCCCGGTGCCGGCGCCAGAGCGCCTCGAGCCCCTCGTACTGCGGGGTGAAGCCGCAGCGTGAGGCCGTGTTCACGATGAGCAGCACCTGACCGCGATGCTGCGCGAGCGGGTACGGTGTTCCGTCGGCCGCGGAGACGCTGAAATCGTGAACGGTCGTCATGCCGGATCACTCGGGCAAACCGGCCGGAACCGCAAGGCGCGCGCGTCGCGACATCGCGTCGGCCGCGATCCTAACGCCGTATATGGTCGATCGGGCGCGCGTGGCGTAACAGGTCCGTCAATCGCGGCGACGAGACTCGGCAGGGCCGCGAGTGAGGGGTACCGTCATCCCCCGCCTGGACCCGCCCGGGACGTGTGGATGCCGCGCTACCACTTCCACATCCACGACGGATCCACGATCCTGGACACCGCGGGGACGGACCTGCCGGACTGGCAATCCGCCCGGCTGGAAGCCGTCCGGCGCGCCGGCGACATCCTGAAGCAGGACGCCCAGCGCGTCGCCCTCGGCGAGGATTGGCGGATCGAGGTGACGGACCAGACGGGGCTGATCCTGTTCCAGATGACGTTCCTGGTGGTCGAATCCCCGGTCATGCGGCGGCACTCCGGCACCGAGCGCTGAGCCGGCCCGGATCCCCGAGCCCTGCCGGTCGGCCGTCGGCCGGTTCAGGCCGGCACTTTCCGGACGTCGAAGCTCGGGCCCTGGGGCGTCATCCGGTCGGTGGTGACGATGCGCTCGTCGGCGCCGACGATCCCGAGGCCGACGTCGCGGTCGGGCAGGATGACGGTGGTGCTCTTGTTGACGTGGACCAGCACGTGCCGCCGCAGGGGCACCGAGGCCACGGCCCAGCGCTTGAGCTGGCCGTAATAGGGCTCGCGCCGCCACGCGCCGGCCTGTCCGGGATCGACCTGCACGTTCATGTTGCGGGTGAGCGGGTCGAGGCTCAGCACCATCTTGGCGCGATCCGGCTTCCATTCCGGGCCGAGCCAGCCCTCGGTCATCCAGAGGCAGTGGAACGCCCGGCAATGGTCCGGGCGGGTGGCGTGGATGGCGCAGCCCTGGCCGGCCCTGGTGTGCCGGCACCACGTGCCCGCGACGCTCTCGACCGCGGGCACGTCGTAGACCTTGCAGCACAGCGTGCAGGCGCCGCAGGCGCGGCCGGGGGCGGGTTGTGCGACGTAGGCTTCCGGGTTGAGCATCGGTCGGGCGCGGCGAGGGGCGGTGCTGGGGGCGGTCTGACGGCATGCGTGCGGCAACGGCCGGACGCGGATCCTGTGGGCTACCTGCCGGGGCATCGGGTCGGTAGTGTGGCGGCGGTCACCCGCGCACGAGGACCTTGCGAACCATGCTCTCGAACCTCGCGACCCGCGACGTCGAAACCCTCCTGCATCCCTACACCAACCTGTCGGCGCACCGACAGACGGGCCCGCTGGTTCTCGAGCGCGGCGAGGGCGTGCACGTCTACGACACCGAGGGGCGCTCCTACATCGAGGGCATGTCCGGCCTGTGGTGCACGGCCCTCGGCTACTCGAACGCGGAGCTCGTGGAGGCGGCCCGGGCGCAGATGGCGCGCCTGCCCTTCACGCACCTGTTCTCCGGCCGCAGCCACGATCCGGGCATCGAGCTCGCCGAGACGCTCAAGGAGCTGATGCCGGTCCCGACCTCGAAGATCTTCTTCACCTCCTCGGGGTCGGAGGCCAACGACACGCAGGTCAAGCTGACTTGGTACTACAACAACGCCCTGGGCCGGCCGAAGAAGAAGAAGATCATCGCCCGCCAGAAGGGCTACCACGGCGTCACGGTAGCCAGCGCCTCGATGACCGGGCTCGCGGCGAACCACGCCGACTGGGACCTGCCGCTGCCGGGCTTCCTGCACGTCTCGCCCGCGCACCACTACCGGGGCGCGGAGCCGGGCGAGAGCGAGGAGGCCTACTCGGCGCGCCTCGCCGCCGAGCTGGAGGAGACGATCCTGCGCGAGGGCCCCGACACCGTCGCGGCCTTCATCGCCGAGCCGGTGATGGGCGCGGGCGGCGCGATCGTGCCGCCGCGGGGCTACTTCTCGGCGATCCAGGCGGTGCTGGCGAAGTACGACGTCCGCTTCATCGCCGACGAGGTGATCTGCGGCTTCGGCCGGCTCGGCACGTGGTTCGGCAGCGAGGCGGTGGGGGCCCGGCCCGACTCCATCTCCTTCGCCAAGGCCCTGACCTCGGCCTACATGCCGCTCGGCGGCGTCAGCATCGACGAGCCCCTCTACGAGGCGCTGATCGGACAGAGCGAGAAGATCGGCACCTTCGGCCACGGCACCACCTATTCCGGGCACCCGGTGGCCGCCGCGGTGGCGCTGAAGGCGATCGAGATCTACCGCCGCGAGCGGGTGATCGAGGGGGCGGCCGAGAAGGCGCCCCAGTTCCAGCGCCGTCTCGCGGCCCTCGCCGGGCACGACATCGTGGGCGAGGCGGGCGGGCTCGGGCTGATCGGCGGCCTGGAGATCGTCGCCGACAAGGCCACCAAGCGGCAGTACGACCCGAAGAAGGGGGTGGCCGCCCGCTGCGTCGCCTTCGCGCAGGGCGAGGGGCTGATCGTGCGCGCGCTCGCGGGGGACCGCGTCGCCGTCTGCCCGCCGCTCATCATCGCGCCGGACGAGATCGACGCCCTGTTCGACCGGCTCGGCCGCGCGCTGGACCGCACCCGCGACTGGATCCGCGCCGAGGGGCTGGAGGCGATGCCGGGCTGAGGACCGCCCCACGCGTGGCGGCGCGGGCGCACATCCCGGCCGCGCTCGGCGCGCGCCGCCGTCACACCGCGTCGCGCGGCCCGTCCGGCAGCGCGGCGGCCTGGATCCCCGCCGAGGTCAGCGGCGTGATGCGCAGCGTGGTGATGCGGTTCTTGGCCTTCCGCAGCACCTGGAAGCGGAAGCCGTGGAAGTTGAAGGCCGTTCCCTGATCCGGGATGGTCCGGGCCTCGTGGATGACGAGGCCGGCGATCGTGGTCGCCTCCTCGTCGGGCAGGTTCCAGTCCATGGCCCGGTTCAGGTCGCGGATGGGCACGCCGCCGTCGACGTTCACCGACCCGTCCCCCTGCGGGCGCACGCCCGAGACGGTGACGTCGTGCTCGTCGGCGATGTCGCCGACGATCTCCTCCAGGATGTCCTCCAGGGTCACGAGCCCCATCACCTCGCCGTACTCGTCGACCACCAGGGCGAAGTGGGTCTTCTTGGTCAGGAAGGCCTTGAGCTGGGCGCGCAGCGACGTCGTGCCCGGCACGAACCACGTCTCGAGGGCCAGCGCCTCGACCTTGAGGCCGGAGGCGTCGCCGCCCGCGGCGTCGAGCGCCCGCAGCAGGTCCTTGGCGTGGAGGACGCCGACGATGTTCTCGGGCGTGCCGCGCCACAGCGGCATGCGGGTGTAGGGCGAGGACAGCACCGCCCGGACGATGTCCTCGGAGGGCTGGTCGGCGTCGATCGCCCGCATCTTGGTGCGGTGGACCATGACGTCGGAGACCGACAGGTCCGACAGGTCGAGCAGGCCGCCCAGCATGTCGCGCTCGGCCTTGGCGACGCCACCCTCCCGGTGCATCAGCGCCACCTGGCCGCGCAGCTCCTCGGCGGCGGTGAGGATCGACTGGTGCTCGCCGATCGTGACGCCGAACGGCTTCAGCATCACCCGCACGACCTGCTCGATGGCGAGCGCCAGCGGGCCCATCAGCGCCACCGCGAAGGCCACGGGCCGGGCGGTGAGCAGCGCGGTCTTGTCGGGCTTCGAGATCGCCAGCGTCTTCGGCAGCACCTCGGCGAAGACGATGACCAGCACCGACATGCCGACCGTCGCGTAGATGACGCCGCTCTTGCCGAACAGCGCGGTGAGCACGCTGGTGGTGAAGGCCGAGGCGCCGATCGCCACGATGTTGTAGCCGATCAGCATCGCGCCGATGAAGCGCTCGCGGATCGCCAGGATGCGGTTGACGATCGCGGCGCGCGGGTCGCCCGCCTGCTCGAGGGCGTGCATCCGGGCCCGCGAGGCGGCCGTGAAGGCGGTCTCCGCGCCCGCGAAGAAGGCCGAGAGCAGCAACGAGATCGCCACGATGCTCGCGGCGAACCACAGGTCGATATGGGTTTCCATCGGGTCCGTCAGGCACGCCTCGCGCGGCTTGTCGGCCGCCCATATAGCGCCTCCTGCGACTTATTGCGCGCCGATCGGGCGCACCGTCCACGTCGCCCAGTAGACGGGCCGCCCGTACAGGCTCGACGCGTCGCGCCCGGAGGCGGTCGGGGCGAGCCGGTCGAGCCAGGTCAGGAAGCCCGCCTTGTTCGGGTAGATCGCCGGCGTGTCGAGGTTGCCCTCCGCGTCGGTCATCCAGAAATGCGCGCTGCGGTCGTACCGGCCGCTGCCGTCGCCCCCCGAGCGCAGCCCGAGATAGGCGGCGGAGCGGCCCGCTTCCACCGGATCGGCGTAGAGCTTGAGGGCGCCGATCCCGTCGAGGTTCAGGTCGGCCGTGTACTGCAGGCAGATATCCGCCACCGGGCCGCCCGGGGCATTGGCGGGCCGCTGGCACGTGTAGGACACGGCCCAGCGCTGCATGCCCTTGGCCCGGGCCACCCGCACCAGGGTTCCGGGCGGCAGCGGCCCGGCGAGCTTGCGCGCCGTCGACCAGACCTTCGGCCCCGACAGGTCCTGCGCCGTGCGCAGGAACAGCCCGGTGCGGCGCTTCTCGGGGGCGAGGCCGCAATCCTCGGGCAGCACGTCGGTGTAGACGTAGTGATAGGTGCGGTCGACGACGCTGATCGAGCCGGCGAGGCCGTGGGTCTCGAAGGCGGGCGCCGCGCAGGCCGACGTGACGGGCTTGCCCGCCTCGTCGACCACCGCGGCGGGGACGGGCGGGTCGGCGCGCCGGCCGCGGCCGGCGCCGGCCTCGAACGGCGTCCAGGTCAGCCCGTAGCCGTCGGCGGTGCGGGTCCGGATCTCGAAGGTCTGGAAGTCGAGGGTGCGCGCCTCGATCTGGACGCGGCGCCGGACGTCCGCCGGCCCCGTGGCAGGCTCGTCCCGCTCCGTCCGCCGGCGCCGGCGCCGGCCGCGGCGCTCGGTGTCGGCCCCGTCGCCGCCGGTGACGCCCACGCGCTCCTGCCCGAGCAGGAAGACGTAGCTGTAGGCCTCGCCGGCCCAGGTCCGGCCCGTCACCGCGATCGGGTCGCGCGGGCCGATGCCCTCGGCGGACGGCGTCGGTTCGGACCAGCCCCGCGTCCGCGCGCGCTCCTCCGGGAGGTCGACCCAGAACCGGTCGGCCGAGGGCGGCAGCGTCGTGACCAGGGCTTCGAAGGTGCGGCCGGTGCGCAGGGCGCCGCCGTCGCGGCTGTCCGTGGCGCGCCGCTCCGGGCAGGGCTCGTCCCGGCGGGACGCCGCCGGGGTCTGGCCCTGGAACACGGCCTGGAGCGGGCCGGGCGCCTCGGAGCGTGCGAGCCGCAGGATCTGCACGCCGCGCACGAAGGCGCAGGGGGCCGGCGCGATCAGGACGCCCTCGGCCTCCGAGCCCTCGCGGCAGATCTCGAGCGCGCCGCCGCCGGTCAGGAAGCAGCTCGGGGCGCTCCCCTCGTAGCCGGTGGGCCGGGCCTCGGCGGATCGCGTCCCGATGAGCGCGGATCCGGCCAGCGCCGAGAGCGCCGCGAGCGCCGCGAGGTGCAGGCGGCCGCCCGACCGCCGGGACGCGACGCCGCGTGCAGGAGGAATGACGGTATCGGCCGGCGACGTCCTGACAGTCTTAATAGAAATCACGTCTATCGCCGATGTCGATCCGGGTGTCGGATTAGTCTCGCAGCCTCTATCCCAGGGGCGCTGAGCCGGAAAGTGGCGCGGACCACGCAACCCACCTTCGATGGGGACGGGGCGAACCCGGCGCCCGCTCGCCCGTTGTCGCGGCTTGAGGGCCCCGCTTGCCCGACCCCGTCAGCGTCCGGAGATCAGCGCATGGATATCGCCGTCGAAACCGTCACCGACATCGTCATGCGGCTGCGCGCCGTCGAGGTGAAAGAGGGCAACACCGACCCGGATTCTGGCTCGAACCCGATCGACGACGGCGCCACCGACGTCCTGGTCTCCGGCACCGACGACGCGACGGAATCCGAGGTCCGGGGCATGATCGCCGGGCTCGACGACGATTCCCGTGCCGAACTGCTCGCCCTCCTCTACGTCGGGCGCGGCGACATGGAACCGGAAGAGTGGAGCGAGGCGGTGCGCTTCGCCCGCGAGCGCGAGGCCGCCGGCGAGGGCGCCGTGCGGGAACTGCTCGGCAGCCCCGATGCCGGCGATCTCCTGGAGGAGGGCCTCGACGCGATGGGGCTCAGCCCCGAACTGCCGCAGGCCTGAGCGCCTGACGGCGGCCGATCGCCATGGTCTCGCGCGCGCGCAGGGGCGCCACCAAGGCCCTGCGGGTCCTCACCCGGCCGGTCCGTCGCGCGCAGGGGCGTGGCGGCAAGGGCCGGGGCGGGCTCGTGGTCGAGCCGTACCGCGGCTACGGATCCCGCGACGAGGTGTTCCTGATCGGCCGCGTCTTCCGGCAGTCGCCGGGGATCCCCGGCGAGGATCCCGAGTCCCTGCGGGCGCAGTGGCGCGACCTGCGCCGCCGCATCGCCCGGCGGACGATCGCCGGCGCGGGCGTGACCGCCCGGTTCGGCGACGACGCCGTGCGGGTCGAGACCGACCGGGACGGCTATTTCCGCGTGCACCTCCACCCGCGGACGCCCCCCACCGAGGCGGGTGACTGGCACGCGGTCGACCTCCTCCTCGATGCCGATCCGCCGATCCCCGCCGAGGGCGCGGTGTTCATCCCGCACGACCGCTGCCGCTGCGTCGTGGTCAGCGACATCGACGACACGGTGATGCGCACCGGCGTCGCCAACAAGCTGAAGATGCTCTGGCGCCTGTTCGTCGAGGATGCCGAGAGCCGGGTCGCCTTCCCGGGCGTCGCCGCCCTCTACCGCGCCCTCCACGCGGGCGCCGGAGGCGACGAGGGCAACCCGATGCTCTACGTGTCCCGCGCGCCCTGGGGCCTCTACGAGATGCTGTCCGAGTTCTTCCAGCGCCACGGCATCCCGGCCGGGCCGGTGCTGTTCCTGCGGGAATGGGGCCTGTCCTGGACTCACCCGCTGCCGCGCCGGGCCACCGACCACAAGCAGGCGCTGATCCGGCACATGCTTGCCCTCTACCGCGATCTGCCCTTCGTGCTGATCGGCGACAGCGGCCAGCACGACCCGGAGGTCTACGCGCAGATCGTCGAGGAGAATCCCGGGCGGGTGCTGGCCGTCTACATCCGCAACGTGTCCCGCGACGCCGCGCGGGTCGAGGAGATCGTCCGGCTCGCCGGTGCCGTCGCCCGGGCCGGATCGAGCCTCGTGCTCGCCGCCGACAGCGTCGCCATGGCCGAGCACGCCGCCGCCATCGGGCTGATCGCGCCCGGGGCGGTGGCCGGCGTCGCCGACGAGCACGCCGCGGCGGCCGAGACCGGGCCGCGCCGGGAGACTGCGCGGATCACGCCGGAGCCATCGGGCGTTGCCGACGCGACGGATGACCCGATCGGGCCCGAGGCGATCGCCGAGGCGCTCGCCGGCGACGGCACCGTGCCGGCGACCCTGGTGGTCGAGCCGGAGACGCCGGCCGCACTCCCGCGGCTCGGCGCGTGAACGCGCGGCCACGATCGTAACCCGGGCCGCTGTCGCGCTCGGCCCCGTCCCATAGTTTCCGAGCCGGCGCAGCGGGCACCCGCCGGGACGGGTTCGCAGGCCGGGCTGCCGCTGGAGGAACCGAGATGCGTTCGAGCCTGTCCGCGCTGCTGATGATCGCCTGCGGCACCCAGGTCGCCTTCGGGCAGGCCGCGCCGGCGGAGAGGCCGGCTCCGGGTTTCGAGCAACTGGAAGCCGAGATGGGTGCCGCCAACGCCGCCCCGGGTCCGCGGACGGTCCCGGCCAAGGTCGTGCCCGTGCCCGACACGACGAGCCCGCAGTTCCGAACCGCCGTGGCGGCGCCCTACCGCGTGCCGGCCTGGAACGCGAACCCGCCGGACGCCGCGGCCTGGAAGGCGCTGGTCGACAAGCTCGCTGCTGCCGGAGCCGCCACCCTCCCGGCCCTGCGCGAGAAGCTCGGCGTCACCAGCGAGGCCGCGGTGATCGGCGGCGTGAAGGCCTTCGTGGTTCAGCCCCGGCAGATACCCGAGGCGAACCGCAACCGGCTGCTCCTGCACATCCACGGCGGCGGCTACGTCTACAATCCCGGCGAAGCCGGCACGCTGGAGGCGATCCTGATGGCCGGCCTCGGCGGCTACAAGGTCATCTCGGTCGATTACCGCATGCCGCCGGATGCCCCCTACCCGGCGGCCATGGACGACGCCACCGCCGTGTGGCGGGCGATGCTGTCCATGCAGAAGCCCGGGAACATGGCGGTCTTCGGCACTTCCACGGGCGGCGGCATGACCCTGGCCCTGATGCTGCGCGCCAAGGCCGAGGGTCTGGCGCTGCCGGCGGCGATCGGCCTCGGAACACCCTGGTCGGACATGACCGAGACCGGCGACAGCTACCGGACCAACGAGTGGCTCGACAACGTCCTCGTCAGCTATCACGGCTACCTGACGCCGGCCGCGAAGCTCTACGCCGCCGGCCGCGACCTGAAGGACCCGCAGCTCTCGCCGATCTACGGCGACTTCACCGGCCTGCCGCCCGCGATCCTGGTCACCGGCACCCGCGACCTGTTCCTGTCGAACACGGTGCGCACCCACCGGAAGCTGCGCGCCGCCGGGATCGACGCGTCGCTGCAGGTGTTCGAGGGCATGTCCCACGCCCAGTACCTGTTCACGCCGGACGCGCCCGAGACCCGGGAGGTGTTCGGCGAGATGGCGCGCTTCTTCGATGGGCATCTCGGGCGCTGAGGCGCGGCGGGGCGAGCTTGCGCGGAGCTTGCGCTCACGAAATGGTGCAATGCAGCATTTCGGTGGGATGGGTTCACTTCGCGGCCGCGATGCCTAGGTTCGGGCGCTCGCATGCCGGTCCACGCTCCTCGAGCCTCCTGGAGGCCATCCGTGCAAACCTACACCCTCGCCATCGCCGACGGCGTCCTGTTCGCCTGCCTGCCCGACGAGGCCGACATCTCGGCCGCGATCACGGACGCGACCGCCACCAATTACGGGTTCGGACTCAGCCTCGACATCGTCCGCGGGGCGACCCTCACCGACGCGGCGGGTCCAGAGGACGAGGTCGTGTGGCAGGAGGGGCCCGACAGCGAGCTGCTCGACGCGCAGGGACGGCGTTACCGCTACGCCGTCCGCCGGCCCTGCTGAGAACGCCGTGCCGAGCCGCTGACGCGGGCCCGTCCCGCAATGCTAGGCTCCGCCCGTCCGGGCGGGAGACTGTGGCGTGCGGGACTTTGCTCGAGGACTCGCTCCGGGCGCCGTCGTCCCGGGCAGGCCGTCCCCCGCGCGGAATGACGGGGTGAAGACCCGTCCGGTGCGAACATCCCGATGAGGGCCGAGGGGAGCAGCGCGGAACGGCGCGGCGGGCTCGCCCGGTTTCTCGCCCTGTACGCGGCGCTCTACGGCGCCTACGGCGTCCTGTCGCCGGTGCTGCCGGGCTTCCTCGCCGCGCGCGGTCTGACACCCGGCGAGATCGGTCTCCTCCTCGCGGCCGCGGGCGCCCTGCGCCTCGGGATCGGGCCCCTGGCCGGCGCCTTCGCCGACCGCCACCGGGCCGGCCGATCCGTCCTGGCAGCGAGTCTCGCGCTGGCCGGGCTCAGCGCCCTGGCGCACCTGCCCGGCGCCGGGCTGGCGCAATTGATCGGTCCGGCGCTCCTCTACGCGGCGGGCACCGCGGCCCCGGCGCCCCTCGCCGACGCGCTCGCGCTGGCCGCCGCACGGGGCGGTGCGGCGTTCCAGTACGGCTGGGTCCGCGGCGCGGGCTCGGCCGCGTTCATCGCCGGCACAGCCGCGGCCGGCTGGCTGATCGGCCTCTACGGCCTCGCCGCCGCCCTCGTGGCGAGCGGCAGCCTGTTCCTGGCCGCCGGCGCGGCGGCCCTGGCCCTGCCCGCCGGCCCGGGCGTCGCGGCTCGGGCCGGGGCGCCGTGGCACGGCTTCGCCGCCCTGGTCGCCCTGCCGCGCTTCCGCCGCACGGTGCTCGTCGCCGGCCTGGTGATCGGCGCGCACGCGATGCACGACGGCTTCGCCATGATCCTGTGGCGGTCCGCCGGGATCGCGGCGACCACCGCCGGCCTGCTCTGGTCGGTCTCGGTGGCCGCCGAGGTCCTGGTGTTCCTGCTGGTCGGGCCGCCCCTGCTGGCGCGGATCGGCCCCGCGGCCGGCGTCGCGGTGGCGGCCTGCGCGGGGGCCCTGCGCTGGGCGGTGCTGGGATCCACGACCGCGATCCCGTGGCTGGCCGCCGTCGAATCCCTGCACGGGCTGAGCTTCGCCCTCCTGCACCTCGCCTGCCTGAGGCTCATCGAGGCGTCGACGCCGGCCGATCTTAGGACGACCGCGCTGGCGCTCTACGGGACGCTGGGCCTCGGCCTCTCAGGGGTCGCGGCGACCCTGGCCTCCGGGGTTCTGTACGGCGCGTTCGGCGCACCGGCCTTCTGGGCCATGGCGGCGCTGAGTCTCGCGGCCCTGCCGCTCGTGCCGGCGCTGCGGGATCGCTGAAGCGGCGGGTTCTTTTCCCGCGCCTATGGTACGGACCCGGAACGGACCCGCCCGAAAAGCCCCGCATGCCCGTCGTCGCCGAGATCCTGATCCCGCTCGCCCTCGATACGCCCTACAGCTACGTGGCGCCGGCCGGGCTCGACCTCGCCGCGGGCGACGTGGTCCAGGTGCCGCTCGGCCCGCGCGAGATCGTCGGGGTCGTCTGGGGCGTCGCCGAGACGCCCGGCGGCTCGAACCTCCGGCCGGTGACCGGCCGCCTGCCCTACCCGCCCCTCTCGGACCCGCTGCGCAGCCTCGTGGACTGGATCGCCCGCTACACGCTGGCGCCCAAGGGCTCGGCGCTGGCCATGGTGCTGCGGCTGCCCGACGAGGCGGCGGCCGGCGAGACCGCCCGGGTCGCCGTGCGCCTCACGGACAAGCCCCCGTCCCGGCCGACTCCGGCCCGCACCAAGGTGCTCGCCGCGGCGGCCGACGGCGCCCTGCGCGGCAAGAGCGCGCTCGCCAAGGAGGCCGGCGTCTCGCTCTCGGTGGTCGACGGGCTGATCGATGACGGCGTCCTCGAGACCGTGGCGGTCGAGCCCGAGCCGGTCGCGCCGCGGCCCGACCCGGACTTCCCGCGGGCGCCGCTCTCGCCCGCGCAGGCCGAGGCCGTGTCGGCCCTCGTCGCGCCCTTCCCGTTGGACCGGCCGCAGCCGCGGGAAGCCGACGATCTCCGCCCGGTCCTGCTGGAGGGCGTCACCGGCTCGGGCAAGACCGAGGTCTACTTCGAGGCGGTGGCGGCCTGCATCCGCGCCGGGCGCCAAGCACTGATCCTGATGCCCGAGATCGCCCTGACGGCGCAGTTCCTCGACCGGTTCGCCGCGCGGTTCGGGGTCCGGCCGGCCGCGTGGCATTCGGGGATCGGCGGCAGGCGGCGCGAGCGCCTGCGCGCCGCCGTGGCCGAGGGCGAGGCGCTCGTTGTGGTCGGCGCGCGCTCGGCCCTGTTCCTGCCCTTCGCGCGGCTCGGCCTGATCGTGGTCGATGAGGAGCACGAGACCGCCTACAAGCAGGAGGACGGCGTCCATTACCACGCCCGCGACATGGCGGTCGTGCGCGGACGCCTCGAGGGCTGCCCGGTCGTCCTGACCTCGGCGACGCCCGCCATCGAGACCCGCGTCAACGCCGCGCGGGGGCGCTACCGGCACGTCCTGCTCCCCGAGCGCTTCGGCGGGCGGCGCCTGCCCGACATCGCCGCCATCGACATGCGCCTCGACCAGCCCGAGCGGGGCCGCTTCCTGAGCCCGCCGCTGGTCAACGCCGTGAAGAGCACCCTGGAGCGCGGCGAGCAGGCGCTGCTGTTCCTCAACCGCCGGGGCTACGCGCCGCTGACCCTCTGCCGGGCCTGCGGCCACCGCTACCAGTGCAAGAACTGCTCGACCTGGCTCGTGGAGCACCGGTTCCGCCGGGCGCTGGTCTGCCACCAGTGCGGCTACGCGGAGCGCCGGCCGGAGGCCTGCACCGAGTGCGGGACCTTCGACAATCTCACCGCGTGCGGGCCCGGCGTCGAGCGGATTGCCGAAGAGGCCGCCGAGATGTTCCCCGACCGGCGCATCGTCGTCCTGTCGAGCGACTTCCCCGGCGGCGCCGAGCGTCTGCGCCAGGAACTCGACGCGGTGGCGGCGGGCGAGTGCGACGTCGTGATCGGCACGCAGCTCGTGGCCAAGGGCCACAACTTCCCGTACCTGACCCTGGTCGGCGTCCTCGACGCCGATATCGGCCTGACATCGGGCGACCCGCGGGCAGCCGAGCGGACTTTCCAGCTGCTCCAGCAGGTCACCGGGCGCGCCGGACGCGGCGAGAAGCCCGGGCGCGCCCTGGTCCAGACCTACCAGCCGGACCACCCGGTGATCGCGGCGCTCCTCTCGGGCGACGCCGAGCGCTTCTACGCGGAGGAGATCCAGGCCCGCGAGGCGGCCGGCCTGCCGCCGTTCGGGCGGCTCGCGGCCCTGATCGTCTCGGCGAGCGAGCGCGAGGTCGCGGAGGCGCACGGTCAGGCCTTGGCCCGCGCCGCCGAGCCGCCGGAGGGCGTGATGGTGCTGGGGCCCGCCGAGGCGCCGCTCGCCCTGGTGCGCGGCCGCTACCGCTTCCGGCTGCTCGTGAAGACCGAGCGCAACGTCGATCTCCAGGCCTACCTGCGCGCCTGGATCGCCCGGGGCCCGAAGGTGCGGGGCAACGTGCGGGTCGCCATCGATGTCGACCCGCAGAGCTTTTTGTAGGAGACTTCGCGGACCCCCCCGGCCTTGTGAACGCCGGTTCGCCGTCGGGAGGCACGTCAGAGCGAGGGTCCAGGGCCATACCGGTTCGTCCCGCGATCGGGTATGGCTCAGGTCACGGGCGGCGGACCCTGGTCGGAGACCGGCTACGGGACGCGTGCGGTTCCCGGAGGAGCGATCAGTGCTGACCTACACCAAGACGCCGGATTCGAATGTCGCCGAGATCGTGGTCGACGGGAAGATCACCGACGAGGAGATGAACGCGGCGATGACCGCGATGAAGGCCGACCTCGACAAGGGGGGCAAGATCAAGCTGCTCGAGGATATCCGCGCCTTCGAGGGCATGGAGCCGGCGGCCTTCTTCAAGGACCCGCGCTTCGGGTTCTCGATGATGAAGAGCGTCAGCCACGTCGCCCTGGTCACGGACGCGCCCTGGCTGAAGGCGCTCGCCGAGACCTTCAACTTCGTCTCGCCGACACAGATCAAGGTGTTCGAGCGCGCCCGCATCGACGAGGCGCGCAGCTGGCTCGCCGCGGCGGCCTGAGCGACCTCAATCGGCTTGCGCGGTGCGGGTGTCGCTGCGCCGCGCGGTCCAGTGACCGGAGCACAGGGACGAGACCTTCCAGGTGCCGGCGCCGCTGCCGGCCTGGAGCCGCCCGGTGCCGGTGCCGCTCGCCGTCCCGTTGCTGACGGTGATGCCGACGCTGCCGTCGGGCCGCACGTGGCCGTTCACCTGTGCCCCGGCGCTGCCGGAAATGAGCTGCACCTGCCCCTCGCGGATGGCGAGCGCGTAGGTGTAGCGGGCGCTGCACAGGCCGCTCTCCGTCACGAGCTCCACCGACCACCGCCCGTTATGCGTGCTCGGCCCCGCGCTGGCGGGCAGGCACGTCGGGAGGGACAGGCCGGCGGCGAGAGCCGCGACCGCGGTCAGCTTAATCATGCGATGCAATCTTTCAGCGAAGCGAGCGCCGCCCGGAGCGGCGTGCACGGTCACAATCATCGATCGAGGATGACCCGACGCTGAACGATGGAAGCGGCAAGAGTATGGCCGCCTCCCGCCTGTTCAAGATAGATTACGGCTGAGGAGCCCGCGAAGAATGGTCAAGCTCGACGCCGCCGATGCTGTCGCCTGATCTGGCGATCGGGCCGTCCAGGTCTCCGCTCATCACGGACACGCGCGGAGGTAGCCCAGCATCTCAACGGGGAGGACCAGAGCCGCCGGGCCCGCGGACGAGCGCCTTCGAACTGTTCCTGATCCCCTCTCCGCGGGCGTGCCCCGGGCGCCGGAGGCCGAATAGGCTCTCGGCGAAATAGCATCGGAAGGTCCGGGCCGGCCGCGTTCGGATCTGCCAGCGGGCGCGGGCAGCATTCCAGTCCCCCGCCCGTCCCGCGCGTCGTGTCAGGCCGCTCCGCCGCGCGACGGCCGGAGCGGCCGGTGGCGCTCAGTCAATCAGCGGACGGGCTTCCTCGGGCAGCATGATCGGGATCCCGTCGCGGATCGGGTAGGCGAGCTTCGCCGAGCGGCTGATCAGCTCCTGCCGGGCCGAATCGTATTCGAGGGTGCCCTTGGTCAGCGGGCAGACGAGGATCTCCAGGAGCTTCGGGTCGACGCGGGTCGCCTCGACGGGGGCGGTGAGATCGTTGGACATCGGTGAGGCAACCTATTGCATCGGCGACTCGGGGCCCGAGCCGCGAACCAGTTCCATCTGCGTGACCGCGATCAGGATCTCGGCCCGGGTCTTCAGGTCGGGAGCCTCCAGCATCGCCTGCTTCTCGCGCACCCCGAACGGGCTCATCATGCACAGGGCGTTGACCAGCGCCTCGTCGGGCGCCTCGTCGATCCCGGCCCAGTCCACCTTGAGGTCGTTCGACTCCACGAAATCGCGCAGCGCCTTGAGGACGCCGTCACGGTCAACCTGCTCCTCGCCCGCCCGCGGCTCGAAGTCCACCGCGAACTCGTCGTAGGAGACGTGGCAGCGGCGATAGGGGCCGATCGAGGCCAGCTCGCTCTCGACCCGGAACCGGGTGACGCCGGTGAGCGAGATCAGGTACCGACCGTCGCCGGTCTCGGCGTACTGGGTCACGCGGCCCGCGCAGCCGACGCGGTAGAGCTTCGGGTTCGCCCCGCTCGAACCTTCGGGATCGGGCTGGATCATGCCGATGATCCGGTCGGTGCGCATGGCATCGTCGACCATCGCGAGGTAGCGCGGCTCGAAGATGTTCAGCGGCATCTGTCCCCGCGGCAGCAGCAGCGCGCCGGACAGCGGGAAGACCGGGATGACGGGAGGGCAGTCCGCAGGGCCCTTGTAGCTCGCATGGGTGCTCATGGCGCCTCCCAGAGGGGCCGATCGGTGGGCCGGGGTGCGAGCCGGTGCCTCACGAGAATAGAAGCGCCGAGAGCTTGCGGCGGCCGCGGATCGTGTCCGGGTCCATCACACCCCAGGCCTCGAAGAACTGCAGCAGCTGCTTGCGCGCCCCGTCCTCGTTCCAGTCCTTGTCGCGCTTGCGCAGCTCGATCAGGTGATCGACGGCCTGGCCGCGCTCACCCCGGGCGGCGAGCCCGAGCGCGAGGTCGAACCGCGCCTGATGGGCGTCGGGGTTCGCCTCGACCTCCCGCTGCAGGCCCGCGAGATCGCCCAGCGACGCGGCCTGCTCGGCGAGTTCCAGGGCGGCGCGGATGCCGACGAGCGCCGGGTCGCCGGCCTTCGCCTCCGGAACCATCGCCAGCACGCGCTTGGCGTTCTCGATCTCGCCCGCGTCGAGCTGCATCTTCGCGAGGCCGGCCAGCGCGGTGACGTTGTCGGGCTGCTGCTCCAGCACGGCCGCGTAGATCTCGGCGGCGCCGGCGAGGTCGCCCTCCTGGATCAGGGCGGCCGCGTCGGCGAGGGCCGCCTCCAGCGGATCCTGCTGCGGGCCGGCCACGCGCCCGATCAGCTCCTTGATCTGGCTCTCCGGAACCGCGCCCATGAAGCCGTCGACCGGCTGGCCCTTCTGGAAGACGATCACCGCCGGGATCGACTGGATGCCGAGCTGACCGGCGATCGAGGGATGCTCGTCGATGTTCATCTTGGCCAGGACGACCGCGCCCGCGGCCTCCCGGACCACCTTCTCCAGAACCGGCGTGAGCTGCTTGCACGGCCCGCACCAGGGCGCCCAGAAGTCGACCAGGACCGGCCGGTGCATCGACTCGGCGATGACATCCTGACGGAAGCTCGCCGTGGTCGTGTCCTTGATGAGGGAGCCGGTGTCGCCGGCCGGGGCACCGCCCGCGGCGAGGGTGTCGTTGAGCATCGGTCTGGCTTCGGAACCTTTTTCGTGGAGCCCCTTAAATGGGGCTTCCGCCCCGATCTGACCAGCCCATAGACCGGTATCCTCAGCGCGGCGGCGCGGCGGCCGGCGCTCCTGCCGCCGCCTTGGCGGCGGTCACGAACGTGCCGGCGAAGGGGCGCCCGTCGGCGGTGCTGGCCTCGCAGGTGATCGCGGTGCGCCCGGGCTCCGGTGTCGAGAAGCGGCAGGCGCCGATCGCGAGGATCGGGGCACCGTCCTTGCCCGTGGTGACGACGTTGATCGGCTGCAGCGGATCGGTCTCCTCGGTGGCTTCCTGCTGGGCGCCGTTGCCGCTGAAGCTGAGGGTCTGGCCGTCGGCGGTGGTGAAGTCGAAGCTCGTGCGGTTGCGGCTGACCGCGTTCGTCAGGACGTTGCTGCAGGCACCGCTCAGGTCCTGCGTGCCGATGACGAGCTTCTCGCAGGTCCCCTCCAGCCGCAGCGCCGCCTGGGCGCGGGCCGCGGAGGGCAGGCTGACGAGGGCGCAGAGCAGCGCGAGGCGCAGGCGGTCAGTCATGGCGTGTCGGGCATCCTCCGGTTGAGAGCCGAACTAGGCGCGCGGCGACTGCCGTCGAGGGTCTCCGCCCGAGAACCGGCTCGACGGCGGGTGAGTCGGGGCGCGCCGGGCGGAACGACGCGCGGATCCCCCGCTCCCGCACGGGAGAGGGGGCATGTCGCGGCCGTCCGGACCGGAGAGGCCGGTCTTGCAGGCCGTCGCAGCACGATCGGGGCCGACCCTAGCCCGCGAAACGCAGGGCCCGATCGTTCGGCGCGGCGAAGTCCAGCTCCGGCCCGAGGGGCACGATTCCCGTCGGATTGATGGTCGGATGGCTCTCGTAATAGTGCCGCTTGATGTGGGTGAGGTTCACGGTCGGCGCGACGCCGGGCAACGCGTAGAGGTCGCGGAGATAGTTCGACAGGTTCGGGTAGTCGGTGATCCGGCGCTTGTTGCACTTGAAGTGCCCGACATAAACGGCGTCGAACCGCACCAGGGTGGTGAACAGCCGGATGTCGGCCTCGGTCAGCCGCTCCCCGCAGAGGTAGCGGCTCCGGTCGAGGCGCGCCTCCAGCGCGTCGAGTTCGGCGAACAGGGCCTCGAAGGCCTGGGCGTAGGCCTCCTGCTTCGTCGCGAAGCCCGCCTTGTAGACCCCGTTGTTCACGCGGTCGTAGACGCGGGCGTTCACGGCGTCGATCTCGGCGCGCAGGTCCGGCGGATAGAGGTCGGGGCCGGTCCCTCCGAAGGCGTCGTTCAGCATCCGCAGGATCTCGGCGGATTCGTTCGACACGATGGTGGCGCGCTCCCGGTCCCAGAGGGTCGGAACGGTGACGCGGCCGCTGTAGGACGGATCCGCCGCCAGGTAGACCTCGTAGAGGCGCCGGGCGCCGTGGATCGGGTCCGGCGTCGCGCCCGGCGTGTCGCCGAAGACCCAGCCCTCCGCGCCCATGTGCGGGTCGACCACCGAGACCGAGATCGCGTCCTCCAGCCCCTTCAGGGCGCGGCCGATCAGCGTGCGGTGCGCCCAGGGGCAGGCCAGGGACACGTAGAGGTGGTAGCGCCCCGGCGCGCCGCGGAAGCCGCCCGCGCCGGATGGACCGGGCGACCCGTCGGCGGTGACCCAGTTGCGAAAGACGGAGGCCTTGCGCTCGAAGCGGCCGCCCGTCGCGGCGGTGTCGTACCACTGGTCGCACCAGATGCCGTCCACGAGGAGGCCCATCGTCGTCTCCGCTTGCTCGAATTATCCGACCAGATGGGCTTCGCGCGGCCGGTGTGAAGGCGCGTGCGGAGCGGCACGCGACGCGCCATGTCGATCCGGGGTCGCGCCGCCCTCGGGCGGTCCCCCGTAGCCCGCGAACGCCACGCAAGGCAGGCCTGCGCTCGCCCGTCTGTTGCGGTGCAGCAAACTCGGCCATCTGTCGCGTCACCCACCCGTCGCCGTGCGCGTGCCGCAGCTGCCCGACCCGGTGGGGGATCGATGGAGGTGAAGTGATGTCGTTCGCGCTGGTGCCCGTCGCCGAGGCGGCCCTGTTCACGTTCGGGTGCCTGGTGATCCACGCCCTGCGGCGCCACGCCGACGTGGTCACCGCGACGCTCGCGTGCCTCGCGACGCTCCTCGTCCTGATGATCGGCATCGCGTGCGCGCCGGAATCCTTCGCGAAGTACCAAGCGGCGAGCGTCGCCGACTTCGCCCGTCTGGATCCGGCGATCTACTGAGGCGGCGCCCCGCGTCCGACGGCGCCGAGGCCGCCGGTCCGGAGCTTCGCGAGGCGGCCGCCGGTCCCGCGCTGGCCGGCGACGGCCACGTCGAAATCGTCCTTCGGCAGCTTGGCGAGGAAGCGCTCGGCCAGCTCGAACAGCAGGATGTCGGCCCGGACCCGCTCGATATAGGCCCAGTCGAGGCTCGACGACCAGACGAAGTGCACCTCGCTGAAGCTCTCGGCGAGCAGCCCGGTCAGCAGGAACGGGTCGAAATGGGCGCAGGAATCGCCGAACAGGACGAGCCGGCGCGGGTCGGCCGTCGCTGACGCGTTCCGGTAGACGACATGCGCGCCGACATGCACCTCCCGGTCGCGCCCCTCCGCCTCGTAGGCGGCGAGCAGCGGCCCGGTCTCCACCCGCGTCGCGTCGCGCTGCAGCATGAACCGCTCCAGGCGCTCGCGCGGCCGATCGGGCAGCTTCTCGCCGAGGTCCATCAGCTGGTCCGAGACGATGCCCGGACGCGCGCCGATATCGGCCGGCGGGATCGCCCCGAGCGCCCGCATGATCTCGCGGTAGGCCAGCAGGCAGCCCTGCGCCGTCCAGTGGGTGTCGGTGCGCAGGTAGAGCGGCACCGGTCCGTTCCGGGCGGCGCGGAGCGGGGCGAGGAGATCGAGATAGGCCGGGTCCCGGGCGAGGCTCCGGGCCAGCCGCCGGGTCGAGGCCTTGCCGGGGGCGTAGCGCAGGCCGTCGGTCTTGTCGTCGTAGACCGACAGCTTCTCCGGCACGATCACGTGGAGGCAGCGGATGCCGAGGCCCTCGGCCCGCCGCGCGCGGGCCCTGATCAGCCGCGTCCAGCCGCGCAGCAGCAGCCAGTGCCGCAGGCCGCCGCGATACCGGTCCATGACCCGGTTGGTCCCTCCGGTGAGGAATAACCAGCCGTCGCGGCCGACATGTACGCTCTCCCTGCCTGCAGCCATGACGGTGCTTTAGCCGCACCGCGACCGGGCGACTAGGCCGGACCCGGTGCCGGCACCGCGCGTTCGTCAGGCATGCCGCCCTCGCCCGCCCCGGCCGTTGAGACCCGCGATCGCCCGGAGCGCCCGGGCCCGGCGCCCGATCGCCCGGCGCGCCTGTGGCGCCCGCGCCGGGTGCTGGTGATGCCCGCTGCCCTCGAGCACGCTCACGGGCGAGCCATGCTGGCCCGCGCCGAGGCGCTGGGCCTGCCGGTGGAGCGGCTGCCGTCGAACCGCCTGCCGAGCCCACGCGAGGCGGATCCTCGCCGGGCCTACGCGGCCGCCAAGGCGACCCTCGCGCTCACGGTCGCGCCGCCGACCAAGCTGCGGCTGCAGCCGATCCCGCCCTCGGCCGACTGGCGCTTCGACCTCGCCGAGGGCTGCCCAGCCCACTGCCAGTACTGCTACCTCGCGGGCTCGCTGTCCGGGCCGCCGGTGACCCGCGCCTACGCCAATCTGGCGGCGATTCTCGGCAGCCTCGCGGACTACGCGGGGCGCGGCGCGGTGACCTCGGCCTCCGCCGAGCGGGCCCAGGAGGGGACCACCTTCGAGGCGTCCTGCTACACCGATCCCCTCGGCATCGAGCACCTCACCGGCTCGCTCTCGGCGGCGATCCGGCATTTCGGCGCCTGGGACGCGCCGGTGCAGCTGCGCTTCACCACCAAGTTCGCCGCGGTCGAGCCGCTCCTCGACCTGCCGCACAACCGGCGCACGCGCATCCGCTTCTCGGTCAATCCGCGGGCGGCCGCGCATTACGAGGGCGGCACCGATCCCCTCGACGCGCGGCTCGCCGCCATGGCGGCGGCGGCGCGGGCCGGCTATCCGGTCGGCCTCACCGTCGCGCCGATCCTGCCCGTCCCGGACTGGGAGGGCGCCTATGCCGGACTGATCCGCGCCGCCGCCGACGCGCTGGCCGGCGTGCCCGATCTGGATCTCACCGCCGAACTCATCACCCACCGGTTCACGCCGGGCTCGAAGGCGGTGCTGCGCGGCTGGTATCCCGGCTCGGACCTGCCCCTCGACGAGGCGGAGCGCGTCGAGAAGCGCACGAAGTTCGGCTCGGTGAAGCACGTCTTCCCGAAGCCCCTGATGCAGGCCATGCGCGCCCATCTCACCGCGTGCCTCGCCCGCGACCTGCCGGCAGCGCGGATCCTGTACTGGACCTGAGACCCGCGGGCGCCATCTGGCCCCGATGATCGACGCGGACCCCCTGATCCTGACGCTCGCCTTCGACGAACCGACCTTCGCGCGGTTCGACGGCGAGCGGCGGCGCCACTTCCCCGAAGCCCTGAACCGCATCCCGGCGCACGCGACGCTGTTCCACCACCTGCCGGGGGATCGGGAGCGGGGCGTGATCGAGGCGATCACCGCCCTTGCCCGCACGGTGCCGCCGCCGGAGGTCGCGGTGACCGGCCTGCGCTTCACCGGCCGCGGCGTCGCCTACGCGCTCGACTCCGACGCGTTGGCGCGGTTCCGGGCCCGTCTCGCACAGGAATTCGCCGCCCACCTGACCGCCCAGGATCGGCAGGGCTGGCGCCCGCACGTCACGGTGCAGAACAAGGTGTCGCCGGACACGGCCCGGGCACTGCACGCAGACCTCTCGGCCGGGTTCGCGCCGTTCCGCTTCACCGCGCCCGGCACCCTGCTCTGGCGCTACCGCGGCGGCCCCTGGGACGCCGTCGCCCGCCTGCCCTTCGGAGAGAATACCTGATGGTTATCGACGCGCGCCGGAGGACGGCAGCATGAGGGCGCCGGGCAACCTGCGGCAGAACCGGCTGATCGAGCCCGCCCTGGCAGTGTGGCTGCGGTTGCGCCTGAACGAGGTCGGCCCCCTCGTCGCCCTGCTCTGCCTGAGCATCCTCGGTTACGGCTTCTTCTACCTCGCGCACGAGGTCGGCGAGGGCTCCACCGCGGCCCTCGATCGGCGGATCCTGCTCGCCCTGCGCAACCCCGCCGATCTCGCCGACCCGATCGGGCCGCCCTGGCTCGAGGAATCGATGCGCGACATCACCGGGCTCGGCAGCGTCTTCACCGTGCTGTTCCTGACCTGCGCGGTGGCGGCCTATCTCGGCGTGTCCGGGCGCCGGCGCATCGGCCTCTACGTCCTCGCCGCGGTGGGCAGCGGCGAGCTGGTCTCGACGGTGCTGAAGATCTTCTACCATCGGCCGCGGCCGGACCTCGTGCCCCACGGCATGGAGGTGTTCACGGCGAGCTTCCCGAGCGGCCACGCCACGATGTCGGCGATCGCCTACCTGACCCTGGCGACGCTGATCGCCCGTGTCGAGCGCAACCGCCGCGCCAAGGCGCTGGTCCTCGCGCTCGGGGTGAGCGTGACGCTCCTCGTCGGCATCAGCCGCATCTATCTCGGCGTGCACTGGCCGAGCGATGTCCTGGCCGGCTGGTGCATCGGCGCCGCCTGGGCCTCCCTGTGCTGGTTCGTCGCCCTGCAGCTGCAGCGCCGCGGCGAGGTCGAGGCGCCCGACCCGCCGCCGCCCGCCTGAGCCCGGCGTTAAGGTAAACGCGCGGTTAAAGTGGACGGGCGAGGCTCGTCCAGGCTGGATGGTGGTTGTCCCCGCAACCGGAACCACCAGGGTCAAGCGATCGTGCCCGAGCGCCGCCGTACTGCCCGACGCCGCGTCTGCCTGGGCGGTCGGCTGCGCGTCGCGGCCTTCCTGCCGGAGATCGACTGCACGGTCCGCGACGTGTCCCTCGACGGGGCGCGAGTCCGGCTGCCGGCGGAAGCCGTGCTCTCCGACTGCGTCGAGCTGTTCATCCCCTGTCGCGGCGAGGCCCGGCGCGCCTTCGTGGCCTGGCGGTCGGGCGAGTCGGTCGGCCTCGGCTTCGCCGAGACCCGCGCGGCGACGGAGCCCGAGGCGATCGCGCGCCGGCTCGCCGCCAGCGAGGCGGAGGTGGCGCGTCTGCGCGCCGCGCTGCTCGACGGAAACAGCCCGGAGCCGGGTCGCGTTCACTGAGGGCGCGGTCCCGCCACCCGGCGGTTCCCGGCGCGGGCGGCGCCCCGGGCGCGGCCCTCCCGATCCGGCAACACGGCGAGGCACATGGCGGACGACACCCGGCTCTCACGACGCACTCTCCTCGCGGCCGGAGGCGCCCTGGCCGGCGCCGCGGTGGGCGGCGGCGCGCAGGCCGCCCCGCCTGGCCCCTCGGTTCCCGCCGATACCGGCGCCGTTCAGGGCGGACGGGTGATGTTCCCGAACTGGCGCGGGCCGGGCGACAGGCCGCCCGCCCCGAGCCCGGCGCCGCAGCCGCCGGCCCAGCGCGTCGGCTACTGCGTCGTGGGTCTCGGGCGCCTGAGCCTCGACGAGATCCTGCCGGCCTTCGGCGAGACCAAGCGCGCCCGTCTCGCGGCGGTGATGTCGGGCTCACCCGACAAGGCGAAGCTCGTGGCGCGGCAGTACGGGCTGCCGGAGGACGCCGTCTACGGCTACGACGCGTGGGACCGCCTGAAGGCCAACCCCGATGTCCAGGCGGTCTACATCGTCACGCCGAACGGCGTGCACCGGGACAACGTCGTGGCGGCCGCGGCGGCCGGCAAGCAGGTCCTCTGCGAGAAGCCGATGGCCGTGAACTCGGACGAGTGCCGGGAGATGATCGCGGCCTGCGCGAAGGCCGGCGTCAAGCTGATGATCGCCTACCGGTGCCAGTACGAGCCCCACAACCGGGCCGTGATCAAGCTCGCCCGCTCGGGCGAGTTCGGCCGGCCCCGGCTGATCCAGGCGTTCAACGGCCAGACCACGGGACTGCCGGAGCAGTGGCGCCTGCGGAAGGCGCTGGCGGGCGGCGGATCCCTGCCGGATATCGGGCTCTACTGCCTGAACACCGCCCGCGCGGTGCTCGGCGAGGAGCCGAACCTGATCCAGGCCCAGATCCACTCGCCGCCGGACGATCCCAAGTACCGCGAGGTCGAGGAGACGGCGAGCTTCACCCTCCACTTCCCGTCCGGCGTGATCGCCCAGTGCCTGTCGAGCTACGGGGTCTACGAGGCGCGGAGCCTGACCCTGCACACCGGGACCGCCTCCGTCGATCTCCAGAACGCCTTCGCCTACCAGGGCCAGCGTCTCTATGTCGGCCACCGCGACGGCAAGAATGCCGCCCGGGACGAGAAGGTCCTGAGCCCGAAGAACCAGTTCGCCCTGGAGCTGGACCATTTCGCGCGGTGCATCCAGGAGAACCTGCGGCCGCGCACGCCCGGCGAGGAGGGGCTGCAGGACCAGGTCCTGATGGAGGCGATCTACGAGGCGGCCCGGACCGGCACGCCCGTCAAGGTCGGGCCGCCCCCCGGCGCCGGTTCCGGCCTCGACGTCACGCGCGGGCCGGAGCCGGAGGAGCCGGGCTGAGGGGCCTCAGAACGGCAGCAGGATGTCGACGATCTGCTGGCCGTAGCGCGGCTGCTGCACGTCGGTGATCTGGCCCCGGCCGCCGTAGGCGATGCGGGCCTGGGCGATCTTGGCCGAGTCGATGGTGTTGTCGGACTCGATGTCCTCGGGCCGCACCACGCCGGCGACGATCATCTCGCGCACCTCGAAGTTGACCCGGATCTCCTGCTTGCCCTCGACCACGAGGTTGCCGTTGGGCAGGACCTGGGTCACCACCGCGGCGACGTTCGTGGTGACGGATTCGGTGCGCTGGACCGACCCGGCCCCGTCATTGGCGGTGGCCGAGGTGGCGGAGAGCAGCGCGGTGCTGCCGACGCCGAAGGACTTGCCGACCGTGTTGTTCTCCAGGCCCAGGGCGTTGGGCAGGCCGAAGCTCTCGGTGTTGGCCCGGGAGCGCTTGGTCTCGTTGCTGATGTTCGCCTGGTCGGTGACCTTGACCTTCACGGTCAGGATGTCGCCGAGCTTGGCGGCACGTTGATCCTTGAAGAACGCGCGGGAGCCCGTGCGCCACAGCGAGTTCGGGGCGTAGGAGACCGGCTGCACGTCCGGCATCGGCATCCGCACCGGCTTGTAGCCCGGCTGCGCCGTCGGGTCCTCGATCGCCGACAGCGCCGGGGTCGCGCCGACCTGCGAGAGGCGGTCGGCGGTGTTGCAGGCCCCGAGCGCGCCGGCGATCAGAGCGGCGGCGAGCGGGTTCAGGACGGTGCGACGGGCCATCGGGCAATCACTCTTCGACGCGTGCAGGGCGGGCGGTCAGCGCAGGGACGCGGTCGCCTGGACCGGGGCGGCGGCGGCCTGCTGAGCCGCGGGGCTGGGGCTCACCGAGACCCGGCCGGGGCCGATCACGGTGGCCTGCAGGATCTTCTTGGAGGCGACGTTGACGACGTTGACGACGGCGCCCATGCGGCCGGAATCGTTCGACAGGCCGCGCATCGACAGGCTGATGCTCGGCGTCTCGTACACGATGGTCACGGTCTCGCCGCGCGCTACCAGCTCGGGCGGAGCCGTGTCGGTGACCCGCAGCACGGTGCCGGCCATCAGCGTGTTCTGGGCGACCTCGCCGAGGATGGTCGTCACGCTCCCCTGCGCGTCGGGCGCGACGGAGTCGCGCGGGCGCTGCTCCAGGGCGACGTCGCCCTCCTTCACCGGCTCGCCGCGGTTGAGGTTCCGGGTGAGCACCGCGACCTCGCGCAGCTCCATGACCACGCCGGAGACGCGCAGCGACGCCTGCCGCTCGCCGAGGCTGACGAGGCCCGCAACGCGGCGCGTCCGCGGGTCGTAGGTCAGGTCCAGGGCCACGGCCTGCCCTTCGAGGTCCACCGGCGCCAGCAGGGTCGGGCCGTCCCCGTCGAAGCGGACCGCGATGTTGCGCACGTTGAGCCCGTAGCCGACCTCGAGGCCGCGCTTGAGCGCCGCCTCGATCTCCGGCGGGCCGAGGCGGCGGGCGGCGCGCTGCACGGCGATCTGCAGCCGACCGCCGGTCTCCAGGCCGGTGAGGCCCAGGGCGGACGCCGCGTCGAGGATGCGACGGGTCTGGATCGTCCCGGTGGCGCCGAGGGCGGGCGCGCGGAACAGGGGGCGCGTGGAGAGGCGATCGGGTGCGCCCTCGACGAGATCGGCCAGAGTCAGGACGTCGCCGCGGGCGGTGACGTCGCCGCGCAGCCGCAGGACGTCCGCCCGCGCCATGGCGGGGATCGCCAGGGCGCCGAGGACCGCGAAGGTCAGGAAGGCCAGCACCGCGCGCAGGATGACGGCGCCGCCGAGGGGCATCACCCGCGGCGGGACGCGCCGGACGATCGGGCTGATGTCGTCCCCGTCCCCCGCGGCGACGCGGGGCAGGTCGAGGGTCTCGAAATCGGGATCGAGCGGGTCGGGATGCATGCCGGCATACATGGTCAGGGGCCTGAAGCGGGGTGCGGGTCGCGCGATTAGCTGCGGAACATCTGCGTGGTGGTGGAGAGCATCTGGTCGGCGGCGGTGACGACCTTCGAGTTCATCTCGTAGGCGCGCTGCGCGGCGATCAGGGACGAGATCTCCGTGACGGCGTTCACGTTCGCCTCCTCCAGGTAGCTCTGCTGGAGGTTGCCGAAGCCGTCGGCGCCCGGCAGGCCGCTGATCGCCTGTCCGGAGGCGGCGGTCTCGACGAACAGGTTGTCGCCGATCGACTCGAGGCCGACCTTGTTGACGAAGCGCGACAGCTGGAACTGGCCCAGCGCCTGCGGCGCCGTCTGGCCCGGGATGTTCGCCTGCACGGCGCCCGTGGCGCTGATCGTCACGGACGTCGCGTTCTGCGGCACGGTGATCGCCGGATCGAGGAGGTAGCCGTCGCGGGTGACGAGCTGGCCCTGGGCCGAGAGGTCGAAGGAGCCGTCGCGGGAATAGGCGGTGCGGCCGTCCGGCAGCGTCACCCGGAAGAACCCGTCGCCGCGGATCGCGACGTCGTAATCCTTCTCGGTCGAGGAGAGCGTCCCCTGCGACATCACGCGGGCCGTTGAGGTGGTCTTCACGCCCGAGCCGAGGCTGAGCCCGGCCGGGAGCTGGGTGTTCTGCTGCGAGGTCGAGGCGCCGGCCCGGCGCAGATTCTGATAGAGCAGATCCTGGAAGTGCACCTGCTGGCGCTTGTAGCCGGTGGTGCGCAGGTTCGCGATGTTGTTGGAGATGACCTGGACGTTGAGTTCCTGAGCCGCCATGCCGGTGGCGGCGGAGTAGAGGGCGCGCATCGGTCAGGCCTCCTCAGGCGACGTCGGCGAGGCGGCGGATCGCCGTGCCCCGCAGGTCGTCGAGGCGCGAGATCATGCTCGACACCATGGCGTAGGACCGGTTCACGTCCATGAGCCGGGTCATCTCGATCACCGGGCGGACGTTGGAGCGCTCCAGCGACTCGGGCTCGAGGCGCCCGTCGATCCCTGCGGCGCGCGCGGGCTCCGGCGAGGCGTAGAGGTTGGCCCCCTCGTTGGTCAGCCGCTGCGGGTTGGCGAAGGTCACGAGCTTGATCCGCCCGCGGATGCCGAGATTGGTCGAGACGGTGCCGTCGGGCCCGATGGCGAGGCCGGTCTCCTGCGGGTTGATGCTGATCGGCCCCCCCTCGCCCACGACCTTGTAGCCGTCGCTGGTGACGAGCGTGCCCTGCGCGTCGAGTTCGAAGGCGCCGTTCCGAGTGTAGCGCTCGCCCTGGGGGGACTGCACGGCGATGAAGGCCGAGCCCTTGACCGCCACGTTGAGCGGGTTGCCGGTCTGCTCGATCGGGCCCTGCCCGAGGTCGAGGGTGGTGCCCTGGTCGATGACGTAGGACAGGCGCCGGTCGGGCCGGGCGAACGAGTCCGCGCTGGCCACCGGCATGAGGTACTCCTCGAAGCGGGTGTTGCGCGCCTTGAAGCCCGTGGTCGAGACGTTCGCCATGTTGTTGGCGATCACGTCCAGCTCGCGCTGGAGCGCCATCTGACTCGACACGCCGACGAAGAGGGCATTCTGCATCGTGGACTCTGGGACTCGCGGGCCGCGGAGGCGGCAACGATCCATTCAGCATCCGCTGTGCCAACCTCAATCGCGGCAAATTCTATCGCTGTGACAGAGACTTGATTAGCTTTGCCGGGGACTTCCGGCCGCGCCGGGGCTGCGCCGCGGCAAACCTGACCCGGCAGGAATTGCCTCCTTAACGGCACGTTAACCGTGATGCTCCGATATCCAGGTGTACCTGGCGCGCAGTCTCCCGCGAGAGAGCATTATTCCATGGCCAAGAAGCCGAAGAAGGCCTCCGCCGAGGAAGGCGAGACCGGAGCCGAGGGCGCCCCGAAGGGCAAGAAGAAGCTCATGATCATGGTGGCCGTCGCGGTCCTGGTCGTGGGCGGCGCCGGCGCTGGCGCGTTCGTGATGATGGGCCGCGGCGACAGCAAGCAAGCCGCGCAGGGCGGCGACCACGGCGGGGGGCACGGCGGCGGCGACGCCAAGGGCGCCGGCCCGGAGGGCAAGAAGCCCGTGGTCTTCGTCGACGTGCGCGAGATGCTCCTCAACCTCTCGCCCGAGCTGCCGCAGGACAAGGGCCGGTTCGCGAAGGTCCGGATCTCCCTGGAGCTGAAGGACGCCAAGGTCGAAGAGGAGGTGCGGCCTCTGATGCCCCGGGTCGAGGACGCGCTGCAGGTCTACATGCGCGAGCTGCGCGCCAGCGACATCACGAACTCGGTGGGCCTGTTCCGGCTGCGCGAGGAGCTGCTGCGCCGGGTCAACATCGCCCTGTACCCCGCCAAGGTCGACGCGGTGCTGTTCAAGGACGTGATCGTCCAGTGAGCGCGCCCGCGATTCCGGTCCTCTCCTCGAGCGCCGCGCCGCGCCGGGCCCCGATCGAGCACGCCTGATGGAACCCGAGGACGAACTCCCCGAGGACGACTGGTCGGCAGCACTCCTGGAGCAGGGTGCCGAGGGCGGCGACACGTCGCTGGCCGAGGAATGGGGCGCGGCGCTCGCCGAGCAGGGCACCACGCGCAACGCGGGCGACGTCGCCGCCGAATGGGCGACGATGATCGAGGACGGGGAGAGCGACAACCTCCCCGAACTCGCCGGCAACGACCGGGTGCTGAACCAGGACGAGATCGACGGCGTCCTCGGCTTCTCCATGCGCGAGCTCTCGGCCTCCGGGGCCGGGGGCGTGCAGGCCATCGTCGATTCGGGCGTCGTCCAGTACGAACGCCTGCCGATGCTGGAGATCGTCTTCGACCGGATGATCCGGTTGCTGTCGACCTCCTTGCGCAACCTGTTCCAGGACAACGTCGAGGTGACCCTCGACAACATCACCTCGGTGCGCTTCGGCGACTACCTGAACGCGATCCCGCTGCCGACGCTGCTCGGCGTGTTCCGGGCCGAGCAGTGGGAGAACTCGGGCCTCGTCACGGTCGACTCGAACCTCGCCTACGCGACCTTCGACCTGCTGCTCGGCGGCAAGCGCGGCGGCTCGTCGAGCCGCCTCGACGGGCGGCCCTTCACCGCCATCGAGATGACGCTGGTGCGCCGCCTCGTGGAGATCGTGCTGGGCGACCTGGAGATGTCGTTCCAGCCGCTCTCGCCCGTGAGCTTCGGCATCGACCGGATCGAGACCAACCCGCGCTTCGCCACCATCACGCGGCCGGGCAACGCCGCGATCCTGATCAGCCTGCGCCTCGACGTCGACGGGCGCGGCGGCATGCTGCAGATCCTGTTCCCCTACGCGACGATCGAGCCGATCCGGGAGCTCCTGACCCAGAGCTTCATGGGCGAGAAGCTCGGCCGCGACCACGTCTGGGAGGGTCACCTCGCCACCGAGATCTGGCAGGCCGACGTGACCATGGACGCGGTGCTGCACGAGATGATGCTGCCGCTGAAGCAGGTCATGAGCCTGAAGGTCGGCGAGACGCTGATGTTCGACGCCAAGCCCTCGGACCTCATCACCGTGCGCTGCGGCGACTGGGCGCTCACCCAGGGGCGGATCGGCCGGGTCGACGGGCATATCGCCGTCCAGGTCACCCGGCCGCTGCGCCGCTCCCGCACGACGATCCAGGCCTACGAGGCCTCGATGAACAACCGCTCGGACAGCTAGTGCCGATGAGGGTCCGGTCATGAGTCTCTTCGTCACCCTCGCGGCCGACATCCTGGTCGCCGTCCTCCTGGCGGCGACCATCGTCACGTCCCTCCGGCTCTCGCGCCGCATCGGTCAGATGAAGGGCGACGAGGCCGCGCTCCGCCAGACCATCGGGGACCTGATGGTCGCGACCGGAACGGCCGAGCGGGCGATCGCGGGCCTGCGGGCGGCGATCGACGAGGGCGACCGCACCCTGAACGCGAGCCTGGAGACCGCGACGATCCGCGCCGGCGAGCTGCGGCTGCAGGTCGAGGCCGGCGAGGGCGTGATCACCCGCATCGGCGCCATCGTGGCGCAGATGCGCGCCGTGCCGGTCCGTCCCGAGCCCGCGCCGGAGCCGAGGCCCGCGCCGCAGGCCGTCCCCGAGCCGACGCGCGCGCCGGAGATCCCGGCCGAGCGCCGGCCGGAGCACGCCGGTCCGAACGGGGAGCGCCTCGGCGTGGCGGCCGCGGCGGCCCTCGCCATGAGCGAGCGCGCCCTCGCCCGCGTCCGGGCGCGCGCCGCGTGACCGGGGTCAAGGCCCCGAAGATCCCGCCGCCGAAGCCGGATCCCGAGGAGAGGATACGCCGCGCCGCGACGCCGGAGCGGCGCGCGCGCCGGAAGCCCGTCCGGCAGTTTCGGCTGCGCCTCATCGACGCCGTGGCGCTCGCGGCCGGCGGGCTGCTCGTGCTCAAGCTGCTCAGCCTGCTGCAGGCCGGCCTGCCGGAGAGCGCCGCGCTGCCGGAGTACGGGCGCGCGGTCGCCCGGGCGCGCACCGGCTACGAGCCCTTCGACCCGGTGACGACCGGATCGGTGGGCGCCAAGGAGGCGCCGGCCGCCGCGACCGAGAAGGCGCCGGAGCCGCCCCCGCCGCGGCCCGGACCGCCCGCGGCCGGGAGCCCGGCCTCGCCGACCGAACGCCTGCTCCTCGAGAAGCTCGGCGCCCGGCGCGACGCCCTGCGCCAGAAGAGCGACGAGCTGGAGCTGCGCGAGAAGATGCTGGGCGAGGCCGAGCGCAAGCTCGAGACCGGCCTCGGCGACCTCAAGAAGGCCGAGGACAAGGTCGACGCCGCCGCGAAGGCCAAGGAGGAGGCCGAGAAGCAGGGCCTGAAGAACATCGTCACGATGTACGAGGCGATGAAGCCCAAGGACGCCGCCCGGGTGTTCGACCGGCTCGGGCTCGACGTGCTGGTCCCGATCGTGCTGGCCATGAACTCCCGGAAGATGTCCGAGGTGCTGGCGGTGATGCAGCCCGAGACCGCCGAGCGCCTGACCGTGGCCCTCGCGAACCGCGCCCGCGGCGCCGCAGGGCCGCAGGCCCAGGCGGGAACGGGGCTCCCGGCGAACGAGCTGCCGGCGATCGATCCCGGGGCGCCCGTGCGGTAGCTCCGCGGCGCCGCAGGGCGCCGAGCCGATCTTCCGAGGCTGCCGGCGGATCCGTCCGGCCGGCTCTGTCCGCGCGGCCCTCCCCGCTCGACCCCGTGCGGCGTCCGCGCGGACTAGGGTCCGGGGCCGGGCGCGCTATAAGGGGCTCATGTCAGAGGCCGATCCCCAGCCGCTCCTCGCCGTCGAGGACCTCTCCGTGGCGTTCCGCGCGCGGGAGGGCGAGACCGTGGCGGTCGACGGCGTCTCCTTCACCATCCGCCGGGGCGAGACCGTCGCGCTCGTGGGCGAATCGGGGTCCGGCAAGTCGGTGACGGCGCTGGCGATCCTGCGCCTCCTCGACCCCGCGGCCCGTCAGGACGGGCGGATCCTGTTCGCGGGCCGCGACCTCGCACGGCTGCCCGAGCGGGCGATGCGGGACGTGCGCGGCGCCGACATCACCATGGTGTTCCAGGAGCCGATGACCTCGCTGAACCCGCTCCACACGATCGAGCGGCAGATCGGCGAGGTGCTCGGCCTGCACCGCGGCCTCACCGGCAAGGCGGCCCGCCGGCGGATCCTGGAACTTCTGGAACTCGTGGGCCTGCGCGACGCCGAGCGGCGCATGGGCGCCTACCCGCACGAGCTCTCCGGCGGCCAGCGCCAGCGCGTGATGATCGCCATGGCGCTCGCCTGCGAGCCCGACCTCCTGGTCGCCGACGAGCCGACCACGGCCCTCGACGTGACCGTGCAGGCGCAGATCCTGGCGCTGCTCGCCGACCTGCAGAAGCGCCTCGGCATGGCGATGCTGTTCATCACCCACGATCTCGGCATCGTCGAGCGCATCGCCGACCGCGTCTGCGTGATGCTGAAGGGCAGGATCGTGGAGGCCGGCGCCACCAAGGCCGTCTTCGCGGACCCGCAGCACGAGTACACGCGCCGCCTGATCGCGTCCGAGCCCAAGGGCCGGGCCAACCCCGTCCCGGCCGACGCCGCGCCGCTCCTGGAGGCCGGCCCCCTGAAGGTCTGGTTCCCGCTGAAGTCGGGCCTGCTCCGACGCGTCACCGGCCATGTCAGGGCCGTGGACGGCGTCTCCCTGCGGGTCCGGACCGGCGAGACCATCGGCGTCGTCGGCGAGTCCGGCTCGGGCAAGACGACCCTCGGCCTCGCCCTCTTGCGGCTCACGGGCTCGGAGGGGCCGATCGTCTTCCTCGGCCAGGCGATCGACGGCTACGGCGTGGCGCAGATGCGCCCGCTGCGGAAGGACATGCAGGTGGTCTTCCAGGATCCCTACGGCTCGCTGTCGCCTCGCATGTCGGTGGCCGACATCGTGGCCGAGGGGCTGGTGGTGCAGGGCGCCGCGCGCTCGCGGGCGGAGCGCCGGGCCGTGGTCGCCAAGGCACTGACCGATGTCGGGCTCGATCCGGCCGCCATGGACCGCTACCCGCACGAGTTCTCCGGTGGCCAGCGCCAGCGCATCGCCATCGCCCGGGCTATGGTGCTCAACCCCCGCTTCGTCGTCCTCGACGAGCCGACCTCGGCCCTCGACCGCTCGGTCCAGGCACAGATCGTGACCCTGCTGCGCGACCTCCAGCGCGAGCGGGGACTCGCCTACCTGTTCATCAGCCACGACCTGAAGGTGGTGCGGGCGCTCGCCAACTACGTGATCGTCATGCAGAACGGCCACGTGGTCGAGGAGGGCGCCGCGGAGACGATCTTCGCGAATCCCCGGACCCCCTACACCCGCGCCCTGTTCAAGGCCGCCTTCGCCCTCGAGAGCGACGCGGCCGCCGAGCTGGAGTCCGCCTGACCGTGGCGCGCGCCCTCATCATCGTCCTCGATTCCGTGGGCGTCGGCGGGGCCCCGGACGCGGACCGCTACGGCGATACCGGGTCCGACACGCTGGGGCACATCGCCGAGCGCTGCGCGAAGGGCCGCGGCGACCGGGCGGGGCTGCGCGCGGGTCCCCTGCGCCTGCCCCACCTCGCCGAACTCGGGCTCGGCCTGGCGGCCGCCGGGGCCTCGGGCCGCATCCCGCCGAACCTCACCCCGGTCGGCCCGCCGCGCGGCGTCTACGGCCACGCGGTGGAGACGGCCGCCGGCAAGGACACGCCCTCCGGTCACTGGGAGATCGCCGGCCTGCCCCTGACCGAGCCCTGGGGGCATTTTCCCGATACGCGGCCGGCCTTCCCGCCGGAGCTGACCCGCGCGCTCGTCGCCGAGGGCGACCTCCCGGGCATCCTCGGCGATTGCCACGCGCCGGGCGTCGCGATCATCGACGCGCTGGGCGCCGAGCACCTCCGGACCGGCCGGCCGATCTGCTACACCTCGGCCGACAGCGTGTTCCAGATCGCCGCCCACGAGGAGGCGTTCGGGCTGGAGCGGCTCTACGACCTGTGCCGCGTGGCGCGCCGCCTGTGCGACCCCTACCGCGTCTGCCGGGTGATCGCCCGGCCCTTCGTGGGCTCGCCGGAGGCGGGCTTTCGCCGGACCGGCAACCGCAAGGATCTCGCCGTCGCCCCGCCCGGGCGCACGCTGCTCGACCGCGCCGAGGCGGCCGGTCGCGCGGTCGTGAGCGTCGGCAAGATCGGCGACATCTTCGCCCACCGCGCCACAGGCCGCGAGATCAAGCCGGGCCCGAACGCGGCCTGCGTGACGGCGGGGCTCGACGCGCTGGCGACGCTGCCGGAGGGAGGCCTGATCTTCGTCAACCTCGTCGATTTCGACACGGAGCACGGCCACCGCCGCGACGTGCCGGGCTACGCCGCGGAGCTGGAGGCGTTCGACGCCCGGATCCCCGAGATCCTGGCGGCGCTGGCACCGGGCGACCTCGCGGTCATCACGGCCGACCACGGCAACGACCCGACCTGGACCGGGACCGATCACACCCGCGAACAGGTCCCGGTCTTGGCCTTCGGCCCCGGCGTGGCCGCCCGACCGATCGGGCGGCGCGAGACCTTCGCGGATATCGGCGCCACCGTGGCGGCCCATCTCGGCCTCGCCTGGGACGGGGCCGGAACACCGTTCCTGTAGGGAGGACACGACGTGCGGGACGACGACGACCGGCCGCGCAAGGCCGTTGCCCACGAGATCGGGCAGCCCCTCGACACGCTCTCGCTCGGGGATCTCGACGAGCGCGTCGCGCTCCTGCGCGCCGAGATCGTCCGGCTCGAGGCGGCGCGGGCCGCCAAGCAGGCGGCGCAGGGCGCGGCCGACGCCTTCTTCAAGCGGGGCTGAGGCTTGGACCGGAGCGAAACCCTCGCCGCCCTGCGGCGCGGCGAACTCGGCGGCGCGCGGGAGCTGCGGCTGCCCGACGGGCTGACGGCGGTGCCGCGCGAGGTCTTCGCCCTCGCCGACACGCTGGAGGTGCTGGATCTCGGCCGGGGCAGCCTCGTCGACCTGCCGGACGATCTCGGCCGCCTCCACCGCCTGCGCGTCCTGTTCTGCTCCGGCAACCCGTTCCCGCGCCTGCCGCCGGTGCTCGGCGCCTGCCCGGCGCTGAGCCAGCTGGGCTTCCGCGGCTGCGGCATCCGCGAGGTTCCGGCGGAGTCGCTGCCGCGCGAGCTGCGCTGGCTGACGCTGACCGACAACGCGATCGCCGAGCTGCCCGCCGCCCTCGGCGAGCGGCCGCGCCTGCGGAAGCTGATGCTGGCGGGCAACCGGCTCACCGCGCTGCCCGACAGCCTGTCGGGGGCGGACGAACTCGAGCTGATCCGAGTCGCCTGCAACCGTCTCGCGGCGCTCCCGCCGTGGCTCGCGCGCCTGCCCCGCCTCGCCTGGATCGCCTACGCCGGCAACCCCACCGAGCCGCCGACGGCGCCGGTGGCGGCGCCCGCGGTGCCGTGGGCCGACCTCGCCCTCGGCGAGCTGCTCGGCGAGGGCGCCTCGGGGCGGGTCCACCGGGCCCGCTGGCGGGGGCCGGCCGGCGGGGAGGACGTGGCCCTGAAGCTGTTCAAGGGCGCGATGACCAGCGACGGCCTGCCCGAGCGGGAGATGGAGGCCTGCCTCGCCGCCGGGATGCACCCGGCCCTCACGGGCGCGCTCGGCCGGCTCGACGGCCATCCCGACGGCGCGACGGGACTGCTGCTCCGGCTCCTGCCGGCGCACTGGCGCCCGCTCGCCGGGCCGCCGAGCCTCGCGAGCTGCAGCCGCGACGTCTACGACCCGGACCTGCGCCTCGACGGCGACGCGGCCCTGCGGATCGCCCGCGCCGTGGCCGAGGCGGTGGCGCACCTGCATGGGCGGGGCCTGCTGCACGGCGACGTCTACGCCCACAACACGCTCTGGGACGCCGGAACCGGCGCGGCCGTGCTCAGCGATTTCGGGGCGGCCTCGGCCCTGCCGGACGGGCCGCTCGGCGCGGCTTGGGCGCGGGTCGAGGTCCGCGCCGTCGGCATCCTGATCGGCGAGCTGCTCGACCGCTGCGCGGCGCCGCCGGAAACCCTGCGCGCCCTGGCGCAGGCGTGCACGGGGCCGGATGTCGACGGGCGGCCGGACCTCGGGGCGGTGATCGCCGAGATCGGGCGGCTCCAGGCCTGAACGCGGCGTCGACCGGTCCCGGGACCCTTCCGCCGCCCTCGCCGCGGCTCAGTCCGGGATGTCGCCCTGCCCGCGCGCGACCACCGCGAACAGGTCGCCGAGGGCCGCGAGGCTCGCCGCCTGGAGCTGGGCCGCCGGCACCACGCCGCCGTCCGGTCCGGGCAGGTCCCGCGTCGCCGTGGCGGCGGCCACGACGGTGGGGCGGAACCCGAGGTTGAAGGCGCTCCGGGCCGTGGAGTTGACGCACATGTGCGTCATGAAGCCCGCCAGGACGACGTCCTTCACGCCGGCCTGCTCGAGCCGCGCCTGGAGGTTCGTGCCCACGAAGGAGCTCGGATAGGCCTTGGTGATCACCGGCTCGTCGCCCTGCGGCGCCACTTCCGGGCTGATCTGGCCGATCGGGGCGGTCACGTCGTAGGGCGTGCCCGGCCCGGCATCGTGGCGGACGTGGATCACCGGGATCCCCGCGTCGCGGGCCCGTCGCAGGAGCGCGGCCGCCTCCCGGAGCGCGGGCTCGACCCCGTCGAGCCGCATCACGCCCTCCCGGTAGGTCTGCTGCAGGTCGATCATCACGAGCGCCGAGCCCTTGAGCGGGGCCGGCGCGGGGCTCAGGCCGGACAGGCCGCGCAGGGTTGCCAGATCGGACATCGGCGGTTCCTCCAAGGGGCCGCCTCGGAGGCGGCTCTCTGAACCCGGGACGCTACGACGGTGCGGCCCGGTCGCGCCAGTGGGCAAAGGTGCAACGCTCGGGCACGCGGGCCGGATGTTCCCCCAGGAAGGTTGGCCGCGCGGATTGATCCGCCCCGGCGCGTCGCTACATGCGCGGCGTGACCGCCCCGCCCCTGCGCCTCGGCGCGCTGCTCCTCGCCCTCGCCTGCGCGCATCCGGCCGCGGCCGCCCCGTCCGAGGGAGCGACCGAGACGGTCGAGCAGGCGCTGTGCCGCCTCATCGACGACTCCGCCAAGGCCCGCGGCCTGCCGGTGCCGTTCCTGACACGCCTGATCTGGCGCGAGAGCAGCTTCCGCGTGGGCGTCGTCAGCCCGGCCGGGGCGCAGGGCGTCGCGCAGTTCATGCCCGGGACGGCCCGCGAGCGCGGCCTCCTCGACCCGTTCGACCCCGAGCAGGCGATCCCGCACGCGGCCCATCTGCTCGCCGACCTGAGGACCCAGTTCGGCAATCTGGGTCTCGCCGCCGCGGCCTATAACGGCGGCGCCGCGCGGGTCAGCAAGTGGCTCGCCGGCGACGGTGGCCTGCCCGCCGAGACCCGGGCCTACGTGGCCGCCATCACGGGCCGGCCGGTGGACGACTGGCGGACCGGCCCGGCCAAGGGGATCGAGTTTCCGGAAGGCGGCGCGCCCGCCAAGCCCGAGAGCAAGCCCGAGGGCAAGGACGCGAAGGACCAGAAGGACGCCAAGGTGGAGGTGAAGCCGGATGCGCCGCAGACCTGCCTGCAGGTCACCGCGAGCCTGCGCGTCCCGTCGCGCGGCGACCGCTTCGCCCTCGGCCTCAACGAGGGGCCGGCCGCCCCGTGGGGCATCCAGCTCGCCGGCAATTTCTCCAAGGCGCTGGCGCTGCAGAGCTTCAACCGCGCGCGGAGCGCCTACGCGGGGGTGATCGGCGAGGTGCGGCCGATGATCATCGGCACGCGCCTGCGCAACCGCGGGACCCGCGCCTTCTACCGGATCCGCATCCCGGCGCAGAGCCGACAGGCGGCCGACGACCTGTGCGGCCGCATCCGCAAGGTCGGCGGCGCCTGCATCGTGCTGCGGACCTGATTTTTCGTGCCCCGCCCCGAGACCGTCATCAATCCGCCCCGAGGGCGGTGCGGTATGGCCCGGTCGGGACAACCGGATGGGATATGACACGTCTCCTCACCGCGCTCGCTAGCCTCCTCTGCCTCGGGCTCGCCGCGTTCGGCTTCACCGCTGCCTCGCCGCTCGCGCTGTTCGACGCGATCGGCCCGCGCGATCCGGGAGGGCGGCTCGCCGCGAAGGACCAGCCCTTCGGTGAGGGCCCGCGGCGGCGGCTCGACGTCTACGTACCCACCGCGGGCGCCGAGAACGCGCCGGTCCTGGTGTTCTTCTACGGCGGCTCCTGGCAGAGCGGCGCCAAGGACGACTACGCCTTCGTCGGGCACGCCCTCGCGGCGCAGGGCTTCGTCACGGTGCTGCCCGATTACCGGCTCTACCCGGAGGCGCCGTTCCCCGGTTTCCTCGAGGACGGCGCCGAGGCCATCGCGTGGGTGCGCGACAACATCGCCGGATACGGCGGCGACCCGCGCCGCATCGTGCTCGCCGGCCACTCGGCGGGCGCCTACAACGCCGTGATGCTCGGCCTCGACCCGCGCTACGTGATCGCCGCCGGGGTCGATCCCAAGGTGATCAAGGCCGTCGCCGGCCTGTCCGGCCCCTACGACTTCATGCCGTTCGACCAGGACACCACCGTCAAGGTGTTCGGCAAGGCCCCCGACCCGGAGGCCACGCAGCCCGTCGCCTTCGCGGGCCCGCTCTCGCCCCCCGCCTTCCTGGCGACCGGCGACGCCGACACCGTGGTGAAGCCGCGGCACACGGTCAGCCTCGCCGCCAAGCTGCGGGCGGAGCACGTTCCGGTCCAGGAGCGGCTCTACCCGGGCCTCGACCACAAGGACACGCTGCTGGCGCTGTCCGTCACCTTCCGCTCGAAGGCGCCGGAACTCGCCGAGATGGCGTCCTTCCTGATGCGGCAATCCGCCGGGCGCTCGCAGTACACGATGCGGCGGTGATCGCCCCGGGCCCGCGTCAAGGTTATCGCGCGATCGTCGGCCGCAACCGTCCGATTTCCCATCGCCCGGCACCCGCGGCCCGCTAGAATGGTCCTGGCCGCGCGGCGCGGCCTCGCGGTGGGACGGCATGGCTTCTGCGGACGCGGCGATCGGGATCCCGGCCGACGGGCGGCAGCGCGGCGTCGCGGGCCGCGACGTGCCGGACGTGCTGCGCGTGCTCCTGAACGGGGCCGTCTTCGTCCTGCTCTGGAACCACGTCTGGCTGAAGGACCTGTCCGACCGGTCGATGCTGGCGGCCTCCGAGGACGGCAGCCTGCTGACGCAGATCCTGTTCCTCTCCGCCGGCGCCGCCATGGCGGCGGCGATCCACCGGATCGGCGTGCGCCACCTCCGTCCTCTGGTGACGCGCCCGCTCGTGCTCTGCGCCCTCTGGCTCGGGGCGACGGCGCTGCTCTCCATCGAGCCGAGCCTGTCGCTGCGGCGGCTCGCGCTGTTCGCCATCGCCGCGATGCTCTCGGCGGGCGTGCTGATCGTCGCCCGCTCCCCCCGGCAGCTGGCCCTGACCATGGCCGGGTCCGCCCTGGTGATCGTGCTCGCCTCCTACCTCGCGGTCGGTCTCGTGCCGAACCTCGCGATCCACTCGGCCTTCGATGTCAATTCCGATCCGAGCCATCCGGGTCTCTGGCGCGGGATCTTCCCGCAGAAGAACGAGGCCGGCGCCGCCATGGTTATACTGGTGATCGTGGGCCTCTACGTCGCCACCGTGGCGAGCCGCGTCCTCGGCTGGGCGATCGTCCTGCTGGCGACCGGGTTCCTGGTTGCGAGCGGCTCCAAGACCGCGATCCTGCTCCTGCCGGTCATCCTCGCCGTGACCGGCCTGTGCCAAGTCCTGACCGGCGGGTTCCTGCGCCGCCTGCTGCTCCTCGGCCCGGTGATCGGGTTCTCGCTGATCTCGATCGGCTCGGTGCTCGCGCCGCCGATCCAGGAGGCGGTGGGCTCGCTGCTCACCGACGCGACCTTCACGGGCCGAAGCGAGATCTGGCAGTTCGCTATCGACAACATCATGATCCGACCCTGGCGCGGCTGGGGGATCGGCGCTTTCTGGATGACCGAGCGGACCATGTATGCCGGCTCCGAGGAGCTGACCTGGGTCAATACCGTCGACCACGCCCACAACGCCTATCTCGACACGGCGCTGATCGGCGGCCTGCCGTTCCTCGCCCTGACGGTCGTGGCCTTCGTGCTCGCCCCGGTGCGCGACCTGCAGCGCGTGGCCGGCGGCACGCGCCTCGACGCGGAGACCCTGCTGTTCCTGAGGCTGTGGTTCCTCGGGCTCGTCTCGGCCTCCTTCGAGACGGTGCTCTACAACGGCAACAACGCCACCTGCTGCATGTTCATGATGGCGGTGTTCGGCCTGCGCCTGCGCACCCGCTACGCCGTCGCGGCGGGCTGAGGCGGTCCAGGCGCCCGGAAGTCGCGCGCCGTCCGCGGGGGTCCGCGCGTCGTGGGCGCGCCTGTCCCGGCCGGCGCCCCCGCGCGAACGCCCCGTCGCCCCGCGCTGACGGCTTCTGTCCGGTAGCGGACGGCAACAACTTGTCCGGGAATTTGTTGTTCAGAATTCTCGCGGAGATTCTGCATGCCGGGCAGGACTCGTTTCGCTTGGACCGACGTGACGTTCGCCCTGGGTGTGAGCATCCTGTGCGCACTGTCCCTCTTCGTAGCGCACTAGCCGCGGAGCCGCGTCGAGGCCCGTCACGCGGATCGGTCCGCGCGGCCGCTCCCGTCACGCCGCGCGCCGCGGCGTCGAGAGCCCGGCGCGCCGTGACCTCCGAACGCGCCGGCCGCCAGCCCGCGAGGACGTCGCCGGCGGACTTCCGCGAACCGTCGCCCGGCCGCGGTCAGTCGGGCAGTGCGAAGACCAGCAGCGCGTCGCCGGTCCCGAAGCCGGACGCCCGGGTGAAGGAGGCGCCGCCCGCCGCCACCGCGACGTACTGCTTGCCGTCGAGTGCGTAGGTCATCGCCGGCCCGCTGATGCCGGCCCCGCACTGGAAGCGCCAGAGGATCCGGCCGTCCCGCGCGTCGTGGGCGTCGAGATGCCCGTCCTCCTCGCCCGAGAAGACGAGCCCGCCGGCGGTCGCCAGCGTGCCCCCGGACAGGCGGCTCGCGCCGCGGACCGACCACGCGATGCGACCGCCCTCCGCGAGGTCGACGGCGGTGAGCGTGCTGAAGGACGGCTCGCCCCTGGCCTCGCCGGTCTCCGTGTAGCGGATCTCCGGTCGCCCCGCGGCGGCCGGCACGGTCTTCACCGTGTAGGTCGTCGCGCCGTGGCGGACCTGCACGTAGGCGCGCGTCCCGTCATAGGCGGTCGGCGGCCACGAGACGGCACCGAGGGGGCCGGGTGCCACCACCGTGCCCTCCGGGGTCGGCGGCGCGAACAGGTTCTTCTGTGCGAGGAGCGGGGCCGAGCGGGCT
>NZ_BBUX01000035.1:0-59352 GCF_000974725.1 Methylobacterium sp. ME121
ACCGGATGCTTCAGGACGGAGCACGCCGTCGACGCGCATGAACGGTGCGCCTATTCCGGACAGACCTGATCCCTCACCCTGTCCCTCTCCCGAACGGGAGAGGGGACCCGCGTCTAGTCCCGGATCGTCAGCGCGGCCGCGACCCGTCCGCAGCTCTCGCGGCGGCCCGGCTCAGCCGCATCAGCCGCGCGCTCAGGGCGCGGGCGCAAGGCCCGGTGCCCCGGCCCTCGGTGGCGATCGTCAGATCGGGCCGCTCCGGCGCCTCGTAGGGCGCCGAGATGCCGGTGAAGCCCGGGATGCGGCCGGCGCGGGCCAGACGGTAGAGGCCCTTCGGGTCCCGGGCCTCGCACAGGCCCAGCGGCGTGTCGACGAACACCTCCAGGAACGGGATGTCGCCGGCGATCCGGCGGGCGAGCGCCCGGTCGGCCCGGTAGGGCGAGATCAGCGAGACGATCACCACCGTCCCCGCCTCGGCCATCAGCCGGGCCACCTCGGCGGTGCGCCGGACGTTCTCGGCGCGGTCCTCCGGCGAGAAGGCGAGGTCGGCGTTCAGCCCGTGGCGCAGGTTGTCGCCGTCGAGGACCGCGCTGTGCCGGCCGCCCGCGACCAGGGTCCGGTCGGCCTCCGCCGCGAGCGTCGACTTGCCGGCCCCCGACAGGCCGGTCAGCCACGCGATCACCGGCACCTGGCCGAGACGCGCCCAGCGCGCCTCGCGGGCCTGGAGGGGGTGCCAGCTCACGGGACCCGGAGGGAGACCCGTCGAGACCGTCTGCGGGATCGTCCGCGGGACGCACATATCCACCGCCTGGGGCTCCACCACCTGGGGCAGCGTCCGCGAAGGCGGCCGCCGGTTCTCGGACATCGACACGGGCGCGGCCCCTAGGGCACGCGCCAGACCGGGTAGCCGAGGGCCTCGCCGAGGCGCTCCCGGCACTCCTCCAGGACGTGGGCCGTCCGCCGCCGCCACGCGGGCGGGGACCGGAAGGCGGCCCGCGCCGCCGCCGCCCGCACCAGCGCCTCGACCGCGGCCTCCGTCTCCGGCACGACCGGCCCGGCGGCGAGTTCGTTCGGCGGCGCGGCGGGCGCGGGCGCGATGACCGCGTCCCAGCTCTGCCCCCAGCAGGCGGCGGCGAAGCGCGCGTTCCCGGCCGCGTAGCGCGCCGCGACGCGGGCCAGCCCCTCCGGCGCGTCGCCGCGGAACCGCTCCGCGTCGAGCCCCCGCGCCCAGGCCCAGTCGTCGAGGATATGGCCGAGCAGGCGGCGATGCCCGGTCACCTGCCGATGCACGCCGAGCCGGTACAGGCGGCGCGACGCCTCGACCGCGACCGGCCCGGAACTCCGGTTCGTGCGGTAGGCGAGGTCGGCCGGGCCGAGGAGCGGCGCGAGGCGCTCGCCCAGACCGAGCCCGTCGACCAGCCGCGCCAGCAGCGGCGCGTCGGACCGCCGGTCGCGGTAGGGCAGGGCGGTGACGCGCCCCGCGGCGGCGCGGCGCCAGGGCTCGAGCCGTTCCGCGTAGTCGTAGCGCCGGGACGCGCCCTCGGAGCGCAGGAAGCCGCGGAACGTGCGGCCCTCGGCGACGACCTGGGCCCGCAGGGCGTAGGCCGAGGCCAGCTGCTCGGCCTGCGGCTTGACCACCAGCGCCGCCTCCAGGGCGAAGCCCCGGCGGGCGAAGAGATCTGCCAGGATCTCGGGCACGCGCCAGAGCGGGCGCTGGACGGAGAAGTCCTCGTAGGAGAGCAGGACCGTGTCGGCCGGCGTGGCGGCGAGGATCGCGTCGAGGCGCGCGAGGGCCTCGCGGCGCTCCGCGGCGCCGCGGCGCCGGTCCAGCGCCTGGCCGAGCCGGTAGTGATTGACGTCGTCGCTCCCGGGCGCGCCCGGCGGGGCGAGGTTCGGGTAGCAGATCCCGGCCGAGGCGAGGCGGGGGCGCAGGCGGGCCAGCACCTCCTGGAAGGCGGTGGAGCCGGTTCGCGGCATCCCGATGTGAACGATCGCGCGGCGCACGTGTCCTGTCGACCCTGCTGGAATTCGCGGTTGCGGCAAGTCTTCCGCGCAGCCGGACACAGTCCACGACCCCTCGTGGACGCGCACGTCTCGGGAAAACGCCAAACGAATCCGTAATCACGGTCCGATCACGGGAACGCGATCGGAAATAGCCAAGCTCCGTTTCTGGTCTATTTCAGGCTGCTGTCGGCAGCGCCGGGCCGGGGCGCGGCGGGTGCCGGGGAGAGACAGCGCCGTGCGGCGACCCTCGAGCGCCGGACACCAGCGGCGCGATGCTGGGGCCGCTTCCGATCGTGTTGCAACGGTTGGGAAGGACGAAGACCCCGGTCGAGACATCCGCGCCATGCCCCCTCTCCCGCACGGGAGAGGGGCCCCGCGCCTCGTCCGGCACGGGCTCGACGCGCCACCGCCTCGCCTTGATCGGACGCGGCCCTAGGGCCCGGCATCCTCGCGCCGGAGCAGGAACACCCCCTGCGCGCCGAACAGGTTCCAGACCCACCAGGGCATGGAGAACCGCATCGGCCGGCCGCGGGCGTCCAGCGCCGTGGCGTGCTCGATCCGGGCGCCGATCAGGCGGCACAGGCCGACGAAGTCGCGGATCGTGCAGTGGTGGATGTTGGGCGTCTCCCACCACGCGTCCGGCATGATCTCGGTGACCGGCATCCGGCCGCGGAAGGCCAGCTCGGAGCGCACGCGCCAGTGCCCGAAATTCGGGAACGAGATGATCACCTGCCGGCCGATGCGCAGCAGGTGCTCCAGCACCACCCGGGGATTGCGGGTCGCCTGGATGGTCTGGGACAGGACCACCACGTCGAAGGCGCCGTCCGGGTAATTGGCGAGGTCGGTGTCGGCGTCGCCCTGGATCACCGACAGGCCCCGGGCGAGGCAGGCGTTCACGCCCTCCCGGGACAGCTCGATCCCGCGCCCGTCGATGCCGCGGCGGTCGCGCAGCAGCGCCAGCAGCGAGCCGTCGCCGCAGCCGATGTCGAGGACCCGGGCGCCGGCCGGGACGAGGCCGAGCACGACGAGGTGGTCGACGCGGGCGCCGCCGCCCTCGGCCGCGTGGGGGAGGGCGTCCGCGCTCTCCCAGGGGGCGCCGTGCCGGATCCTGCCCAGGGGCAGCTTGCCGAAGGTCATCTTGCCGGACCCGCCGCTCGCCATCCGCGTCACAGCCCGCGCGCCCGGGCGGCGGCGTCGATGAAGCCGCGGGCCGCGGAGAACATCGCCGGCTCGTCGAGCAGGAAGGCGTCGTGGCCCTTGTCGCTCTCGACCTCCACGAAGGCCACCGGCGCCGCGGCGGCGTTCAGCGCGTGGACGATCGCCCGCGAATCGCGGGTCGGGAACAGCCAGTCCGAGGTGAACGAGATCACGCAGAAGCGGGTCTTGGTGCCCCGGAAGGCGTTGGCGAGCACGCCGCCGTGGTCCTCGGCGAGGTCGAAATAATCCATCGCCCGGGTCAGGTAGAGGTAGGCGTTGGCGTCGAACCGCTCGACGAAGCTCAGGCCCTGGTGGCGCAGGTAGCTCTCGATCTGGAAATCGGCGTTGAACGAGAAGGTCGGCGCCGTGCCGCCCTGGAAGCGCCGGCCGAACTTCCGGTGGAGCGCCGGTTCCGACAGGTAGGTGATGTGCGCGCCCATCCGGGCGACGCCGAGCCCCTTGGCGGGGCGCGTGCCCGCCTCGAGGTAGCGCCCGTCCGCCCAGGCGGGGTCGGCCATGATCGCCTGGCGGCCGACCTCGTGGAAGGCGATGTTCTGCGCCGAGTGGCGGGCGCCGGTGGCGATCGGCATCGCGGCGAAGACGCGCTCGGGATAGAGCGCCGCCCATTGCAGCACCTGCATCCCGCCCATCGAGCCGCCGATGCACAGGAACAGGTCCCGGATGCCGAGATGCTCCAGCAGCATCGCCTGGGCCCGGACCATGTCGCGGATCGTCACCAGCGGGAAGTTCAGCCCGTAGGGCCGCCCCGTCGCCGGGTCGATCGAGGCCGGGCCGGTGGAGCCCATGCACGAGCCGATGACGTTCGAGCAGACGACGAAGTAGCGGTCCGTGTCGATCGGCTTGCCGGGGCCGACCAGCGTCTCCCACCAGCCGGGCTTGCCGGTCACCGGATGGGTGTGGGCGAAGTACTGGTCGCCGGTGAGCGCGTGGCAGATGAGGACCGCGTTCGAGCGCGCGGCGTTGAGGGTGCCGGCGGTCTGGTAGGCGATCTGGAACGGCGCGAGTTCGACGCCCGCGTCGGTGAGCAGCGGCGTGTCGGCGGCGAAGCGCGCCACCGGGCTCCTCGGGTCGAGCGCCTGCGAGCGCTCGGACGCGCGCCGCGCCGGCTCGTCGATCGGGTCCGGCCTCAGGGCCGTGTCCGGTTGGGTGTCCATGGCGGGTCTTGACGACCGTGTATCGGTTCGGATCCGAACCGGGAGAGCACGGAATCGCCTGACGCGCCGCACTCGCCCGACGCGGCCAGCCCCGCCGAGGTAATGCGCGGGGCGCCGAGCGTCAACGCGGGCCGGCCGGCGGCCCCTGCCGGGCGAGGCCGGCGCGACCGCTCACGCGATCGGCGCGGCCATCACGGCGAGCCCCAGGGCGGGCAGGCCGAGCGCGAGGGCCGCCCGGACATCGAGCCGGTCGGCGCGGACGCCCGCCCGCCAGTGCCGGCTCGCCGCGCTCTCGATCAGGATGCCGGTGAGCACGAGACCGCAGCCGATCAGGGCCTGCATCGAAACCATGGAAACCTCGCCCAGCCAGCCGCAGATCCTGGCGCCGCACGGCCCGGCACGCACCGGGTCGACGCTGGGAAATTCCGTCCGGTGGCCGACGGTTCCTCAGCGCATGGCGGCCGCGCAGGCCGCGAAGACCAGGGCGGCGCCGGCGGCCGTGATGCAGCCGTTGGCCCAGGGCGCCGCCTCGGCACGGCGCAGGCGGCAATCCGCGGCGACCGACACGAGGATCCCGATCAGGAAGAGGCTGCAGGGGATCAGGTCACCGGGCATCGTCGATCCATCCAGGGGCATGCGGGGCGGGGCACGCCCGACGCGCCCCTGTTCTCCCGGTTCAACAGGCCGAAACGTGGCGAGTGCCCCGCGGCATTTGCGCGTCGCCGATTTGCCGCGGCGCCCCGGATGGATCGAGCCGGCGGGAGCGCGTCGATCAGAACTCGTCGATCAGAGCTTGGCCGAGGCGGGCCGCGTGTCGAAATCCTCCGCGCCCAGGTCCAGGAGGTCGTTCGGGGTCTCGGTCCGGTCGTAGGCCTGGCTCGCCGCGGCCTCGATCACCGCCTGATTGCGGGCGAACAGCTCCAGGGGGGCGAGGTCGGCGCCGCCGCCGAACTGCTGGCGCAGCACCGGAACCGGGACCTCGACCGCGATCACCCGCTGGCCGTTGGTCATGGCGAAGCGGATCAGCGAGTCGTCGGCGGGGAGGATGTGGGCGCCGCCATCCAGGTAGCGTTCGAGGGGCATGCGGGAGATCCTTCGCGTTGGGCGCCTGTCGGCGGAGCGCCGGCATACAGCCACGACTCCGTGGGGCCGGACAAGTCGCCACGGCGGGATCGGGCCGGCGCCGGAGGAGGCGGGCCCGGGTTCACCGGAAGAGGAAATGCTGTAGACGGGCGCGGAACCGATCGAACCCCGCGCATCCCGAGTCGCACTGCAATGTCCGCCCCCCGACCCGCCCGTCCGGAACCGCGTCCCGGCGTCCTGGCGATCGACACCTACGTGCCCGGCAAGAGCGGGCGGCCCGGCGGCGGCAAGGTCTACAAGCTGTCCTCCAACGAGACGCCCCTCGGCCCGAGCCCGGCGGCGCTCGCGGCGCTCCACGCGGCGACCGCCAAGCTCGAGACCTACCCGGACGGGCGCGCCACCGCGCTGCGCACCGCCATCGCCCGGCGCTACGGGCTCGATCCCGAGCGGATCGTCTGCGGCGCCGGCTCGGACGAGCTCCTGTCGCTGCTGGCCTACGCGTATTGCGGGCCGGGCGCCGAGGGCATCTACTCCGAGCACGGATTCCTGGTCTACCGGATCGCCATCCTGGCCTCGGGCGGCGAGGCGGTGGTCGCGCCCGAGCGCGACCTGACCGTCGACGTCGACGCGATCCTGGCCCGGCTCACGGACCGGACCCGGATCGTCTACGTCACGAACCCCAACAACCCGACCGGCACCTACCTGCCCTTCGACGAGATCCGCCGCCTCCACGCCGGCCTGCCGCCGCACGTGCTGCTGGTGATCGACGGCGCCTACGCCGAGTACGTCCGGGCCAACGACTACTCGGCCGGGCTCGAGCTGGCGCTCGAGGCCGAGAACGTCGTGATGACCCGCACCTTCTCGAAGATCCACGGCCTCGCCGCCGTCCGGATCGGCTGGATGGTCGCGCCGTCCCACGTGGCGGACGCGGTCAACCGGATCCGGGGGCCGTTCAACGTCTCGGGCCCGGCGATCGCCGCGGGCTCGGCGGCGATCGCCGACGAGGCGCACATGGCGGCGGCCGCCGCCCACAATTCCGAGTGGCTGCCGAAGCTCACCGCGGGCGCCCGCGCCCTCGGCCTGGAGGTCACGCCGAGCGTCGCGAACTTCCTGCTGATCCACTTCCCCGACGCGCCGGGCCGCTCGGCGGAGGACGCGGACGCGTTCCTGACCGAGCGCGGCCTCATCACCCGGCGGGTCACCGCCTACGGCCTGCCCAACGCCCTGCGGGTGACGGTGGCGGGCGCCGAGGCGAACGAAGCCTTCCTGGCGGCGCTCGGCGACTTCGTGCGGGGCCACCATGGCTGAGACATCCGAGGGCGTCCCCGCGATCGACCGCCTCGCCATCGTCGGCCTCGGGCTGATCGGCTCCTCGATCGCCCGGGCAGCGCGGCGCTACGGCCTCGCCCGCACCATCGTGGCGGTGGACCGGGACGAGGCCGTGCGCGCCCGGGTGCGCGACCTCGGCATCGCCGACGTCGTCACGGGCGACCCGGCGGAGGGGGCCGCCGGCACCGACCTCGCGATCCTGTGCGTGCCGGTGGGCGCCATCGGGGCGGCGGCGGCCGAGATGGCGCCTTACCTCAAGCCCGGCGCGATCGTGTCGGATGTCGGTTCGGTGAAGGGTGCCGTGGTGGCGGCGGTCCGGCCGCACCTGCCCGACGGCGTCGCGCTGGTCCCCGGCCACCCGATCGCCGGCACCGAGTTCTCGGGCCCGGACGCGGGCTTCGCGACCCTGTTCCAGGGCCGCTGGTGCATCCTGACCCCGCCCGAGGGCACCGACCCGGCCGCGATCGAGACCGTCCGCGCCCTGTGGGCGGGGATGGGCGCCGACGTCGAGACGATGAGCGCCGAGCACCACGACCACGTGCTCGCCATCACCAGCCACCTGCCGCACCTGATCGCCTACAACATCGTGGGCACCGCGGCCGACCTCGAATCGGCGACGCAGTCCGAGGTGATCAAGTTCTCGGCGAGCGGGTTCCGCGACTTCACCCGCATCGCGGCGTCGGACCCGACCATGTGGCGGGACATCTTCCTCAACAACCGCGACGCGGTGCTGGAGATGCTCGGCCGGTTCAACGAGGACCTGTCGGCGCTCGCCAAGGCGGTGCGCTGGGGCGACGGCGACGCGCTCCACGCGATGTTCACCCGCACCCGGGCGATCCGGCGCAGCATCGTGGCGCAGGGCCAGGAGACCGCGGCCCCGGATTTCGGCCGGCCGCGGCCGCCGGAGGAGTAGGGACCGCCGGCGCTCACGCCGGCGGGCGGTTGACCAGCACCGGCTGCGCCGCCGCCCGCTCCGGGAACAGGTGCTTCAGGGCTTCGAGCTTCGGCGCGTCGTTGGCGGCGATGTACGGGTGCCCCGGGTGCAGGACCATGAAGTCCTGGTGGTACCCTTCCGCCGGGTAGAAGGCCGCCCCCGGCTCGATCCGGGTGGCGACCGGCCGCCCGTAGGTCTTCGCCCCGTCGAGCTGGGCGATGTAGGCCCGCGCCACCCGCGCCTGGTCGGCATCCTGCGGGAACAGCGCCGAGCGGTACTGGCGCCCGGCATCGGGCCCCTGGCGATCCACCTGGGTCGGGTCCAGCGCCACCGAGAAGAAGATCCGCAGGAGCTCGTCGTAGCGGATCGCGGCCGGGTCGTAGGTGACCGACACGGCCTCGGCGTGGCCGGTCCCGCCGCCGCTCACGGTGCGGTAATCGGCCTCCGCACGGGTGCCGCCGGCGTAGCCCGACACCGCGCTCGTCACCCCGCGCACGTGCTGGAACACCCCCTGCACGCCCCAGAAGCAGCCGCCCGCGAAGACGGCCACGCGCGGCCCCGGCGGCTCGGCGGAGCGGGTCGCGGCCTCCGGCAGGCGCCGGGGCGCCTCCTCGGCGAAGGCCGGCAGACGCGGGAGCAGGACGGCCCCCGCGAGGCCGAGCCCGAGGGCGGCCCCGAGGAGCGGGCGGGCGAGGGGACGGGAAAGGGGGCGTACCGTGTCGCGAAGTGCCATGCTGACCTCCTTCGGCCTCCGTGCCGGCCTCCTGGCGGAGGCTGACAGCCCGTTCGTCCCGGCACCCGTTCCGGTTACGCGCGCGGCAGGCCGCATTGCGGTGGCGGCCGCATGGGTCTAGGCACCCCGCAAATCATCGCTTCGCCCGCAGGATCCGTCCCGTGACCATCGCGCCCGAGCCCAACTCCTTCCGCACCGGCCCCGACGAGCGCGGCCGCTTCGGCATCTTCGGCGGCCGCTTCGTCGCCGAGACGCTGATGCCGCTGATCCTCGAGCTCGAGGCGGCCTACGAGACGGCCAAGAAGGATCCGGCCTTCCAGGCCGAGATGGAGAGCTACGGCACGCACTATATCGGCCGGCCGAGCCCGCTCTACTACGCCGAGCGCCTGACCGAGCACCTGCGCGCCAAGGCGCCGGCGGGGCAGGGCGCCAAGGTCTATTTCAAGCGCGAGGAGCTGAACCATACCGGCTCCCACAAGGTGAACAACGTGCTGGGCCAGATCCTGCTGGCCCGCCGCATGGGCAAGCCGCGGATCATCGCCGAGACCGGCGCCGGCCAGCACGGCGTCGCCACCGCGACGCTCTGCGCGCGCTTCGGCCTCAAGTGCGTCGTCTACATGGGCGCGGTCGACGTCGCCCGGCAGGCGCCCAACGTCTTCCGCATGAAGATGCTCGGCGCCGAGGTGGTCCCGGTGGAATCCGGCACCAAGACCCTCAAGGACGCCATGAACGAGGCGCTGCGCGACTGGGTCACCAACGTCGCCGACACGTTCTACTGCATCGGCACGGTGGCGGGCCCGCACCCGTACCCGGCGATGGTGCGCGACTTCCAGTCGGTGATCGGCCGCGAGACCCGCGAGCAGATGATCGCGCAGGAGGGCCGGATCCCGGACTCCCTCGTCGCCTGCATCGGCGGCGGCTCGAACGCCATGGGCCTGTTCCACCCGTTCCTCGACGACCGCGAGGTCGAGATCTTCGGCGTCGAGGCCGCGGGCCACGGCGTCCAGTCGGGCCTGCACGCGGCCTCGCTGACCGGCGGCAAGCCGGGCGTGCTGCACGGCAACCGCACCTACCTGCTGATGGACGGGGACGGCCAGATCGCCGACGCCCACTCGATCTCGGCCGGCCTCGACTACCCGGGCATCGGCCCCGAGCACGCGTGGCTGCACGAGATGGGCCGGGTCACCTACCTGTCGGCGACCGATTCCGAGACGCTGGAGGCGTTCAAGCTCTGCTCGATGCTGGAGGGGATCATCCCCGCCCTGGAGCCGGCCCACGCCCTGTCCAAGGTCCTGGAGCTCGCGCCCCAGCGCCCGGCCGAGCACCTCATGGTGATGAACATGTCGGGCCGCGGCGACAAGGACATCCCGCAGGTGGCCGAGATCTTCGGCACGAAGATCTGAGGACGCGCGGCGGCGGTCCTCCGCCCGCCGCGCCCCGCCTGCCCCGCGCGCGCACCGTCGGCCTCAGGCGGTCTCGATGTCCGTGAGCGGGAAGTCGTTGCCCTTGTAGAGCAGCGGGACGCCGTGGGCGCGGGCACAGGCGTAGGCGAAGCAGTCGCCGAAGTTCAGGCCGGCCGGGTGCCGGCCCTTGCCGAAGCGGTCGTAGGCGTCCAGCGCACCCGCTTCGGCCTCCGGCGGGACGGCCAGGATCTCGATGCCGGCGAGGTCGAGATAGGCGTGCACCGCCTCGCGGGCGGCCGGGACCGGGAGATCGAGGTGGCGCGCCACGGCCACGCCGGTTTCCCAGACTGCCAGGGGCGACGTCACGCGGCGCAGCGCCCGCTGAAGCCGGGCCGCCAGGGCCGCCGCATCCGTTTCGTCGGTGAGGATCGCCGTGAGGGCCGACGCATCCACGAACATCGGGTCCCGCCTCAGGTGCGCTCGTACAGACCGTCGATGAACGCCGCGTCGGCGGGCTTCCGGTCCGGACCGGCGCGCTCGTGCAGGGCACGGACGAAGTCGGCCGTCCGCGCGACGAGATCGGGCCGGTTCGTCTGGCGGGCGATCTCGTTCTGAAGCGCGCGGCGCACCGCGTCGGTCTTGCTCGTGCCCAGCAGCGCCATGAGCTGGGTCGCGAGCGCGTCGACCTGCGGATCCTTGACGTAGAGCGGCATGCGCGGACCCCTGGGATATCCCGCACAGCGCTAATTTATATCCTCGGACGCCGCAAGACGGAGCGGGCCGGAGCGGGTCGCGGGGCCGCGGCCTCACCGAACGCTCACCGCACAGTCACCGCACAGTCACCGCACAGTCACCTGATCCTTGATCTTCTCGTAGACTGACCGGCTGAGCACGCGCTTCGACAGCAGCTGCTCCACCGACGTGTAGGGCCGCTTGGCGACGATCGCCCGGCCGATGGCGCCGCCGCCGCGCAGGCGGTTGAGATCCGCCACCGAGGCGGTGTTGAGATCGAGGATGGCCAGGGCCCGGGGACCGGCGCTGTCCTCCGCCCGGTCGACCTCGTCCTGACCGGCCGGCTCCTGCGCCGACGGCCCGGGCTGCGCCTCCCGCGGGGGCGGCTCGGCGGGGAAGGCCGTCGCGTCGGAGGGCATCTGCGTCGGCGCCGGGGCGCCGCCGGACGGGGCGGGGGCGGGCTGGACCGCCGCGGGCGGCGCGGGCGATGCAGCCGGCGGGGGCGGAGCCGCCGGAGCCGGCTCGACGCGCCGCACCGTCGCCGAGGGCTGGGGGGCCGCCGGTGTTTCCGGAGCGGACGCGGGCAGAGTCGCCGGTCCGGGTGCGGGGCTCGGCAGCAGGGCCTGCACCACCGCCGCGAGGATGCCGGCAATGATGAGGAGAACCGAAACTCTGAGAATTGCAGGACCGCTGAGCACGCACCACTCGACGAGGATTAAAACTATATGCATCTACAGTTAATGCTGTCCTTGCGCCTCGTCCAATCCACGTCCGAAACCCGGCCGGTCATCCCCAGGGGATGAGCGGGCCCGCGCCGCGGCCGGGGGCGGGCCCGCGCCAGCGCCTCCGCGAGCGACTCGCTGGGCGCCTCGGTGGGCGCCTGGGCGAGCGCCTGGGCGAGCGCGTCGGCGCCCTGCGCTACCTGCCGACCCTGTTCCGGGAGATCGCCGCCGCGAGCCCGCGCCTGCTGGCGGCGAGCCTGTCGCTGCGCCTCGTGGCGGCCTGCCTGCCGGTCCTGACCCTCTACCTCGCCAAGCTGATCCTCGACGGGATCGTGGCCGAGCACGCCCGGCCGGCGCCGGAGGCGGGGCTCGCGGCGTGGTTCGCCGATCCCGGCCGGGCGCGGCTCGCCGGCCTCGTCGCCGCCGAGCTCGGCCTCGCCCTGCTCTCGGACCTGACCGGCCGGCTCACGAGCCTCGTCGAGACCCTGATCGGCGACCTCTACGCCAACGCGGCCTCCCTGCGGCTGATGGCGCACGCCGCCGAGCTCGACCTCGCGCAGTTCGAGGACAGCGCCCAGCAGGACCGGCTGGAGCGGGCGCGCCGGCAGGTCAGCGGCCGCACCGGCCTCATCGGCACGGTGTTCGGCCAGCTGCAGGGCCTCCTGACCCTCGCGACCCTGGCGGTCGGGGTCGCGGCCTTCACGCCCTGGCTCGTCGTGCTGATCGCCGCAGCCCTGGTCCCGGCGGTGCTCAACGAGTGGCACTTCACCAAGGCCGGCTACCGCCTCGCCTGGATCCGCAGCCCGGAGCGGCGGCGGATCGACTACCTGCGCTACCTCGGCGCCAGCGTCGAGACCGCCAAGGAGATCAAGCTCTTCGGCCTCGCGGGCTACCTCACCGGGCTCTACGCCGCGGTGGCGGGGCGGCTGCTGGCCGAGAACCGCAACCTCGCGGTCGCCCGGGCCGGCTGGGGCTTCGCCTTCGCGAGCCTCGGGACGCTCGCCTACTACGCCGCCTACGCGGTGATCGTCTGGCGGACGGTGGCGGGCGCCTTCTCGGTGGGCGACCTCGCCTTCCTGGCCGGCGCCTTCCAGCGGCTGCGCGGCGGCCTGGAGGGGCTGCTCCTCGGGCTGACCCAGATCACCGGGCAGGCGCAGTACCTCGAGGACTTCTACGCCTTCTTCGCGATCCGGCCGCAGATCCGCTCGCCCGCGCGGCCCGCGCCGGTCCCGCGCCCGATCCGGGAGGGGCTGGTCTTCGAGGGGGTCGGCTACCGCTATCCCGGCACGCAGACTTTCGCGCTGCGCCACCTCTCCTTCGCGGTCCGCGCCGGGGAGACGGTGGCGCTGGTCGGCGGCAACGGCGCCGGCAAGACCACGATCGTCAAGCTGATGACCCGGCTGTACGACCCGCACGAGGGCCGCGTGCTCCTCGACGGCGTGCCGCTCGCCGCCTACGACCTCGACGAGTTGCGGGCGCGGATCGGGGCGATCTTCCAGGACTTCGTCCGCTTCGACCTCACCGCCGGGGAGAACGTCGCGGTCGGCCGGATCGAGGCCGCCGACGACGCGGGCCGCATCGCGGCCGCGGCGGCCCGGGGGCTCGCGGCCCCGGTGATCGAGCGCCTGCCCGGGGGTTACGCCCAGCCGCTGGGCAAGCGCTTCGCCGGCGGTCTCGACCTCTCCGGGGGCGAGTGGCAGAAGGTCGCGCTGTCCCGGGCCTACATGCGCGAGGCCGAGATCCTGATCCTGGACGAGCCGACCGCGGCCCTCGACGCCCGGGCCGAGCACGACGTCTTCGCGCGGTTCCGGGAATTGTCGGCCGGGCGGACGGCGGTGCTGATCTCGCACCGCTTCTCCACCGTGCGCATGGCCGACCGCATCCTCGTCCTGGAGGGCGGCCGGGTGCTGGAGGAGGGCAGCCACGCCGCCCTCATGGCCCGCGGCGGCCGCTACGCCGAGCTGTTCACCCTCCAGGCGGAGGGCTACCGGTAGGCGGGCCGCGGCCGCCCGGCGCCGCCGCGTCCCGCAGGCGCGAGGTCCCGCGACGCGGCCCAAGCATTGCCCGATTCCGTCAGCCTGCTATCTGCGGCGGACCGAACCGGGGTTGTCCATGCGCCTGCGCCTCTCCCACCTGCTGACGGCCGGCCTTCTCGTCTGCGCCGGGCCCGCCCGCGCGGCCCCGCCGGCCGGGCCCGAGCCGGAGGCCAAGCCGCCGGCGCCCGAGATCGTGCTCGCCAACCACCGCGCGGTCTACGACCTGTCGCTCGCCGAGGGCGGCGGCACCCGCTCGGTGGAGAGCGCCCGCGGGCGCATCGTCATCGATTTCCGGGGCGACGCCTGCCGCGGCTACACGATGCAGACCCGCCAGGTGACGGAGCTGTCCTCCGGCGAGACCGGCGCGCGCCTGTCCGACATGCGCAGCACCACCTTCGAGGGCGGGCAGGGGCGCGAGTTCCGGTTCAAGACGACGACGCTCACCAACAACAAGCCCGCCGCCCCCGTGGACGGGACCGCCTCCGAGCAGGGCGACGCCCTGACGGTGAGGCTGAAGGGCGGCCCGAAGCCGTTCACCGTGGAGGGGCCGGTCCTGTTCCCGAGCGAGCACATGCGCCGCCTGATCGAGGCGGCGCGGGCCGGCCAGTCGACCCTCGCGGTCAAGGTCTTCGACGGCTCGGACGACGGCCGGAAGGTCTACGACACCTTCGCGGTGATCGGCCACGCCGCGACCGGCCCGGCCCCGGCCGCCGACTCGACCCGCGACAAGCCCCTGCGCGAGGGCTCGCTGGCCGCCATGCCGCACTGGCCGGTCCGCCTCAGCTACTACACCGAGGGCGCCGGGGAGCGCACGCCGATCTACACCCTCGGCTTCGACCTGTACGAGAACGGCGTCAGCGGCGCGCTCAAGCTCGATTACGGCGACTTCGCCATCCTGGGCGACATGACCGCCCTCGACATCGACGCCAAGGCCGGGCGGGCCGACAGGGAGGCGGGGAAGGGCTGCACGCCCTGAGGGCCCGCCTCACGCCCACTCGTCGTCCGGCCGCGGCGACAGCCTCTGCCAGGCCGCGGCGATCCGCTCCGGCTTGATGCCGAGGCCGTTCGCGCAGGCGACGAGCACGTTCTCGTCACCCATCACGTGGTCGAGCACGCCCACCAGGAAGGCGGGCTCCCGGGCGCTCGCGCGGAGCGTGTCGGGGCTCAGGCCGCTCGCCGCCAGGAAGGGCAGGAGACGGTCGTCGTCCCCAGCGATCCACAACAGAACGTCCAGGGCGAGCCGTTCGGCCGACTCATCCCCTTGAAGAGGTTTGCCATTCATCAACATGTGAACGCTACAAAGGTGACGGAGGGGCTTCACGGCCCGCTAATCATGATCGGCGCGCACCGGGACAACGGATCATGAAGAAGACGGTGCTGATCGTCGAGGACAACGAGTTGAACATGAAGCTGTTCAACGATCTCCTGGAGGCGAACGGCTACGCGACGCTCAAGACCGCCCACGGCATCGAGGCGATCGAGCTGGCGCGCGCCCACCACCCCGACCTGATCCTCATGGACATCCAGCTCCCCGAGGTCTCCGGCCTCGAGGTGACGAAATGGCTCAAGGAGGACGACGACCTCAAGGGCATCCCGGTGATCGCCATCACAGCCTTCGCCATGAAGGGCGACGAGGAGCGGATCCGCGAGGGCGGCTGCGAGGCCTACCTGTCGAAGCCGATCTCGGTCGCGAAGTTTTTGGCAACGGTTCGGGCCTATCTTGAACCGCGTTGACGCCGGCGAGGCGTGCCGTTGAACCGGCCCCCCGGCCGCGCCGGGCCGGGGGGCCGGTTCAACCGTCCGTCCCGTCGTGTCCGCCCCGGCCCCGGCGGCCGACCGGCGGCGCGCACCCACGGCACACGGCGCCCGGTCCGGGCCGCTCACCCGCGCCCTGACGAGGAAGCATGTCGGCCCGTGTCCTGATCGTCGACGATCTGTTCCCGAACGTCAGGCTTCTGGAGACGAAGCTCGGCCTGGAATATTTCGACACGCTCGCGGCCATGAACGGCCGGGACGCGATCGCGATCTGCGAGAAGGGCCTCTGCGACCTCGTCCTGCTCGACGTGATGATGCCCGGCATGGACGGGTTCGAGGTCTGCCGGCACCTCAAGAACAACCCGCTCACGGCCCATATCCCGGTGGTGATGGTCACGGCCCTCGACCAGCCCGCGGACCGCCTGCGCGGCCTCGATGCCGGGGCCGACGACTTCCTGACCAAGCCGGTGGACGACACCGCCCTGTTCACGCGGGTGCGCAGCCTGGTGCGGCTCAAGGCCGTGACGGACGAGCTGCGCCAGCGCGCGCTCGCCTCCCGCGAGTTCGGCATCGGCGATCCCCTGGCGCTCGCCACCGCCGAGACCGGCCTCGACGCCCGGATCCTGCTGATCGAGGACCGTCCCGGATCGGCCGAGCGCCTCGCCGGGGCCCTGCGCCAGCACCACGTCGTCACGGTCGAGCCCGACCCGCAGGAGGCCCTGCGCCGCGCCGCCGAGGAGACCTTCGACCTCGCCCTGGTGAGCCTCGACCTCACCGGCTTCGACGGCCTGCGCCTGTGCAGCCAGCTCCGGTCCCTCGACCGGACCCGGGCGATGCCGCTGATCATGCTCGCCGAGGAGTACGACCGCGCCCGGGTGGTCCGCGGCCTCGATTTCGGCGTGCACGACTTCCTGATGCGGCCGGTCGACCGCAACGAGCTGATGGCCCGGGTCCGCACGCAGGTGAAGCGCAAGCGCTTCACCGACGCGCTCCGCGGGGCGATGCAGGCCTCCCTGCAGATGGCCGTGACCGATGCGCTCACCGGCCTGCACAACCGGCGCTACCTCGACAACCACCTCGGCACGCTGTTCGGCGACGAGGCCGCCCGCCGGGCGAACCTCGCCGCGCTGATCCTCGACATCGACCACTTCAAGGGGATCAACGACAGCTTCGGCCACGAGGCCGGCGACGAGGTGCTGCGCGGCTTCGCCGAGCGCGTCCGCCAGCACACGCGGCCCATCGACATCGTGGCGCGCTACGGCGGCGAGGAGGTGGTGGTGATCCTGCCGGAGGCGGGCCTCGTCGAGGCGCAGGGCATCGCCGAGCGCATCCGCGAGCGCGTCGAGGCGGTGCCGTTCACCGTGCAGCGGGCGAGCCGGACCGTGTCGGTGACGGTCTCGATCGGCGTCGCCGTGCGCCGCGGCGACGATCTCGGCCCCGCCGACATGCTCCGCCGGGCCGACCTCGCCCTCTACCGGGCCAAGGCGGCCGGGCGGAACCGGGTCGAGTCGCAGGCGGCCTGACCGGCGACCTGACAGGCGCCCCCCCGCGTCAATCCGCGCGCCCGCGCGCGCGGATGACAAAGGCCGGCCTCGCCGTGTTATCGGATTCGGCCGGCCCGGCGAGGCCGGCGGAGCGGCGCGCGGGACCGAATCCATGGACATGCAGGTACCGGCACGATCCGGCCGCGACGCGAGCGTGCTGAACCACCGCCGCCTGTGCAAGATCGCCTCCTCGCCGCACGCCTACGTCCGCGGCAGCACGGCGCGGTTCTACGAGCTGCTCGCCGGGATGCCGGCCGGCACCCTGCCCGAGGGGCCGCCGGTCTGGATCTGCGGCGACGCGCATCTCGGCAATCTCGGCGCGCTTGCCGGCCCGGACGGCGGGATCGACATCCAGATCCGCGACCTCGACCAGACCGTCGTGGCGAACCCGGCCTTCGACCTCGTCCGGCTCGCGCTCTCCCTGGTCACCGCGGCGCTCAACGCGACCCTGCCGGGCATCGTCACCGCCCGGATGATGGACGCGATGGCGGACGGCTACGCCGACGGGATCGCCGATCCCGAGGGGGCCGAGCGGGGCGTCGACCCGTCCGAGATCGTCGTCACGACGAAGCGGCGGGCGCTCGGCCGGCGCTGGCGCCACCTCTCGCGCGAGCGGCTGAAGGGCAAGGCCGCCCGGCTCCCGCGGGGCAGCCGGTTCTTCGACCTCGACCCCGACGAGCAGGCGTCGCTGACGGCGCTGGTCCGCGACCCGGAGATCCGCCGCCTCGTCCTGGCGCTCGGCAGCGCGGCCGACGGCGCCGAGATCCGGCTGCTCGACGCCGCCTACTGGATCAAGGGCTGCAGCTCCCTCGGGCGCCTGCGCTACGCCGCCCTGGTGGAGGTCCTGGGCGGCGACCGCCCGCAGCTCGCCCTCCTCGACGTCAAGGAGGCCGTGCCGCACCTCGCGCCGGCCGCCGCCGGGATCGCGGTGCCGCCCGACCACGCCGAACGCGTCGTCGCGGGCGCGCGGGCGCTGTCGCCCAACCTCGGAGACCGGATGGTCGCCGGCCATGTGGGCGACCGCGCCGGCGGCACGCCCGTCACGGTCCGCGAGCTGCTGCCGCAGGATCTCAAGATCGACGCCGAGCAGTTCTCCCGCGGCGAGGCGGTCCGGGTCTCCCGGCACCTCGCCGCCATCCTGGGCCGGGCCCACGGCCGCCAGATGGGCGTGGCCGACCGCCGGACCTGGATCGACGCCGTGCGGGCGCCGGGGCCGGGCCCCGACGCCCCCGGCTGGCTCTGGTCGGTGGTCACCGACCTGATGGGCGCGCACCAGCGCGGCTACCTGGAGCATTGCCGCCGGATCGCCCGCGAGGCGCGGGACGCGGCCTGACGCCCGATCGCCGCCCGACACCGCCCGACGCCGCCCGACACGGCGTGCCTCGATCCCGGCGCGGGGCGCATCCGCCACGACGCCGGTTGACACCATCCCCGCCATCGCCAACACCTCGCGCCCGCCGCCTCTCGCGCGGCGGACCCCGGGAAGACCTGTGATACGATGGCGGTGACGCGCACCTACCTCGACTTCGAGAAGCCGGTGGCCGAGCTGGAGGCCAAGCTCGAGGAGCTGCGCGCCGTGAGCGCGCGCGACGGCGCGGTCTCGATCGCCGAGGAGGTCGGCCGGCTCGAGGCCAAGGCCGGCCAGGCGCTCGCCGAGATCTACGCGAATCTCACGCCCTGGCAGAAGACCCAGGTGGCCCGCCACCCGCAGCGGCCGCACTTCGTGGACTATTGCGACGGGCTCATCACCGAGTTCACCCCGCTGGCCGGCGACCGCAGCTTCGGCGAGGACGAGGCGATCCTGGGCGGGTTCGGCCGGTTCCGCGGCCGGCCGGTCCTGGTGCTCGGCCAGGAGAAGGGCGCCACCACCGAGGCGCGGCTGCGCCACAATTTCGGGATGGCCCGGCCCGAGGGCTACCGCAAGGCGGTCCGGCTCATGGAGACCGCCGACCGGTTCGGCTTAGCCGTCATCGCCTTCGTGGACACCGCCGGCGCCTATCCGGGCATCGAGGCGGAGGAGCGCGGCCAGGCCGAGGCCATCGCCCGCTCGACCGAGGCCTGCCTCGCGCTGGGCGTGCCGAACGTCGCCGTGGTGATCGGGGAGGGCGGCTCGGGCGGCGCCATCGCGCTCGCCACCGCCAACCGGGTGCTCATGCTGGAGCACGCGATCTACGGGGTGATCTCGCCGGAGGGCGCCGCCTCGATCCTGTGGCGCGACCAGGGCCGCGCCTCCGACGCCGCCACCGCCATGAAGATCACCGCCCAGGACCTGCTGCGGCTCGGCGTCATCGACGGGATCATCCCGGAGGCCACCGGCGGGGCGCACCGCGACCGCGAGGCGGCGATCCGGGCCGCGGGCGACGCCGTCGCCGACGCCCTCGCCCAGTTCGACGGCCTCTCGCCCGCCGAGATCCGCGACCGGCGCGCGGAGAAGTTCCTGGCGATCGGCCGGACCCTGTGAGCGAGCCCGGGGCGACGGGGGGCCTGTTCGGCGCGCTCGGCCGGCTGCTGGGCCGGCGCGACGCGCGGGAGCCGGGCCGGCACAACCACGTCTCCCTCGGCTGCAATTGCCAGATGGCGCACGTCCTCAAGACGCTCGACCTGCGCCAGTGGTCGGGGCCCCTCGACTGGATCTTCTCCATGCCCGGCATGGCCCGGGACTGCCTCGCCGACGACTTCGCCGCGCTCGTCGACCGGGGCCAGCTGGAGAGCATCCCGGAGGCCGAGCGGCGCGGCCCCGGCATCTGGCGCGGGCGCCACCGCCTCTACCGGGAGCGGCACGGCCTCGAGTGCGTGTTCAACCACCACGACCCGGCGACGAGCGAGGCGGACTACGCCTTCCTGACCGAGGGCGTGCGCCGGCTGCGCCGGGCCCTCGACACGCCGGGCACCGACAACCGGCTCTGGATGATGACCCATCTCCACACGCCCCGGGACGTGGTCGAGGCGATCGACGACCTGCTCGGGCGGCGCGCCAGCCGCAACCACCTGACCTTCGTGCAGCTCGAGACCGGGCACCCGCGCATGGCGGTGGTCGAGGCGCTCGCCCTCCGGCCCACCCTGCGCTGGCTCACCGTGCACACGCCCTCGGAGCCGGTCGGCCTGCGGCTGGCCGACCCGGCCGACGACGCGGCGCTGGTGGCGATCATCCGCGCCGAGGCGGCGCGGCGGCCGGCGCTGTTCGCCTGAGCGGCCGCCCGGGGGCGACGTTGCGGGGGCGACGTGGCCGGGGCGACGGCCGGTCGGCGCCCGGGGCGGCCGTCAATGCGCGGCGCGCGACAGGGCAACGATCGCGCCGACGAGGACGATCGTCTGGACGCCGATCGAGCCGATCACCCGTTTCATGATGTCGACCTTCGCTTCGGCCAGATCGGTCTCGGTGACGCGGTTCGTCAGATCGGAATCCCGACTCTCGCGGATCGCCGCGGCGATCGCCTCGGCCTGATCCTCGGACAGGCCGGTCGCCCGCAGGCGACGGACGAGGGCGTGCGTGTCGAGCGAGAGGGCCGTCATGGGCGACGTTCGCGTGTTCGAGCCGTCCGGGTCGATCGGCCGAATCCGGATGGCAGCCTCCGCGACCGTGGCGCCCTCATCCCGCCGGGGCAAGCAGCTCGAAGTCGGGCGCCCGGCGCGGTCACGCGCGTCCGCTCCGCAGGGAGTCCACCGGTACGCGCACCGGGCCGGCAGGACGGACCGGGGGCCGGACCGCGGGCCGGACCGCGGGCCGGACCGCGCACGCGCACCGCCTGTCTCGCCGCGCGGCCCTGCGGCTCGAACGGCGCCGGCCCGCGACCCCGCCGCGGCGCGCTGTGGATAGGGTGCATCCGCCGGCTCTCCACACCGGAGAACAATCCAGTGTTGCAGCCGGGTCCTTGCGGTAAGGAAGGCGCAAGCTTAACGAGCCTATTGGGTTGGGGAGTGGCACCCGACGCGGCCAGCAAGGCCCGCGGGCGCGCGTAAGACGATCGAGGTTCCCCATGACGGCGCGTCTCGCGACCGCGCGACTGCTGGCGGCGGCGTCCCTGCTGGCCCTGTCGCTCGCCGCCTGCCAGGACGGTTCCGGGATCAACGGCCCGAGCGCGCGCAGCCTCGCGCCGATCGCCCCCCAGACCGTCGCGCTGATGCAGTCCAAGGGGATGCAGCCCTCCGACCCGATCCTGATCCGCACCTTCAAGAAGGAGGCGGAGATGGAGATCTGGAAGCGGGGGAGCGACGGCCGCTACGCCCTGATGAAGACCTACCCGATCTGCCGCTGGTCCGGCCAGCTCGGGCCGAAGACCCGCGAGGGCGACCGGCAGGCGCCCGAGGGCTTCTACACGATCACCCCGGGCCTGATGAACCCGAACTCCTCGTACTACCTGTCGTTCGACACGGGCTTCCCGAACGCCGTCGACCGGGCCAACGGGCGCACCGGCAAGTACCTGATGGTGCACGGCACCTGCTCGTCGGCGGGCTGCTTCGCCATGACCGACGCCACCATCGCGGAGATCTACGCCGTCGCCCGCGACGCGTTCATCGGCGGCCAGCGCAGCTTCCAGTTCCAGTCCTACCCGTTCCGGATGACGGCCGAGAACATGGCCAAGTTCCGCAACGACCCGAACATCGCCTTCTGGCAGAACCTCAAGGAGGGGTCCGACTATTTCGAGGCCCTGCACGAGGAGCCGAAGGTCGGCCAGTGCGGGACCAAGTACGTGTTCGGCGGGGCCGACGCGGCCGCCGGCGCGTGCCGGCCGCACGTCGACCCGCTGGTGGCCGAGAAGAGCGCGCACGACGCCCGCGCGGTCGCCGACCTCGTCGCCAAGGGCACGCCCGCGGTGCGGGTCGTCTACCAGGACGGCGGCCAGAACCCGGTCTTCCGCCCGCAGAACGCCAGCGCCTTCGCGAGCCTCGGCGGCACCGAGACGGTGCTGCCCTACGACGCCAAGGAGTACGGCCGGCACAATCTCGGCGACGTGAGCCGCCCCGAGACCCTGGCGGCGGGCCCGCAGGAGATCGAGGTCGGCCCGAAGGGCCGGCCCACGATGCTGGCCGGCGCCGAGCCGGAGGCGCCCGCCCGGGCCGCGAAGGCCGGCGGCAAGGGGCACGGGCGCGAGCCGGCGGCGCCCGCGGCGCCCACGACCCTCATGGCGAACCGCGCCGATCCCGGCGCGCAGGTCGAGACCACGGCGGCCCTGCCCGACAAGCCCGCCCGGATCGCCGTCGCGGACGCGGACGGCGATGCGAGCAGCTACCAGAAGCTGTTCGGTCAGCTCTTCGCCAAGGACAAGCCGGCCCCGGCGGCGCCCCCGGCCCCTCCGGTCGACGCCGCGGCGGCGCCGGAGCCGGCGAAGCTCGCCCACGCCGCCGAGACGGCCGCGCCGCGGGCCGCCAAGGCCCACGCGGTGAGGACCGCCAGGGTCGAGGCGAAGGGCGACGGGAAGGGCGACGGGAAGGGGAAGGGTGACGGGAAGGCGGAGGCGAAGCCCGCCCTCCGGAAGGGCGAGCCCGAGGGCCGGAAGCCCTGACGGCTCAGACCAGCGGACGGTCGCGGTTCATCAGCCACAGGGCGTGGACCGTGCCGGGCAGCCAGCCGAGGATCCACAGCAGGATGTTCAGCAGGAACTGCAGGCCGAAGCCCGTGGTGACGAGCACGGCGATCGGCGGGAAGAAGATCGCGAGCAGGATGCGGACGAGGCTGGACACGGGGACTCCGGGCGCGAGGTAGGCACGTCCCGGCTCCAACGGCACACGGTTTCATCCGTTCCGCCCGATCCGGCCGCGACAGCCCCGGCCTGCCGGGGCCGCGCGGCGGCGCCTCAGTTCCTGGCCGGCGGCGTGGTGGCGGAGGGGACGTTGGCGGCCTGCTTCTCCGGGTGCTTCACCTGGCTGTAGGCGACGTTGGCGAAGGTGCCGATCACCGCGGGCCAGCTCGGCTTGCCGTATTGCGGGTCGTCGCGGCCGACCTTGCAGAAGGCCGTGGTCAGGCCGTTGACGATGTCGTCGTCGGTGACGCCGGTCGGCTCCGCCTTCACCTGCTGGACCAGCCGGGCGAGGGTCGGGACGAAGTCCTGCTGCTTCAGTCCGGTCAGGCTCGCCTGGATGCCGAGCTTCTCGAAGGCGGCCTTGAGCTTGTCCTGCTCGATCTCCGCGCAGGGGGCGGTGCCGGCCAGCATGGTCCGGGTGGCGGCGCGCGCCTCCGAGGCCTTGTCGCCGGTCACCGGCGGCGCCCTGTTGCCCCAGGAATTGCGGATGTAGTCGGTGACGTTCTTCACCTCGACATCGGTCATCTGCTGGCCGATCGCCACCATCGGGGCCAGCCCGCTCTGGGCGGCGAGGCCGCCGTAGATCACCCGCAGCACCGTCTCGGGCCCGTCGGACTGGACCGAGGTGTTGCCGGCGAGCGCCGGGACCGCGCCCTCGATGCCCTTGCCGTCGGGCTGGTGGCACGAGGAGCAGTAGGTCAGGTAGGTGGAGGCGCCCGGCGCGTCGGGCGTGTCGAAGGCCGTGAGGTCCTTCGGCTTGTAGGTCTGCTTGGCCGGCACGGTGCGCAGGTACGCGACCATGGCCTTGAGGTCCTCCTCCTTCACCTTGGAGAGGGATTCCATGATGGTCTGGCGCATCGGGCCGGCGGCGACGCCCGGCCGGTCGCCCGGGGCGGTGCCGGTCTTGAGGTAGGTCACCACCTGCTCGTCGGTCCAGGCACCGATGCCCTGGTGGCCGTCCGGGGTGATGTTGGGGGCGTACCAGCCGTCGATCACGCCGCCGCCGAACCGGCCCGCGAAGCTCGAATTGCCGACGAGCTTGTTCTCGTTGTGGCACATGGCGCAGTGGCCGAGGCCCTCCACCAGGTAGGCGCCGCGGTTCACCTCGGCGCTGGCCTTCGGGTCGGGCTTGAAGCGCTCGTCGGTGAAGAAGGCCGTCCGCCACGTCACCAGCGCCGTGCGGACGCTGAACGGGAACGGGATCTGGCTCTCCTGCCGCTTCTCGTTCACGGCCGGGACCGATTGCAGGTAGGCCCAGATCGCCTGGGTGTCCTCGTCGGTGACCTTGGTGAACCAGCCGAACGGGAAGGCCGGGTAGAGGTAGCCGACGTTCTTGCTGTAGCCGTGCCGGAACGCCTGGTCGAAGTCGGCGTAGCTCCAGTTGCCGAGGCCGGTCTCCTTGTCGGGGGTGAGGTTGGGGGTCATGATCACGCCGAAGGGCATGTTCAGCGCGTAGTTGCCGGCGAGGTACTTGCCGCCCGGCGCCGTGTGGCAGGCCGCGCAGTCGCCCATGGTCACGAGATACTTGCCGCGCGCGATCTGGTCGGCCGACCCGTCCTGCGCCAGCGCCGGCGCGGCCGGGAACAGGCTCACCAGGAACAGGCTCCCCAGGATCGGCGCCGTCCGGATCGGCGGCAGGCGGCCGGAGGAGAGGGCTCTCGTGCGCTGCATGCCGCGTCTCCCATCCCGAGTTTAGAGCTGTTTGAGATTTGTGACGCGCGTGAACGCGGCCGTTCGGGGCGTTGTTCCGGGCGGCGCCGGGCTGCGGCGATGTGCCGTGGCGGACCGGAAGCGCAGGCCGAGATCGGCCAGATGGGCGGCGAGCCCGGCGAGCATCCACCCGGCGACCGCGACGAAGCCGGCCCCCGCCAGCGCCGCCCGCAGGGCCAGCATCAGCGCGGCGCCGGAGGCGAGCGTGGCCAGCAGGGACGGCAGCGGCGGCCCGCCCCGGCGGCTGAGCCAGGCGAGGACGAGGGCCTCCAGGGCGACGAGCAGGAGGATCCCGTCGACGATCCGGCCCGAGGCGAAGGCGGCGGCGAGGGCGGCGGCGAGCGGCGGCTCCATCACGCCGGCTCCCCGAAGGGCGCGTTGAGGCGCACGATCCGCAGGTTCAGGCAGGCGGCGACGCTGACCCAGGCGAGGTAGGGCAGGTTCATGAGGCCCGCCGCGACGGAGATCCGGCCGGTGACCAGCACCAGCACGGCGATCGACAGCCACAGGGCCGCGACCTCGGCGAGCGCCCAGTCGGGCCGGCGGAACCGGAAGAACAGCACGCTCCAGGCGATGTTGAGCACCCCGTTCACCGCGAAGGCGGCGATCAGCACGCCCCGGGCGACGGGGTCGGCCGCGCCGCTCCAGGCGAGGACCGCCGAGGTGGCGGTCAGCGCGAAGATCACCGCCCAGACCGGCCCGAAGGCCCAGTCCGGCGGCTTCCAGGCCGGGACCCGCAGGCGCCGGTACCACGTGTCCGTCGTGGTCGCGAGGCCGCCGGCCACGGCCACCAGCACGGCGGCGGCGGCGGCCACCGCGGGCGGCCCGAGATCGGCGAGGCCGAGGCTCACGGCGAGACCCAGCGGAACAGGTGGGCGAGGTCCTTGAAGAAGATCCGCGCGTGGGCGGCGGGCTTCGCGCGGACCAGCTCCTTGTTCATGTAGCTGTCCCAGGTGAGCTGCTGGACGTCCTTGTCCCGGCAGATCGAGACGAAGCGCTCGCGCAGACCGTCGCTGCGGTACCAGACCCACTGCATCATCCCGAGGATCCAGAACACGCGCCCGTGCAGCTTCATGAACCGTCTTCGCGCGCGCCCGAGCGCCCGGGCATCGCCGGTCTCGAGGAAGGCGGCGGCGGCCTCGGCGGAGAGGCGCCCGCCCAGCATCGCGTAGTAGATGCCCTCCCCGGAGGCCGGGGCGACGACGCCGGCGGCATCGCCCGCCAGCAGCACGTCGCGGCCGTTGTCCCAGCGCTTCAGCGGCTTGAGGGGGAGGGGGGCGCCCTCGCGCCGGACGGTCTCGGCCCCGTCGAGGCCGGTCGCCACCCGCAGAGCGCGGATCGAGGAGCGCAGGGAGAAGCCCTTCCGGGCGCTGCCGGTGCCGATGCTCAGCGTGTCCCCGTGGGGGAAGATCCAGCTGTAGAAATCCGGCGAGTGGCGGCCCTGGTAGTAGACGTCGCAGCGGGTCGCCTCGACCGACCCGGCCCCGGGGGCGCCGGCCTCCGGCACCCGGAGGATCTCGTGATAGGCGAAGACCTGCCGCATCCTGGCGTGGCCCGGCACCTCCGCGCGGCCGACCGGCGAGCAGGCGCCGTCGGCGCCGACGACGAGGCGCGCCCGGACGGCGTGGCGGGCGAGGCCGGTCCCCGCGCCGGTGGTGAAGTGGACCAGCGGCGGCCCGTCGTCGGGCCGGGTGATCCGCTCGAAGGCGGCCGCGCGCAGGTCGGCGCCGGCCTCCGCGGCCCGGGCGCGCAGCCACGGGTCGAAATGCTCGCGGTCGACCATGCCGACGAAGCCCTCGCCCACCGGCATGTCGACGGTCTTGCCGCTCGGCGCCACCATCCGGGCCGAGCGGATCTTGGCGACGAGGAGCGCGTCGGGGATCGCGAAGTCGCGGATCAGCCGCGGCGGGATCGCGCCGCCGCAGGGCTTGATCCGCCCGGGCTTGTCGAGGAGCAGCACCGCGTGGCCGGCCCGGGCGAGGTCGGTCGCCGCCGTGGCGCCGGCCGGCCCGCCGCCGACCACCACGACGTCGTAGCTGTCGCGGCCGGGGCCGCCGTCGTCCAACCGGGCCATGGCCTCACCTCGCGCTGAAGGCAGGATCGAGCGGCACCGGGTCCGGTGCCGGGGCTGAGTCGAGCCGGGCCGCCAGGACGACCGCGACGAGGAACAGCAGCCCTTCCGCGGCGAACACCGCCGCGTAGGCCTGGACGGGTTCGGCGGTGACGAGCCGGACGGCGTCGACCGCCACCGCTCCGAGGAAGCCGCCGGCGCCGAAGGCGACGCCCTGCGCGGCGCCCCAGACGCCCATGCGGGTGCCGCGCTCCCGCGCGTCGCCGCGGCCGGCGAGCGCCATCATCGAGCCGATGGCGGCGACCGCGTAGGCGCCGTTGGCCACCCCGAGGGCGAAGACCGTCGTGCGCAGGGGGAAGTCCGATCCCGCCGCCGCGCCGCTCGCCAGGGCGAACAGGGCGGCGGCCGAGCCGGCGCAGCCGATCCCGATCCAGAGCCGCAGGGACGCGAGGGCGGTGCCCCGGGCGAGGAGCGTCACCGCCGCCACCAGCAGCATGCCGGCGAGCACGCCGCCGTGCTGGAGGCCGGCGAGCTTGGTGGTGGCGCCGGGGGTCATCGCGAAGACGAGGCCGGCATAGGGCTCCAGGATCAGCTCCTGGGCGCTGTAGGCCAGCATCGACACGAAGACGAAGACCGTGAAGGTCCGGGCCACGGGGTCGGCCAGCACCCGGGCCAGCACGGTGAAGAACGGGCGGCGGGCCTCCGCGGGCTCGGGGGCCCGGACCGGCAGGCGGCGCTCGACACCGGCGAGCGCGAGCGCCGCCACGCCGAAGGCGACGAGCGAGACCGTGCCCGAGACCGCGACGAGCCGCGGGCCGGAGAACGGGTCGAGGAAGTGCCCGGCGAGCGGCGCCGTGACGGCGAAGCCGACGATCATCATCACCCAGACGACGGTGGCGGCCGCGCCCCGCCGGGCCGGCGCGACGCCGCCCGACAGCAGGACCAGGAGGGAGGTCCCGGCCGCGCCGACGCCCATGCCGACGCACAGGAACGAGAGGGCGGCGAGCGCCAGCCCCAGGGCGAGGTTCTCGGCCGCCAGCGCGGTGCCGCAGGCGGCGCCGAACCCGCCGAGGCAGAGGGCGGCCATGCCGCCGACGATCCACGGGGTGCGCCGGCCGCTCCGGTCGGACCCGTAGCCCCAGCGCGGGCGCAGGACCTGCACGGCGTAGTGCAGGGCGACCAGCAGGCCCGGCACGAAGGCGGGGAGCGCCAGTTCCACCACCATGACCCGGTTGAGGGTGGCGGTCATCAGCACGACGACGCTGCCCAGCGCGGTCTGGACGAGGCCGAGGCGGACGATCTGGGGCCAGCCCAGGCCGTCGGCCGCGCCAGGCTGCTCGGGCACCCGCCCACGAGAACCGCGACGCGCCCCCTCTCCCGCACGGGAGAGGGGACCCGCGCCCGGCCCTGAAACCGGCTGCGCAGCGGAGGAACCGAGAGCCCCCGTACGGCGCGCGCGCGACTCGATCCCCATCACGCGCCTCCCACCAGCGGGCGCAGCGCGAAGGCCGCGACCAGCATGCCGAGGACGTAGAGCGTGGTGCCGGTGCCGTTGTACCAGATCGCCCGCTCCCGGGGATTCTCGAGGAACCGGGCCATCAGGGCGACCTGGCCGGCGAGGAGCGCCGCCACGAGGCCGGCGTGCCAGTAGCGCTCCCAGCCGGCGAGGAGCGCGATCACCGCGACCTGCGGCAGGGCCATGACCAGGCAGGCGAAGCGCGCGGCGCGCGCGGAGCCCATCTGCACCGGCAGCGACAGCAGCCCCATCCGCCGGTCGCCCTCCACGGACTTGAAGTCGTTGAGGGTCATGATGCCGTGGGCGCCGGCCGCGTAGAGCAGCGCCACCAGGAGCACCCGCCGGTCGGGCAGGGCGGCGGCCATGACGGCGGCGCCGGTGAACCAGGGCAGACCCTCGTAGCAGAGCGCCACCGCGGCGTTGCCCCACCAGCCGTTCCGCTTCAGCCGCACGGGCGGCGCCGAGTAGACCCAGGCGAGCGCGAGCCCGAACAGGGCGGCCCCGAGGATCCAGGGCCCGAGGGCGGCGGCCACCGCTAGCGACAGGGCCGTCCAGGCGAGGGCGAGGTAGAGCCCCCAGCGGCCCGGGATCCGCCCGGACGGGATCGGCCGGTCCGGCTCGTTGATCGCGTCGACGTGGCGGTCGAACCAGTCGTTGGCGGCCTGGCTGGTGGCGCAGACCAGCGGGCCGGCCAGCAGGATGCCGGCGGCGATCACCGGCCACTGGCCGCTGGCCGGCTGGCCCGAGGAAATGACCCCGCAGGCGAAGGCCCACATCGGCGCGAACCACGTGAGCGGCTTCAGCAGCTCGATGACTGCGCTCGGGGCGGGCGTAGCGGTCATGGCGGGAGGCTAACGGGGCCCGCCCGAGTGTCAAGCCAGATTTACACGACGCGACCACGTGTGCGCGACGTTTGTCGGATCAATACAGCGGTGGCCCAGAAATACATTATCCGAAACACCTGGGAACCGCGGCGGCGGACCCGCCCGGCGCGGGCGGGTCCCGGCGCGACGGCGGCGCTCCGGCGGCGCCCCGGGCGCTCCCGGCGCCCCTCGGACGCGAGCACGATTCCGGGATCCTCGAGCCACTCGGCGCCCGGCTCAGGCACCCGGTTCCGGCACCGGGTTCCGGGCCGACGCGGCGCGCCCGCGCGGGGCTCCGGCAGGCCGGGCGGGGATGAACCGGACGGGACCCGCGGCCGGCCGCGCCCCGGGGCGGGGGCCGTCAGGCCTCCTCGACCGGGCCGTCGAGGTCGCCGACGCCGTAGCGGCGCATCTTGGCGTAGAGGCCCTGCCGGCTCAGGCCGAGCATCTCGGCCGCCGAGGCCCGGTTGTCCCGGGTGATCCGCAGCGCCGCCTCGATGCAGAGCTTCTCGATCAGGTCCGTCGTCTCGCGCACCAGGGTCTTCATCGAGACCCGGCCCACGAGCTCGGTCATCTGCTCCACCGAGCGGGGCACCTCCCGACCGACCCCGGGACGTCCCTCGGCGATCCGCCGCGGGCCCGACCGGATGGCGAAGCCCAAGCAGGGGCGGGTCCCGGCCACCGACACGGCGGCGACCTCCACGTCCTCCATGCCGCCGTAGGCGCCGCGGACGACGGTGGCGAAGCGGCGCACGGCGCCGTGGTCGACGAGGGTCGCGAACAGCGCCTGCGCCTCGGTCTCGTCGCGGCCGAGCCAGTGGTCGAGGGTGCGCCCGCGGGCCTGGCCCACGGTGGCGAGCTGCGCCAGCTCCAGGAAGGCGGCGTTGGCCATCAGGACCCGCCGCGCCGAATCGGTGACCACGAAGCCCTCCGGCATCGCCTCGATCACCGCGGCGGTCGGCGCCTCCTGGTCGGGCCCGGCCGCCGCGGCCGCCGGGTCGGCGGCCAGCTGCAGCAGGGCGCTCGCGCCGCCCTCGCCCCGGAACAGCGAGGCCGAGACCGTGACCTCGCCGCGCCCGTGCTGGAGCGCCGCCCGGATCTCGCCCGCCTGCCCGGTCGCCCGCAGGGCGGCGAACTGGGCCTCCAGGGTCCGGGTGCTGGCGGGGTCGAACAGCTCGACGGCGTCCTGCCCGGCGATGCGCTTGGCCGGGCGCCCGAGGAGGCGCGCCGCCGCCGGGTTGGCCTCGGCCACCCGGCGCGTGCCGGCATCGACCACCAGCACCGGCTCGCCGGAGATCTGGAACAGCAGCCGGTAGCGGGTCTCGGCGGCGCGGAGCCGGTCGTAGTCCCGCTCCAGGGCCTGCTGGGTCTCGACCAGCCGGCGCTGCAGGGCCGCCACCGCCCGCATGTCGCGCCCGAGCACGAGGATCGGGCCGCCCTCCGAGGGCCGGATCGACGCGTAGCGGATCGGCAGGTCGGCGCCGTCGGGCGAGGGGTGGTTCACCTGGCGCCAGCGGGTGATGCCCTCGGTCCCGGCATCCCGCAGCAGGGCGTCGATCTTCGGGCGGCTCTCCACCGTGACGGTGTCGATCCAGCGCCGGCCCAGCCAGCCCGCCACGGTCTCGGCCGCGAGGTCGGCGCCGACCGCGGCGTCCCGAATCACCCCGTCGGCGTCGATCACCAGGGAGAGGTCCGCGGACGCCGCGACGATGCGCCCGACCGCCTCGCCCTGGAGGAGGCCGGCCACCTGCTGCAGGGCCGCGGGCGGCGACTGCGGGGAGGGGCGGGGCTGAGGGGTCACGGTCACCGCAATGTGATAGTCGGTTTGAGGCCTTTTCAGCAGGCCAATGCCTGTCTGTCCAGCAAAGCTTCCGCCGCAGCGGGCGCGAGGCACGCGTCCGACGCGCAGGCATCCGCCCCGACGATCCCCGCCTCGCCGCCGTGGCGCGCGAAGAAGGGGCCGCCGACCAGCACCCGGACGTCCCGGTTGCGCGAGTCGCGGCGCACCTCCGCCACCGTCGCCGTCAGGACCGGCAGCAGGACGTCGCAGGAGAGCGACAGGCCGACCACGTCGAACCAGTCCGACCGGAGCAGGTCCAGGGGGTCGACCCCCGGCCCGGGCACCGCGGTGGTCACGTCCCAGCCGGCCTCCCGGAAGAAGCTCGCGACCAGGGACAGGCCGAAGACGTGGGTCTCGCCCGGGCAGGGCAGCAGCAGGACGCTGCGCCCGTTGGCCGGGACCGATTCGCTCTCCAGCTCGGCGCAGAGGCGGCGGCTCACGGCGTGGAGCCGCCCGAGGGCCTCGGTCACCGCCAGGAAGTCGCAGGCATCCTCCTCCCAGAGGGCGCCGAGATGCCGGGCCGCCGGGGCGAGCAGGTCGAGGAGCAGGCGCGCGAGCGGCAGGCCGCCGTCGCGCAGGGCGTCCACCCGGGCGTCGAGGTCGACCGGGCCGGCGGCCAGGAGCAGGGCGCTGAAATCGGCGATCTCCCGCGCGCTCGGCGCCCGGTCCGCCGGGACGGCGCGGCCGGCGGGCCGGTGGGCGAGCATCAGGCGGGGCAGGATCTCCGCCTCGACGACCTTGGCGAGCGCGTCCGGGACGGGCCTGTGCAGGTCGGACCAACCGAGGGCAGTGTCGCGGAACACGGGAAGACCATCGCTCACGGGGCTGCAGCCGGCCGCGGACGGACCGTAATCAAGACGGCCACCGAAATGCCTCCAGTTTCCCATCGGCATCCTCCCTGAGACGACCCCGGCCCGGAAGGGCCGGCGGATCCGCTCGCCTGCTCGGTGTGGCGTTGCTCGCCCGTCTATTCTTCGCGTCCGCCAGTTCCTGGATCTGACAAGCCAAACGGCGGCAATCTCTGCCGTCTCAGTTGACGATACGCTTCCTGGCCATCTTGGCAATGATCTTATTCGAAGAAAAATATCCCTCCCCGTGTCATACCGCAGAAGCGTCAAGCGCACTTGACACTTCCGGGACCCCCGCCCTAGCCTCTGTCAACGACGGAGCCTCTGGCGCCGCCGACCAGCAGGGAGCGGATGCATGGGTCCCGAGGACCGGCCGGCACGACCGCTCTACACGCCCGCCGAACGGCGCCGGCGCGATTCCTCGCCCTGGACCCTGGTCCAGGGGGTTCTGGCGCCCCTCCAGTTCGCGATCTTCCTGATCAGTCTCGCCCTGGTGCTGCGCGCCCTGGCCACCGGTGACGGCGCGCGCGCGGCCGAGATCTCGGTCGTCGTGAAGACCGTGGCCCTCTACGCAATCATGGTCACCGGTTCGATCTGGGAGAAGGTCGTGTTCGGACGGTGGCTCTTCGCACCCGCCTTCTTCTGGGAGGACGTGGTCAGCATGCTGGTGCTGGCCCTCCACACCGCTTACCTCGCGGCCCTCGCGACGGGCGCCCTGAGCGGGCAGGCGCTGCTGCTCCTCGCGCTGGCGGCCTACGCGACCTACGTGGTCAACGCGGCCCAGTTCCTTCTGAAGCTCCGGGCCGCGCGCCTGGAGGGGGCCGGCAGCCGCGCACCGCGTCTCGCGGAGGCGCTGCCATGAACGCCCCCCTGGCCCACCCGCCGCCCTGCGGCGGCATCGAACTGCGCCAGGAGCACGGCCAGCGGGCCGTGTTCTGCGGCCTCACCGGCATCGTCTGGCTGCACCGGAAGATCCAGGACGCGTTCTTCCTCGTGGTCGGCTCGCGCACCTGCGCGCACCTGATCCAGTCGGCGGCCGGGGTGATGATCTTCGCCGAGCCGCGCTTCGCCACCGCCATCATCGACGAGCGCGACCTCGCCGGCCTCGCCGACGCCAACGAGGAGCTCGACCGGGTGGTGACCCGGCTGATCGAGCGCCGGCCCGACATCAAGCTTTTGTTCCTCGTGGGCTCCTGCCCGTCCGAGGTGATCAAGCTCGACCTGTCCCGGGCGGCGCAGCGCCTGTCGGGCCGCCTCGCCCCCGTGCGGGTGCTGAACTATTCGGGCTCCGGCATCGAGACGACCTTTACGCAAGGTGAGGATGCCTGCCTCGCGGCGCTGGTGCCGGACCTGCCCCGCGAGGCAGAGGCAACCGCGTCGTCGCTCCTGATCGTCGGGGCGCTGGCCGACGTGGTGGAGGACCAGTTCCTGCGGATGTTCGCCGCGATGGGCATCGCGGATGTCCGGTTCCTGCCCGCCCGCCGGGCCGGCGCCATGCCGGCGGTCGGGCGCGGCACCCGCTACCTGCTGGCCCAGCCCTTCCTGACCGAGACCGCCCGCGCCCTCGAGGAACGCGGCGCCCGCCGGCTCGCGGCCCCGTTCCCGCTCGGCGCCGAGGGCACCACCGGCTGGCTGCGGGCCGCCGCCGAGGCGTTCGGCGTCTCCGGGGAGGCGTTCGACCGGGCGACCGCCGCGGGCCGGGCCCGCGCCGAGACCGCGCTCGCGCCCCACCGCGAGAAGCTCGGCGGCAAGCGGGTGTTCTTCTTCCCCGACTCGCAGCTGGAGGTGCCGCTCGCCCGCTTCCTCGCCCGGGAACTCGGCGCGGAGCTCGTGGAGGTCGGGACGCCCTACTTGCACCGGGGACATCTCGCCGCCGAGATCGAGTGGCTTCCCGCGGGCACACGCGTGACCGAGGGCCAGAGCCTCGACGACCAGATGGACCGCTGCCGGGCGGCCCGCCCGGACCTCACGGTCTGCGGCCTCGGCCTCGCCAACCCGCTGGAGGCGGAGGGGCTGTCGACCAAGTGGTCGATCGAGCTGCTGTTCACGCCGGTGCAGGGCTACGAGCAGGCCGGCGACCTCGCCGAGCTGTTCGTGCGCCCGCTCCGGCGCCGTGCCCTGCTGGAGGTGTAGCGCCATGCAGCTCACCCTCTGGACCTACGAGGGTCCGCCTCACATCGGCGCGATGCGCGTCGCCACGGCGATGTCCGGGCTGCATTACGTGCTGCACGCTCCGCAGGGCGACACCTACGCCGACCTGCTGTTCACCATGATCGAGCGGCGGGACGCCCGCCCGCCCGTGACTTACACGACCTTCCGTGCCCAGGATCTCGGCCGCGACACCGCCGAGCTGTTCAAGGAGGCGGTCGCCGCCGCGCACGCACGGTTCCGGCCCCAGGCCATGATCGTCGGCGCCTCCTGCACGGCCGAGCTGATCCAGGACGATCCGGGCGGCCTCGCCAAGGCCCTCGACCTTCCGATCCCGGTGATCCCGCTGGAGCTGCCCGCCTACCAGAAGAAGGAGAACTGGGGCGCGTCGGAGACCTTCTACCGGCTGGTCCGCGCGCTCGCCGGGGCTCCGGCCCCGCGCCCGGCGCGGGAGCCCGGGCGGCGCCCGCTCTGCAACATTCTGGGTCCAACGGCGCTGGGCTTCCGCCACCGGGACGACCTGATCGAGATCCGCCGGCTGCTCGATACCCTCGGCATCGCCGTGAATGTCGTGGCGCCGCTGGGGGCCACGCCCGCCGATCTGGGCCGGCTCCGGGACGCCGACTTCAACGTCGTGCTCTATCCCGAGACGGCCCGCTCCGCTGCGGACTACCTGAAGAAGGCCTTCGGGCAGCCGTTCACGCAAACCATCCCGATCGGCGTCGGCGGCACCCGCCGGTTCGTCGAGGAGGTGGCGGGCCTCGCCGGGATCGACCCGGCGCCGGTGCTCGACGGATCCGGCTCGCGGCTGCCCTGGTACTCCCGCTCGGTCGATTCGACCTATCTCACGGGCAAGCGCGTCTTCGTGTTCGGCGACGCCACGCACGCCATCGGCATCGCCCGGGTCGCCGCGAAGGAACTCGGCTTCACCCTCGTCGGGCTCGGCACCTACGGCCGCGAGTTCGCCCGCGAGGTCCGCGCCGAGGCGGCCGAGCACGGTATCGAGGCGCTGGTCACCGACGACTACCTCGACGTCGAGGCGGCGATCCGCGCGGCCGCGCCGGAACTCGTCCTCGGCACCCAGATGGAGCGCCACGTCGCCAAGCGGCTCGGCATCCCCTGCGCGGTGATCTCCGCGCCGGTCCACGTCCAGGACTTCCCGGCGCGCTACGCCCCGCAGATGGGCTTCGAGGGCGCCAACGTCCTGTTCGACACCCTGGTCCATCCGCTGATGATGGGCCTCGAAGAGCACCTCCTCGGCATGTTCCGGGAGGATCCCGAATTCCACGACGGCGTCGGCCCCTCGCATCTCGGCGGCAAGTCCTTCGGGACTCCGGCGGACGAGGCGTTCGAGGCCGCGGAACGGGCGCCGGCTGACACCCCTCCGACGCCGGCGCCCGTTCCGATCCTGCTTGAGCGGCCGGCCGCGACCGCGTGGTCGCCCGAGGCCGAGAAGGAGCTGAAGAAGATCCCGTTCTTCGTGCGGGGCAAGGCACGCACGAACACCGAGACTTTCGCGCGGGAGCGGCTCCTGCCGCTCATCACCCTCGAGACCCTCTACGATGCCAAAGCGCATTACGGCCGCTAGGCCGCCGATCCGCGTCGTCATCGTCACGCTCGACAATCACTTGGCGAGCGCGGTGGAGCGGGCGCGCCTGCGCCTCAGGTCCGAGATGCCCGGGCTGGTGCTGGGTTTCCACGCGGCGGCCGAGTGGGAGACCGATCCCGCCACCCTCGAAGCCTGCCGCGCCGACATCGCGCAGGCCGATATCGTGCTCTCCGCCATGCTGTTCATGGACGAGCATGTCCGGGCGATCCTGCCGGCGCTCGCGGCCCGGCGGGAGGCCTGCGACGCGATGGTCGGCTGCCTCTCGGCCGGCGAGGTGGTGAAGACCACGAAGCTCGGCCGATTCGACATGAGCGGCACCAAGCGCAGCGCCCTCGACTTCCTGAAGAAGCTGCGCGGCAAGCCCGGCCAGCAGGGCAATGCCGGCCGCCAGATGGCGCTCGTGCGCAAACTCCCGAAGATCCTGCGCTTCATCCCGGGCTCGGCCCAGGACGTGCGCGCCTATTTCCTGACCCTGCAATACTGGCTCGCAGGGTCCGACGAGAACGTCGCCGCCCTGGTGCGCTTCCTCGTGCATCGCTACGCGGCCGGCGAGCGCGCCGCCTGGCGCGAGGGCCCGGCGGCGCCCGCGCCCCTCGACTACCCCGAGACCGGCCTCTACCACCCGCGCCTGCCCGGCCGGATCGGCGCCGACCCGTCGCGGCTGCCGCACCTCACGGGCGCGAAGGGCCGCGTCGGGCTGCTGGTGATGCGCAGCTACGTGCTCGCCGGCAACACCGCCCATTACGACGGCGTCATCGCGGCCCTGGAGGCGCAGGGTCTCGACGTGGTGCCGGCCTTCGCCAGCGGCCTGGACAACCGCCCGGCGGTGGATGCCTTCTTCATGAAGGACGGGCGCGCCTGCATCGACGCGCTGGTCTCGCTCACCGGCTTCTCGCTGGTCGGCGGCCCTGCCTACAACGACGCCGCCGCCGCCGAACTGATGCTGGCCCGGCTCGACGTGCCCTACCTCGCCGCCCAGGCGCTGGAATTCCAGACCCTGGGGCAATGGGAATCGGGCGACCGCGGCCTGTCGCCGGTCGAGGCGACCATGATGGTCGCGATCCCCGAACTCGACGGCGCCACCGCCCCGATGGTGTTCGGCGGCCGCTCCGCCAATTCCGGTGCCGACAACGCAAGGGACATGCGGGTGCATCCTGAGCGTGCCGCCCGGCTCGCCGAGCGGGTCGCCCGGCTGGTGTCGCTCCGCCGGACCGCGAAGGCCGCGCGGAAGCTCGCCGTGGTGCTGTTCAACTTCCCGCCCAATGCCGGCGCCACCGGCACGGCGGCGTTCCTCTCTGTCTACGCGTCGCTCCTCAACACCCTGAAGGGTCTGGCTGCGGACGGCTACACGGTCGAGGTGCCGGAGAGCGCCGACGCCCTGCGCGAGCGCATCCTCGACGGCAATGCCAGGCGCTACGGCAGCCAGGCCAACGTCCACGCCCGCATCCCGGCCGAGGATCATCTGCGGCGGGAGCCCTACCTCGCCGAGATCGAGGCCCAGTGGGGCCCGGCGCCGGGTCGCCACCAGACCAACGGCGCCGAGATTTTTGTCCTCGGCGCGCAGTTCGGCAACGTCTTCGTCGGGGTTCAGCCGGCCTTCGGCTACGAGGGCGACCCGATGCGGCTGCTGTTCGAGCGCGGCTTCGCGCCGACCCACGCGTTCTCGGCCTTCTACCGCTACCTGCGCGAGGATTTCGCCGCCGACGCCGTGCTGCATTTCGGCACCCACGGGGCACTCGAATTCATGCCCGGCAAGCAGACCGGCCTGTCCGAATCCTGCTGGCCGGAGCGGCTGATCGGGGCGCTGCCGAACGTCTACCTCTACGCCGCCAACAACCCGTCCGAAGGAACGCTCGCCAAGCGCCGCTCGGCCGCGACGCTGGTGAGCTACCTGACCCCGAGCCTCGCGGCGGCCGGACTCTATCGCGGGCTGCTCGACCTCAAGAGCTCGATCGAGCGCTGGCGCGGCCTCGGCCCCGAGGCGGAGGGCGAGCGCGAGACGCTGGCGCGCCTGATCCAGGACCAGGGCGCGGCGGTGGATCTCGTGGCGGCCGAGCCGGCCTGGACCGGGGACCTCGGGGCCCGCGTTTCCGGCCTCTGGACCGCACTGCAGGAACTGGAGCAGACCCTGATCCCGCACGGGCTCCACGTGGTCGGCCAGGGGACGCCGGAGGACGAGCGGGTCGACCTGCTCCTCGCGCTCGCCGAATCGGCGCACGGGGTGCGGCCGGAACGGGCCGGGATCGAGGCCCTGGTCGCCGGCCACGGCATCGAGGCGGCGACTAGGGCCTGCGGTTTGCCAGCCGATGAGGCGACCCGCGATGTCCTAAAAAATCTCGCCGAGACCGACCGGCTTCTCGCCCGGGATCACGAGGTTCCGGCCCTGCTGCGGGCGCTCGACGGTCGCTTCGTGCCGCCGGTGGCCGGCGGCGACCTCCTGCGCAACCCGGCCGTGCTGCCGACCGGCCGCAACCTCCACGGCTTCGACCCCTACCGCCTGCCCTCGGCCTTCGCGGTGGCCGACGGCGCCCGGCAGGTCGCCCGGATCCTCGAACGCTTCGCCGCCGACGGAAAGCCCTGCCCGGAGAGCGTCGCGCTGGTCCTGTGGGGCACCGACAACCTCAAGAGCGAGGGCGGCCCGATCGCCCAGGCGCTGGCGCTGATCGGCGCCGCGCCCCGCTTCGACGGCTACGGACGGCTCAGCGGCGCCGAGCTGATCCCGCTGGAGACCCTCGGCCGCCCGCGGATCGACGCGGTGGTGACCCTCTCGGGCATCTTTCGGGACTTGCTGCCGCTGCAGACGAAGCTGCTGGCCGAAGCATCCTTCCTCGCCGCGAGTGCGGACGAGCCGGTCGAGAAAAATTTCGTCCGCAAGCACGCCCTGGCGATCCAGGTGGAGCAGGGCTGCGACCTGGAGACGGCGGCGTTGCGGGTCTTCTCCAACGCCGAGGGCGCCTACGGGGCCAACGTCAATCACCTCGTCGATTCGGGGAACTGGGACGACGACGCGGAACTCTGCGAGACCTTCGCGCGCCGCAAGAGCTTCGCCTACGGCCGCACCGGCCGTCCGGCGCCGCAGCGCGCCCTGATGCAGGCGGTGCTCGCCTCGGTCGACATGGCCTACCAGAACCTCGACTCGGTCGAGGTCGGCGTCACCTCGGTCGACCACTATTTCGACGGGCTCGGCGGCATGGGCCGGGCGGTCGCCCGGGCCAAGGGCGAGTCGGTGCCGATCTACATCAGCGACCAGACCCGCGGGGAGGGGCGCGTCCGCTCCCTGGAGGAGCAGGTGGCGCTGGAGACGCGCACCCGGATGCTCAACCCGAAATGGTACGAGGGCCTGCTCGGCCACGGCTACGAGGGCGTGCGCCAGATCGAGACCCACCTGACCAACACGGTCGGCTGGTCGGCCACCGCCAACGCGGTCCAGCCCTGGATCTACGAGCGGATCACCGAGACCTACGTCCTCGACCCCGCCATGCGCGAGCGCATGGCCGCCTTGAACCCCACCGCCTCCGCCAAGGTCGCCCAACGGCTGATCGAGGCGCACCGCCGCGGCTTCTGGACCCCCGACGCAGCGATGCGCGACGCCCTCGACCGGGCCGAGGAGGAGCTGGAGGACCGCCTGGAAGGCGTCACCGCAGGAGTGGCCGCATGAACATCGCGATCCGCAATCCGGTCGTGGCCCGGAAGGAGGAGGGGAGCCTTCAGGTGGCGCTCGATCCGGACCTGAAGATCGAGACCGCCAAGGTCTTCGCGGTCTACGGCAAGGGCGGGATCGGCAAATCGACCACCTCGTCGAACCTGTCGGTGGCGTTCTCGAAGCTCGGCAAACGGGTGCTGCAGATCGGCTGCGACCCGAAGCACGATTCGACCTTCACGCTGACCAAGCGCCTCGCCCCCACGGTGATCGACGCCCTGGAGGCGGTGAACTTCCACTCGGAGGAGCTGCGCGTCGAGGATTTCGTGGTCGAGGGCTACAACGGGGTGATGTGCGTCGAGGCCGGCGGCCCGCCCGCCGGCACCGGCTGCGGCGGCTACGTGGTCGGCCAGACGGTGAAGCTCCTCAAGGAGCACCACCTCCTCGAAGACACCGATGTCGTCGTGTTCGACGTCCTGGGCGACGTGGTCTGCGGCGGCTTCGCCTCGCCGCTCCAGCACGCCGACCGGGCGCTGATCGTCACCGCCAACGACTTCGACTCGATCTTCGCCATGAACCGGATCGTCGCGGCGATCCACGCGAAGTCCAAGAATTACGGCGTGCGACTCGGCGGCGTCATCGCCAACCGCTCGGCCAAGACCGACGAGATCGACCGGTTCAACGACGCGGTCGGCCTGAAGCGGCTGGCGCATTTCCCCGACCTCGACGTGGTCCGCCGCTCGCGGCTCAAGAAGTCGACCCTGTTCGAGATGGAGTCCTCGCCGGAGCTCGACGCCGTGACCGCCGAGTACATGCGGCTCGCCGAGACGCTCTGGGCCGGCGCCGAGCCCTGCGAGGCGCAGCCCATGAAGGACCGCGACCTGTTCGAGTTTCTGGGATTCGACTGATGGCCAGCGCCAGCTACGACGCCCGCCGGGGCGAGCTGACCACCTACTTCGACCGCACCGCGGTCGAGGCGTGGTCGCGCCTGACCTCGGACGCGCCCGTGAGCCGGATCCGCGCCACGGTGCGGGCCGGGCGCGACGCCATGCGGGCCACGCTGCTCTCCTGGCTCCCGGCCGACATGACCGGCCTGCGTTTGCTCGATGCCGGCTGCGGCACCGGGGCGCTCAGCGTCGAGGCGGCGCGGCGCGGCGCCGAGGTGGTGGCGATCGACGTCTCGCCGACGCTGATCGGGCTGGCGCAGGAGCGGCTGCCGGCGATCGCCGGCGCGGGGCGCATCGATTTCCGGGTGGGCGACATGCTCGATCCCGGGCTCGGGCGGTTCGATCACGTGGTGGCGATGGATTCGCTGATCCACTACCGCGCCGCCGACATCGCCCGGGCGCTGGCGGTCCTGGGTGCGCGCACGGACGGGTCGGTGCTGTTCACCGTGGCGCCGCGCACGGCCCTGCTGACGCTGATGCACGCGGCCGGAAAATTCTTCCCGCGCGGCGACCGCTCGCCTTCCATCGTGCCGGTGACCGAGGGTGGATTGCGGCGGCGGATCGCCTCGGAGAGCGCCCTGGACGCCTTCGCCTGGGCGCAGAGCCACCGGATCAACAGCGGGTTCTACCTGTCGAACGCGGTGGCGCTGACGCGCACCCTGCCGCCCCGCGCGGATCGGGGCGGGGGCCCGGTGCAATCCGGGATGCGGCCATGACCCCCACCCGCAAGCTCACCGCCGCCCTGATGCGCCTCGGCCCGGCGGTGCTGCCCTTCGCGGACGCCGCCACCGCCGAGCTGCCGCTCGGGCGGCTGCTCCGCCTCGCCCTGTTCCAGGTCACCGTCGGCATGGCCGCGGTGCTGCTGATCGGCACCCTGAACCGGGTGATGATCGTCGAGCTCGGCGTCCCGGCCTGGATCGTCGCGATGATGCTGGCGCTGCCGCTGGTCTTCGCCCCCTTGCGGGCGCTGGTCGGCTTCCGCTCGGACACGCACCGCTCGGTGCTGGGCTGGCGGCGCGTGCCCTACATCTGGTTCGGCACGCTGCTCCAGTTCGGCGGCCTCGCGATCATGCCGTTCGCCCTGCTCATCCTGTCGGGCGACACGACCGGGCCGCTCTGGGTCGGCGACCTCGCGGCGGCGCTCGCCTTCCTGCTGGTCGGCGCGGGCCTGCACACGACCCAGACCGTGGGGCTCGCCCTCGCCACCGACCTCGCCCCCGCCCATGCGAGGCCGAAGGTGGTGGCGCTGCTCTGCGCGGCCCTGCTGTTCGGCATGATGGCGAGCGCGGTGCTGTTCGGCCTGTTCCTGGCCCATTTCTCGCCCGTCCGGCTGATCCAGGTGATCCAGGGCGCGGCCCTCGTCACCATCATCCTCAACGGGTTCGCCCTGTGGAAGCAGGAGCCGCGCGATCCGAACCGGACGCGGACGGCGCCGCAGCGGGACTTCCGGTCCTCCTGGCGGGCCTATGCGGGGCAGGGCACCGCCCGGCGCCGCCTCGTGGCGATCGGGCTCGGCACGGCGGGCTTCTCCATGCAGGACATCCTGCTCGAACCCTACGGCGGCCAGATCCTGCACCTCTCGGTGGCGGCCACCACGGCGCTGACCGCCTTGCTGGCCGCCGGTGGCGGGCTCGGCCTGCTGGTCGCGGCGCGCTGGCTCGGCCGCGGGGGCGACCCGTTCCGCGTCTCCGCGGTCGGCGTCGGGATCGGGATCCTCGCCTTCTCGGCGGTGGTCTTCGCTGCCCCGCTCGCCTCGGCCGACCTGTTCGCCGCGGGCGTGAGCCTGATCGGACTGGGCGGCGGCCTGTTCGCCCACGGCACGCTCACCGCCTCGATGAACCGGGCCGGCCCCGAGGATACCGGGCTCGCGCTCGGCGCCTGGGGCGCCGTGCAGGCGACCGCGGCCGGCCTCTCGATCGCGGCGAGCGGCCTCGTGCGCGACGTGGGCGGCGCCATCGCCCAGTCGGGGGTGCTGGGCGAGGGCATGAACGAGCCGGCCATCGGCTACCTCATCGTCTACCACATCGAGATCGCCCTGCTGTTCGCCGCGCTGCTCGCGCTCGGACCGCTGGTGCGCGAGGACGCTCGGACAGAGGATCGGAACCGCATCGCCGACGGCCTTGCCGGCCGGACGGCCTGACATTCGGGGAGGACAGCCATGCCAACCGGCGCACTTACGGGTTACGTCGACGTCGCCCAGGTCGTGCTCTACGCCTTCTTCCTCTTCTTCGCGGGACTGGTCTTCTGGCTCCGCCGCGAGGACCGGCGCGAGGGCTATCCCCTGGAGAACGAGGCGGTCGGCCGGCGCAAGGCGGACGACCCGATCCTGATCCCGCGGTCCAAGGCGTTTCACCTGCCGGGCGGCGAGACGACCTACGCGCCGCAGGCGGTGCACGGCCGGGACGACATCGAGACCGGCATCCCGGCCCGCAAGGTCGAGCCCTGGCCGGGGGCGCCCTACGAGCGCACGGAATCGTCGCTCCAGGCCGGCGTCGGTCCCGGCTCCTGGGTGCTGCGGCACGACGTGCACGACCGGACCTGGGACGACGAGATCCGCATCGTGCCCCTCCGGGTGGCGAAGAACTTCGTCATCCACGAGGACGGCCCGAACCCGATCGGCATGACGGTGTTCGGCACCGACAGCGCCGTCGCGGGCGTGATCAGCGACGTCTGGGTCGACCGCGGCGAGTCGCTGATCCGCTACTACGAGGTCGAGCTCCCGACGGGCGGACGCCGGCTGATGCCGACCACGTTCTGCCGGGCCGGCGGTTTCACCAAGACGGTGACGACCGAGGCGCTGCTCGCGAGCCAGTTCGCCGACATCCCGACCACCCGCGATCCCGACAGCGTGACCTTCCTGGAGGAGGAGCGGATCATCTCGTATTTCGGCGCCGGCACGCTCTACGCGACGCCGGCCCGGGCGGAGCCCCTGATATGAGCGGCGACTTCCTCCCCGAAGGCACCCTGCGGGGTCTGCCCGGCCCGCTGCCGCCGGGCGAGCGCATCCTCTGGCAGGGCGCGCCGACCACCGCGGGCCTGCTGGTCCGAGTGTTCCACGCCCGCCTCGTGATCGCGTGGTTCTCGGTCTGCGCCCTGGCCTTCGGCCTCGCGGCGGGCTCGCCCGCGGCGGCGCTGAGGGTGGTGGCGCCGACCCTGGTGATCGGCGCCGGCGCCGTCGCGCTGCTCTGGCTGCTCGCCTGGCTCACGCACCGGACGACGCTCTACACGGTGACCAACCGCCGCGTCGTGCTGCAGGCCGGCATCGCCCTGCCGGTGACCCACAACCTGCCCTTCGCGCAGATCGAGACCGCGGCCCTGCGCGCCTTCACGGACGGCAGCGGCGACCTGCCACTGCGGTTGCAGCCGGGCCTCCGGATCGCCTACCTTCACATCTGGCCGCACGTCCGGCCCTGGCGTCTCGCCCGGACCGAGCCCATGCTGCGCTCCGTGCCGGACGCGGACGCCGCGGCGGCGCTGCTGGCACGCGCCCTCGAAGCCCATGCCGACGGCACCGCGCCGCCGGTCCGGGTGGCGCGTCTCGGCCGAGCGGACGAGAATCCCGGTCGCCTCGTCGCGGCCGAATAGGGAGGGGCACGATGGGCGAGCGGGCGGAGGGCGCCGGCCGGGCCACGGCATCGGCGGTCGCGGGACCGGCACCGGCGCTGCTGATGATCGGCGGCGGCGCGCTGATGGGCTTCACCATGCTGGCGGTCCTGATCGGCCGGAGCGAGAAGGTCGGCCTCGTCGCCCTGCCGCCCGCCAATGTGGTGGAACGGCTCGAATTCCGCGCCGAGGATCAGGTCGACGGCTCGATCGCCCTGCGGGACGTCGCCGACCGGCACATCGTGGCCTGGATCCGCCCCGGCGAGGACGGCTTCCTGCGCGGGACGCTGCGGGGCCTCGCCCAGGCCCGCCAGCGGGAGGGACTCGGCCCCGAGAAGCCCTTCAGCCTGACCCGCTACGACGACGGCCGCCTCGCGCTGGCCGACGAGGCCACCGGCCGCCGGGTGCCCCTGGAGGCCTTCGGGCCGACCAATGCCGGGGCCTTCGCCCGGCTGATGCCCGGGCCCGGCGCGCCCGCCACGGAGACGCGGTGATGGGCCTGTTCGGCAGCCGCACCGTCACCGTGCCCTGCACGGTGGAGATCGAGCAGACGCCCGAGAGCCTGCACGCGCACGTCACCCTCGATGCCGGCTTCGAGATCGAGCCCGGCGACGCGGTTCAGGTCCACGACGCGCCGACCTCGGTGCCCTACGGCGAGCGCCTCACCGTGCGGCGCACCGCCACGGTGACCAGGGCCGGCCCGCTGGAGCGGGCCTGGACCAAGCTCATCGCCCATCTCGAGCTGACCGAACTCTACGAGGTCAGCTTCTCCGAGAGGAGGAAGCTGTGAACGCACCCGTCCCGCCGCCCTCCGGCCAGCCCGTTCCGAAGACTCCGGTCAACGAGTCGACCCGGGCCGCCCAGGAGACGACCTTCCTGTCGCCCCGCTTCTACACGACCGACTTCGACGAGCTCGACCGGACCAACGTCGAGCCGGTACGCCGCGACTGGGACGTGCTGATCGCCGAGCTGCGCTCCGACCCGAACAAGCGCCACTTCACCCGCAACGCGGAGTTCGACTGCGACCTGTCGCGGATGGAGCCCGAGTTGCGGAAGGAGTTTCTGGACTTCTTGGTCTCTTCCATCACGGCAGAGTTTTCCGGCTGCGTGCTCTACGCGGAGATGCGCAAGCGCGCGAAGAACAAGGACATCAAGGAGCTGTTCGGCTTCATGAGCCGCGACGAGGCGCGTCACGCCGGCTTCATCAACGACACGCTGAAGGATTTCGGCATCGGCGTGGACTTGGGGTTCCTCACCAAGTCCAAAAAATACACGTTCTTCCGGCCGAAATTCATCTTCTACGCCACCTATCTCTCCGAAAAGATCGGCTACGCCCGCTACATCACGATCTTCCGCGAGCTGGAGCGGCACCCGGAGCGGCGCATCCACCCGATCTTCAAGTGGTTCGAACTGTGGTGCAACGACGAGTTCCGCCACGGCGAGGCCTTCGCGCTGCTGATGCGCGCGAACCCGAAGCTGACGAGCGGCGTGAACCGCTACTGGATCCGGTTCTTCCTGCTCGCGGTCTTCGCCACGATGTACGTGCGCGACCATCACCGCCCGGCCTTCCACGCGGCGCTCGGGGTCGATCCCAGCGACTACGACTTCAAGGTCTTCCGGATCACCTCGGAGATCTCCCGCCAGACCTTCCCGCTGGAGCTCGACCTCGACAACCCGAAGTTCAAGGCGGGGCTCGACCGGCTGCTCGCCTGCTCCCGGGCGATCGCCGACGCCAAGGCGCGGGGCGGCCTCGTCGGCAAGGCCCTGCAGGGGTTCCACGCCGCCCGGGCGGCGGTGACCTTCGCGCGGCTGTATTGTCTCCCCGTCAAGGCCAACGTCCTGCCGGCCGACATCCGTCTCCAGCCGGTCTGGTAGCATGGGGACCTACGCCGCCCCGGTCCTGTACGCGGTCCTGCTCTGGTGGTTCTCCACCGGGCTGATCCTGCTGCTCGACCACGCCCCGCGGCGGACGCATCCGTGGAGCATGGCCGGGGCGACCCTGCTGCTCGCCGGCGCCCTGGTGGCGATCCGGTCCAGCGCCGCCGACACGAGCGCCACGGGGGCCTACACGGCCTTCACGGCCGCGCTCGTCGTCTGGGGCTGGCAGGAGATGAGCTACTACATGGGCTTCCTGTCGGGCCCGCGGCCGGTCGCCTGCGCGCCGAGCGTGCGCGGCCTCGACCGGTTCCTCGCCGCGCTCGCCACCAGCCTGTGGCACGAATTCGCCATCGTGGTCGGCGGCCTCGCGATCCTGGCGCTGGTCTGGGGCAGCCCCAACCGCTTCGCCCTGTGGACCTACGGCACGCTGGTGGTGATGAACCTCTCGGCGCGGCTCAACCTGTTCCTGGGGGTGCGCAACCTCCACGCCGAGTTCCTGCCGGACCATCTCGGCTACCTCGCCTGCTACCTGTCCCGGAAGCCGATGAACCTGCTGTTCCCGGTCTCGGTGAGCCTCGGGACCATCGCGGCGGCCCTGCTCGGGCGCGCGGCGCTCGGCGCCGACCTGCTGGAGCACGAGCTGATCGGCTTCACGGTCCTGGCGACGCTGACCGCGCTCGCCACCCTGGAGCACTGGTTCCTGATGCTGCCGCTGCCCTCGGCGGAGCTGTGGCGCTGGAGCCTGCCCGCGCGGGCGCCCGGGGAAGCGGCCGGGCCGCCGGACCACGTGTAGGCCGAGGGATCATCGCGGGGCGACGCACGTCCACCAATCTGGAACTGGTCTTGTGCGAAGTCCGGTGTCACAGGCGGGATCAACCCGCAGGATTTGTTCGGGGAGAGGCGACATGGATTACGAGACCTTCTTCGAAGGCGAGATCGCCGGGCTCCACCGGGAGGGCCGCTACCGGGTCTTCACCGACCTCGAGCGCCACGCGGGCAACTTCCCGCACGCCACCCACCACCACGCCTCCGGCACGCGGCCGGTCACGGTCTGGTGCTCCAACGACTATCTCGGCATGGGCCAGCACCCGGCCGTGACGGGGGCGATGCACGCGGCGATCGACCGCTGCGGCGCCGGGGCCGGCGGCACCCGCAACATCTCGGGGACGAACCACTACCACGTGCTGCTGGAGCGCGAGCTCGCCGACCTCCACGGCAAGGAGGCGGCCCTGCTGTTCACCTCCGGCTACGTGTCGAACTGGGCGGCGCTGGGGACCCTGGCGTCGCGCCTGCCGAACTGCGCGGTCTTCTCCGATTCCGAGAACCACGCCTCGATGATCGAGGGCATCCGGTTCTCCCGCGCCGAGCGCCACATCTTCCGCCACAACGACCCGGAGGACCTGAACCGCAAGCTCGCGCTGGTCGACCCGGCCCGGCCGAAGCTGGTGGCCTTCGAGTCGGTCTACTCGATGGACGGCGACATCGCGCCGATCGCCGAGATCTGCGACGTGGCCGAGGCCCACGGGGCGCTCACCTATCTCGACGAGGTCCACGCGGTCGGCCTCTACGGGGCGCGCGGCGGCGGCATCTCGGAGCGGGACGGCGTCGCCCACCGGCTCGACGTGATCGAGGGCACGCTCGGCAAGGCCTTCGCGGTGCACGGCGGCTACATCACGGCCTCCGAGAAGCTCTGCGACTTCGTGCGCAGCTTCGCCTCGGGCTTCATCTTCACGACCTCGCTGCCCCCGGCCGTCGCGGCGGGCGCGGCGGCGAGCATCCGCCACCTCAAGGAGAGCGGCGCCGAGCGCGCCCGGCATCAGGAGCGCGTGGCGAAGGTCCGGCAGGCCCTGGAGGCCGCCGACATCCCGACCATGCCCAACGACAGCCACATCGTGCCGGTGATGGTCTGCGATCCCGTGCTCTGCAAGGGGATCTCCGACACCCTGCTCGACGAGTTCGGCATCTACGTGCAGCCGATCAACTACCCGACCGTCGCCCGCGGCACCGAGCGCCTGCGGATCACGCCGTCGCCGCTGCACACGGACGCCGACATCGCCCATCTGGTCCAGGCGCTCACCACGATCTGGGGGCGGATCGGGCTCCGGCAGAAGGCGGCGGAGTAGGGCTTCCCTTCTCCGACCCACCCCCTCATCCTGAAGTGCCCGCGGCGGCGGGCCTCGAGGGAGGGCTCGGGCCGGCCGCGCGATCCCTGGAGTTCCCCTTCGAGGCCTTCGCCGCGCTCCGGCACCTCAGGATGAGGGGGGTGGGTCGGATGCCCCCCGCAGCGTCGAGTCACACCCGTGCCCACCTTTCCCTTCTCGGCCATCGTCGGCCAGGACGAGATGCGCCAGGCGCTGCTGATCGCGGCGGTGGACCCGGCGGTCGGCGGCGTGCTGGTCTTCGGCGACCGCGGCACGGGCAAGTCCACGGCGATCCGGGCGCTGGCCGCCCTGCTGCCGCCGATGCGGGCGGTGGTCGGCTGCCCGTACAATTGCGATCCCGACGGCCCGGCGGAGAGCTGCCCGCACTGCGCCGAGGGTGGCCCGCGCAAGAGTCACAAGAAGCCGGTGCCCGTCGTGGACCTGCCGCTCGGCGCCACCGAGGACCGGGTGGTCGGCACCCTCGACCTGGAGCGGGCGCTCGGGGCCGGCGTGAAGGCGTTCGAGCCGGGGCTGCTGGCGCGCGCCAATCGCGGCTTCCTGTACATCGACGAAGTGAACCTCCTCGAGGACCACCTCGTGGACCTGCTGCTCGACGTGGCGGCCTCCGGGGTCAACACCGTGGAGCGCGAGGGCCTGTCGCTCCGCCACCCGGCGCGGTTCGTCCTCGTCGGGTCCGGCAACCCGGAGGAGGGGGAGTTGCGCCCGCAGCTCCTCGACCGGTTCGGGCTGGCCTGCGAGGTCGCGACCCCGAAGGACATCCCGACCCGCATCGCGGTTGTGCGCGCCCGCGACGCCTACGAGCGCGACCCGGAGGGTTTCTGCGCGGCGCACGCGGGTGGCGAGCGCAAGATCCAGAAGAGCATCCTGCTGGCGCGGGAGCGCCTGCCCGCGGTGACTGTCCCGGACGCCGCCCTGGAGCGCACGGCGCGGCTCTGCCTGGCGCTGGGCACCGACGGGCTGCGCGGCGAGCTGACCCTGATGCGCACCGCGCGGGCGCTGGCCGCCCTCGACGGCGCCGGGGCGGTGACCGACGACCACCTCCGGCGCATCGCCCCGGCCGCCCTGCGCCACCGGCTGCGTCGCAACCCGCTGGACGAATCCGGTTCCACCGCCCGGGTGGAGCGGGCGCTGGCGGAGGTGTTCGCGTGACGGGCGCGCGGCTTCTCCCTCCCCCCGCAGAGGTCGGAAGGCGTGCGCTCGATCTCTGGGCCGATGCTCGTCTCGCCGCCCGTCTGCTCGCCGCCGACCCGCACGGGCTCGGCGGCGCGGTGCTGCGCGCCTCCCCCGGCCCGGTGCGCGAGCGCTGGCTCGAGATCCTGAGGGCGGCGCTGCCGCCCGGAACGCCCTGGCGGCGCCTGCCGCCCGGCATCGGCGACGACGGCCTGCTCGGCGGCCTGGATCTCGCCGCGACCCTGGCGGCGGGCCGCCCCGTCGCGCGGGCCGGGCTGCTCGCGGAGGCCGATGGCGGGATCGTCCTCGTCCCCATGGCCGAGCGTCTGCCGCCGGGCACCGCGTCGCGGCTCGCGGCCACCCTCGATACCGGCACGGTCTCCGACCGCCGCGCCCGGTTCGGCCTGATCCTCCTCGACGAGGGCGTGGCGGACGAGACGGTCGCCGAGGCGCTGGCCGATCGCCTCGCCTTCCGGATCGACCTGAGCGGGCTCGGCCTGGCGGAGGCCGCGGCGGCCGAGCCAGAACCCGCCGCAGGCGCACCGGAGCCCGACCCGGTCGGCAGCCTCTGCGCCCTGGCCGAGGCCTTCGGGATCGCGTCGCTGCGCGGGCCGATCCTGGCAGCGCGGGTGGCGCGCGCCCTCGCGGGAGTCGGGCCGATCGACCAGGCGGCGATCGTGGCGGCCGGGCGCCTGGTCCTGGCGCCGCGCGCCACGCGCCTGCCCGCACCGGAGCAGCCCGCCTCCGAGACCGCGGAGGCGCCGCCGGCGGAGCCGCCCGAGCCGAACGAGGCGGAGGCGTCGGATCCGGCCGCCGCGGAGGCGCCCGACGACGTCGTGCTGGAAGCGGTGCGCGCCGCGATCCCGCCGAACCTCCTCGACCAGCTGCTGGCGGGCGCGCAGCGTCTCCCGGCCGCGAGGGCCGGCCGGGTCGGGCAGGCGGCCTCCGCCCGCACCGGGCGCCCTGTCGGCAGCCGGCGGGGCGACCCGCGGCGGGGACGCCTGGACCTGCTCGCCACCCTGCGGACGGCGGCGCCCTGGCAGGCGCTGCGGCGCGACCCGGAGGAGGCGCGCCGCATCGTGGTGCGGCGGGACGATCTGCGGATCCGGATCCTCAAGCAGCGGACCGAGACCACCACGGTGTTCTGCGTGGACGCCTCGGGCTCGGCCGCCCTGGAGCGGCTGGCCGAGGCCAAGGGCGCGGTCGAGCTGCTGCTGGCGGAGGCCTATGTCCGCCGGGACCGGGTGGCGCTGGTGGCGTTCCGCGGCGCCGGCGCGGATCTGGTCCTGCCGCCGACCCGCTCGCTCACCCGGGCCAAGCGGGGGCTCTCGGGACTGCCGGGTGGAGGCGGGACGCCCCTCGCGGCGGGAATCGACGCCGCGGTCGCGGTGGCGCTGGGCGTGCGCCGCGGCGGCAGCCGGCCGGCGATCGTGCTGCTGACCGACGGGCGCGCCAACGTCGCGCGGTCGGGGGAGGGGGGACGGGTCCGCGCGGGCGCGGAGGCCCTGCAGGCGGCCCGCGCGTTGCGTGCGGCCGGGCTGCCGGCCCTCGTGGTCGATACCGGCACACGGGGTGAGGAGGCCCGTTCGGTCGCGAGCGCGATGGGCGCCCGCTACCTGAAGCTGCCGCGGGTCGAGGCCGGTCAGATCAGCGCGGCGGTGCGGGCGGCGCTCTGAGTGCCGCGCGCGTCAACCTCGGGCCAGGGTGTCAGAGGTCGCCGCCGATGCCGCTGTCGGCGAGGCGCTGGTGGTGGGCGAGCCAGGAGTTCAGCATCTCGCGCACGATGGCCTTGAGGCTCCAGCCGCCGGAGACGGGGGCGGCGATGTTCTGGGTCGAGGAGGTGAAGAGGATCATGGCCTTCTCCGAAGTTGGCGAACGCGTCTTGTTCTTGCTCGCCCGTGATATGCCGCCGCTGTTGCAGCGCAGCAATCGGTTTCCGCTCACCGGTGGCATGCGGCCGCCGCATGGGATTGTTCAGTGTTACGAAATACTTCCGGCCATGAACGATAGCGCCGCCGCCTCCCCCGGATCGCCCGGCGATGCCGCAGTGCAGGATACGGGCCCATGCTGACCGGTCTCGACGCGGAGCGGCCGGACTGGGCCGTGGAGGGCCGGGACTGGCCCCATCGGGAGGCGAGCCGCTTCGTGGAGGCGGCCGGCCTGCGCTGGCACGTCCAGGAATTCGGGTCTCCGGACGCCCCGACATTGCTGCTCCTGCACGGGACCGGGGCGGCCACGCACTCGTGGCGCGGGCTGGCGCCGCTCCTCGCGCGGGACTTCTTCGTGATCGCCCCGGACCTGCCGGGCCACGGCTTCACGGATCCGCTGCCCGACGCTGACCTGTCCCTGCCCGGCATGGCCCGGGCCGTGGCGGGTCTCGTGGCGGCGCTCGGCCGGCCGCCGGCCCTGGCGGCGGGCCACTCGGCCGGCGCCGCCGTCCTCGCGCGGATGTGCCTCGACGGCGCCATCGCGCCCCGGTTGCTGGCGGCCTTCAACGGCGCCCTGGCGCCGCTGCCTGGGGCGGCCAACCTGCTGTTCCCCAGCATGGCGCGGCTGCTGTTCCTCAACCCCTTCACCCCCCGCATCTTCGCCTGGACGGCGGACCGGTCCGCGGCCAAGCGGCTGATCGAGGGGACCGGCTCGCGCCTCGACCCGGAGGGCGTCGACCTGTACCGGCGGCTCTTCGCCCGGGCCGGCCATGTCCGCGGGGCGCTGGGCATGATGGCGAACTGGGATCTCGCCGGGCTGCACCGGGCGCTGCCCGGCCTCGCGACCCGGACCCTGCTGATCGTCGGCGGCGACGACAAGGCGATCCTGCCGGACACCGCCTTCTCGCTGCGCGATCGCCTGCCCGACGCCCGCGTCCGCCTGATCCGCGGGCTCGGCCACCTCGCCCATGAGGAGGCGCCCGAGCGCGTGGCCGAGGTGCTCCGCGCCGAGGCTTCGGACGCGGGTGTGCTGTCGCCGCCGTGAGCCGCATAGGACTGGCGCCGGCCTTGCGTGGGTCGTAGAGCCTGCCGCGGAGCGCGGCGGCCGCCGCGCGGCCAGGACAGGATCGAGGAGCAGCCGGGACGATGACGAGACCCGTGATCGGCGTCATCGGCAACGCGCGCCTGATCGACAGCCGCTTCCCGGCACAGATCGTCGGCGAGAACAACATGCGGGCGGTCGCCGCGGTGGCCGGCGCCCTGCCGCTGATGTTCGCCGCCGTCCCGGCGATCACCGACCTCGGCGACCTCCTCGACACCGTGGACGGCGTCCTGCTCACCGGGGGCCGCGCCAACGTCCACCCGGCGCGCTTCAACACCGAGCCCTGCGCGGCGCACGAGCCCTACGACGAGGATCGCGACGCCGTGGCGCTGCCGCTGATCGAGGCCTGCGTGGCGCGCGGCGTGCCGCTGTTCGGCATCTGCCGCGGCTTCCAGGAGATGAACGTCGCCTTCGGGGGCAGCCTGCACCCGGAGATCCGCGATCTGCCGGGCCGGCTTAACCACCGCATGCCGCGCCTCGAGAACGGCGAGATCCACCCGGACCTGGAACTGATCTTCGCCGACCGTCACGAGGTCAGGCTGGCGCCCGGGGGCACCTTCGCCCGCCTCCTGGAGCGCGAGACGATCCGGGTGAACTCCCTGCACGGCCAAGGTATTCTGGAGCCGGGCGGGCGGATCGTGGTCGAGGGCATCGCCGAGGACGAGACGGTCGAGGCGATCCGCGTCCGCGACGCGGCGGACTTCGCGCTGGGCGTGCAGTGGCACGCCGAGCACGACCCGGCGACCAACCCGATCAACCGCGCCCTGTTCGAGTCCTTCGGGGCCGCCGCGGCGACGCGGCACCGGGCGCGAACGGCCGGGCGGGCCTGAGCTTCCGCCCGGCGGATCGGCCCAGTCCAGGCGGCCCTCGCGGCAGCACAGCGCCGGAGCGGCGCCAGTCCGGCGAGTCTTTCCTGCCTTAACCTATGTTTATCCGGCGCGCCTGATCCACGGAATATTGGCTGATCGGCGGAGCACAACTTACCCGCGTTCAGCCGGATTCACCTTGTCCCCCGGACGACCTGTCGCAGGACGGAACAGCGGCCGCCCGGTGGTGTTGCCGGAGTCCCGAACAGCGGCCGCCTCGCGTCGAGGCCGGCCGCACAGAGACCGGGCAGGACCCGCATGCATCTCCCCCGCGACGACCGAGAGCACCCCCGTGCCGAGGCCTTCCGCGACTTCATCCGGAATCCGCCCTTCCCCTGCGTGGGCGCCAAGTCGGCCCTGTCCCGCGGGCGGATGCGGATCGTGGTGGCCCGGGACATCACCTCGGGTTGGGACGACATGCGGATCTACCCGGCGCTGCTCGCCTTCGTGGCGCAGTACCGCGCGCAGCCCGACCTGTTCCAGAGTTTCGCGGTCGTGTTCGAGGGTCCGGGCGATCTCTCGGAGGAAGCGTTCGAGCGGAATCTCTGGGCGCGCGCGCAATCCCTGACCGACAAGGATGCCTGGCTCGGTCAGCCCCACGATGCCCGCGTGGCCGAGGATCCCGACAACCCGCACTTCTCCCTGAGCTTCGGCGGCGAGGCGTTCTTCGTGGTCGGGCTGCACCCGCAGGCGAGCCGGCCGGCGCGGCGCTTCTCGTCGCCGGTCCTGGTCTTCAACCTGCACGCGCAGTTCGAGCGGCTGCGGGCGGAGGGGCGCTACGAGAAGCTGCGCGCCGCGATCCTGGAGCGCGACGAGGCCCTCGCCGGCAGCGTGAACCCGATGCTGGCGCGCCACGGCGAGGCCTCGGAGGCGCGCCAGTACAGCGGCCGCGCGGTCGACGCGGACTGGCGCTGCCCGATGAAGGGCCGACCGGCACCGGCCCCCGAGGCGCGGGACTGGCACCCGCCGGTCCTGCCCTTCGACCGCGGCCTGCCGGGCAGCGGCGCCTGAGCCGGTCGGATCGCGGGCCTCGAACGGAGTGAGCCAACCCACCATGTGCCAAGTCGACGTGCAGACGATCGAGCCGCGCTCCGGCGTCGCCTTCACCCTCGACCGGGGTCAGCGCCTCACGGTGATCGACCCGTGCGGGGAGCAGGTGGCCGACCTTCTCGCCTTCAACCGCCACGATACGGGGGAGGTGATCTCGTCGGGCCGGACCCTCGACTACGCCAGCCGGATCTACCTGACCACCGGAGACCCGCTCTACTCGAACCGCTCCAACATCCTGCTGCGGATCGTCGAGGACACGGTGGGGCGGCACGATTTCCTGCTGACGCCGTGCTCGTCCGACACGTTCCGCATCATCTACGGCGACACGAACCCGCATCGCGGCTGCTTCGGCAACCTCGCGGCGGCGCTCGCCCCCTACGGCATCGCGCCGGACGCGATCCCGGTGGCGTTCAACTGCTTCATGAACGTGCCGGTCGACGGCGCGACCGGGGCGCTCACCGTGGCGCCGCCCCTCAGCCGGGCAGGGGACCGGATCGTGTTCGTGGCCGAGACCGACCTGATCATCGGGCTCACCGCCTGCTCCGCCCTGCAATCCAACAACGGCAGCTTCAAGCCGATCCACTACAGCGTCAGCGCGTAGCTGCAGGCCGTCAAACGGCCCGGCCCGACCCCGATACTAATCTGTGTAAACCTCTAGACTGAACCGCATTCGCTAACTTGGCACCGATATTCGCCTCCGAAGTGCCGGCTAACGGCCTCACATCTTTGCGATTTACTAACCCGATTGCACGACGCTGATGCGGTGCAGCGCCGACGGCGAGTCCATGCCGGCCGGCCGAACGCCTCCTCTTCCGGTGCTCGGATGACCCCCACGCAGACCAGCCGCCCGCCCGCCGACCGTGCCGCGCCGTGGCAGGGCTTCGCCGATCTCCGGCTTCGCCACAAGCTCGCAGCCGTGATGGCCCTGGTGCTCCTGGCCATCGGCGCCCTCAGCGCCCTGAGCTTCGTCGACATGCGCGGCTCGGCGCTCGAGGACCGCGCCCTGATGACCAAGCGCCTGACCGAGGTCGCGCAGAGCCTGCTCGTCCACTACGAGGCGCAGGCCCGGACGGGCCAGATGCCCGTCGCCGAGGCGCAGAAGGCCGCGCTCGCGGCGATCACCGCCCTGCGCTTCGGCAGCGAGGACTACTTCTTCGTCCTCGACGCCCAGGGCCACCTGATCGCCAACGCCTTCAACGCCAAGAACGTCGGCAAGCAGGTGCTGGACCAGACCGACGTCCCGGGCGGGAAGCGCTACTTCGCCGAGATGGTCGAGACCGCCAAGCGCGACGGCTCCGGCTTCGTCGACTACATGAAGCCGCGCGCCGGCGGGTCCGTGCCGGTGGAGAAGGTCGCGAGCGTGCAGATGTTCAAGCCGTGGGGCTGGATCGTCGCCACCGGCCTGTACCGCGACGACGTCCACGCGGCCGTGCGCGACCGGGCGATCACCCTCGGGCTCTGGTCGGCCGGCCTCGCCCTGCCGATCCTGGCGCTGCTCCTGCTCGTCGGCAACGGCCTGTCGCGCCCGATCACCCGCCTGACCGCGGCGATGCGCGGCCTCGCGGACGGCGACCTCGCGGTGACGGTCGCCGACCAGCGCCGCGGCGACGAGGTCGGCGCCATGGCGCGCGCCGTCCAGGTGTTCAAGGACGCCCTGATCGCCAAGCGCGCGGCCGACGCGGCCGCCGTGACGGAGAGCGAGGCGAAGATGCGCCGCGCCCAGATGCTGGACGACGTCACCGCCCGGTTCGATGCGCAGGTCAGCGCGCTGACGCAGGGCCTGTCGGCGGCCGCGGTGGAGATGGAGGCCACGGCCCGGGAGATGACGCGCACGGCCGCGCGGACCACCGACCAGTCGGTGCGCGTCGCCGCGACCTCCGAGCAGACCTCCAGCAACGTGCAGACCGTGGCGGCGGCCAGCGAGGAGATGGCCGCCTCGATCAACGAGATCGCGTCCCGCGTCGCCCAGTCCTCCGCGATGGCCGACCGGGCCGGCACGGACGTGGCTCAGACCAACGCGCTGATGCAGGTGCTCTCCCGCGGCACGGACCAGATCAGCGAGGTGATGGGCCTGATCGCCGGGATCGCCGGGCAGACCAACCTGCTGGCCCTCAACGCCACCATCGAGGCCGCGCGCGCCGGCGAGGCGGGCAAGGGTTTCGCCGTGGTGGCGGGCGAGGTGAAGGCGCTGGCCTCGCAGACCGCCCGGGCGACCGAGACCATCGCGACGCAGATCGCGGCCATCCAGAACGAGACGCGGCAGGCGGTGGAGTCGATGCGGACGATCGGGGGCACGATCGAGGAGATGCGCACGGTCGCGCTCAGCGTGGCCGCCGCCATGGAGGAGCAGGGCGCGGCGACGAGCGAGATCGTCCGCAACGTCACGCAGGCGGCGCAGGGCACCCAGGCGGTGACCACCGACATCGCCGACGTCCGGCAGGCGGCCCGCGAGACCGGCGCGGCCTCCGATCAGGTGCTGAGCGCCGCGCAGGAACTGGCCCGCTACTCGACGAGCCTCGGCCAGGAGGTCGCGACCTTCCTCGCCGCCGTGAAGGCCGCCTGACAGCGGAGCGCCGGGCCGGCCGGGGCGGGCTGAGGCGGCGACCCGGCCGCAGATCGTCGGCCCCCCGTCTCGGCGGCCGCCCGGCCTCGCGGCCCCCTCGGCTCACGCGATCCCGTCGATCGCCACCCGGAGGTGCTCCGGACCGCGCAGGGCGGCGCCCGGCCGGTAGGGCGGCGGGTCCTCGATGAGGCGCGGCGCCTTCAGCCGGCGGGCGAGGGCGGTGAGCGCCGCCTCGGCCTCGAACCGGGCGAGCGGCGCGCCCACGCAGTAGTGCAGGCCGCCGCCGAACCCGAGATGGCGGGTTCCGGCGCGGTCCGGGTCGAACCGGTCGGGATCGGGGAAGACGGCCGCGTCGCGGTTGCCGGAGGCCAGCAGCAGCACGAGATCGGCCCCCTCGGGGACCGTGACCCCCGCGATGTCGATGGGCGACAGGGTCCGCCGCGTCCGGAACTGCACCGGCGGCTCGTAGCGGAGCAGCTCCTCGATCAGCCGCGGGGCCCGGAGCGGATCCTGCCGCAGGCGCTCCAGCTCGTCCGGATGCCGCAGCAGGGTCAGCAGGCCGTTGGTGATCAGGTTCACGGTGGTCTCGTGCCCGGCGACCAGCATCAGGATCGAGGTGGCGATCAGGTCGTAATCGCCCATCTTCACGCCGGCCGGGGTGGCGTGGTTGGCGAGGCCCGACAGCATGTCGTCCTGCGGGTGCCGGCGCTTCTCCTTGATCAGGGCGCCCATGTAGCCGCCGATCGCGTCGAAGGTCCGGCTGTTCGCCGCGCGGATCTCGGGGTCCGACAGGCTGTCGGGCTCCAGCGCGGTGGCGAGCTGGGTCGCCCAGCCGTGGAATTTCGGCTCGTCCTCCCGGGGCACGCCGAACAGCTCGCAGATCACCGTCACGGGCAGCGGGTAGGCGAGGTCGTCGACCGCGTCGATCTCCCGGGCACCGCATTTCTCGTCGAGCAGGTCGGCCACCAGCCGGTCGGAGCGGGCGCGCATCGCCTGGACGCGCTCGCGGGAGAACTGGTGCATCACCGCCGAGCGCAGCGCGTCGTGGTCCGGCGGGTCGCGGAAGATGAAGACCCGGTGCCGGTCCATCATCCAGTCCTTGAGCGGCTTCACGATCAGGTCGGTGAGGGGGTTGCCGGTGCGGGGCCGGTCGGCCGGCGGCAGGGTGTCGGAGCTGACCCGCGGGTCCTGCAGCAGGCGCGCGATGGTGCCGTGGCTCGCCGCCACCCACGTGCCCGCCTCGGTGCCGTCATCCTGGCGCGAGACGGGATTCTCCCGCAGCTTCGCGTAGACCGGGTAGGGGTTCGGCCGGTTGGCGAAGTCCTTGACCTGATCGAGGAGGGTGGCGTCGGGCATGCGGTCTCCTTCACACTTCGGGACAGATGCCGCGACAGCAAAGGCTTCGCGCATCGTGGCGGTTCCGCATCCGGGTCCGCGTCGTCCGCGCGACGCGGTCGGGCGGTCCTAGGCGAAGCCCGGCTCGAAGACCGTGACGCCCTTCGGTCGGTCGGTCGCGGCGCCCTCGGGCGGGAACGGCGCGCGGGCCTCGACCAGCTCGGCATGGGCCGGCAGCCAGCGGGCGGAATCCACCGAGACCGCCGCGATGCAGCGCCCCGCGCGGCCGTAGGTGGCGACGAACCGGCCGGCGGCCGCGTCGCCCTGCGTGATCGCCACCGCGTCGGCGCCCTCGGTCAGGCCGACGGACTTCACCACGAGGTCGCCCTGCGTCGACCAGAAGGTCGGCAGGGCGCCGTAGGGCGCCCCGGGCTCCGCGCCGGCGAGGAGCCGGCCGGCATGGACGCCCTGCGCCACCGCGTGGCTCCAGTGCTCCAGGGCGACGCGCCGGCCGTCGTAGAGCGGGTGGGGAAAGCGCGCCACGTCGCCGGCGGCGGCGATGCGCGGGTCGGGCCTGCCGTCGGTATCGAGGACGTGGCCGCGGGCGTCGCAATCGACCCCGCCCGGATCCGCCGACAGGCCGGCCCCGTCGAGCCACTCGGTGTTGCGCACGGCCCCCAGGGCGATGACGGCGATGTCGGCCGCGAGGCTGCTGCCGTCGACGAGATGGGCGCGAACCAGCCGGCCGTCCCGGCCCTCCAGCCACTCGACCTCGCGGCCGCACCGCAGCGCGACGCCGTGGCCCTCGTGGATCGCGCCGATGAACGCCCCGACGGTGCTGCCGAGGACGCGGCCCAGCGGCGTCGGGCCCGGCTCGACCAGGGTGACCGGCAGGTCGAGCTGCCGGCACAGGCTCGCGACCTCGCAGCCGATGAAACCGGCGCCGATCACCAGCACGTGCTTCGGGCCGGCGGCCAGCGCCCGCCGCAGGGCGGCGGCGTCGTCCCGCCCGCGCAGGGTGAAGACGCCGGCGAGGCGGCCCTCGTGCGGATTCGCCCAGGGCCGGGCGCGGGTGCCGGTGGCGATGAGCAGGCGGTCGTAGGGGAGGATCCGCCCGTCCGCGAGGCTGACCGTGCGCGCCTGCCGGTCGAGGCGCTGCGCCGCGCTGCCGAGCTGCCACTCCGCCGCGAGGGCGCCGATTCCCGGCAGGGTCGTGGCCTCCGCCGGGATCGCGCCGGTGAGGACGTGCTTCGAGAGCGGCGGCCTGTCGTAGGGAAAATGGGGCTCGTCGCCGACGATCGTCAGCGGGCCGGAGAAGCCCGCTTCGCGCAGGGCCTCGGCCCCGCGCAGCGCCGCGAGGCCGGCGCCCACGATCAGGACACGCCCGGGCTCCCACGCCATCAGGCGCCCCGCTCCGGATCCTCGACCCGGATCGCCTGGACCGGGCAGGCGACGCGCGCCCGCTCGATGTCGTCCCGGTCCCGCGCGGCGGGGGCGGGATCGTAGAACAGCGCCTCGTGCCCCTCGATGCGGAAGTGCCGCGGCGCCGCGTAGCAGCACTGGGCGTAGGCTTGGCACAGGTTGAGGTCGACGCTCACCCGAAGGCCGGGTGGGGGACCGGAGGACGCTTCGGCGGGGGCGGACATGGCGGAGCAACCGCGCGCGGCGCCGCGGGTTCCGCGGGCCTTCGTCGCGGGCCTCGGTCGCGGGTTCCATCGCTGGTATCGCCGCCGCCGGTCGTCGGACGGCCCGTCCGCGTCCGGCGCCGGCCGTCATCCGTATTAAACGTGTTTCGGCGATCCTGGTGGAAATGCAGCGACGCGATTCCCCTGCGCGGCGGTTCGATCTATTGTTGCGCTGCCCCGCGGATCTGTCCGAAACCCCGCGATGACAGGAGGGCGCCATGCCGCACGGTGCGCGAACGAGCCTCGCCGCCCTCATGCTGGTCCTGGGGATCGGCGGCGCCTCCGCCGAATCCGTCGCCACGACCTGGACGGACCCGCCGGCCCACAAGGCCGCGTCCCCGAAGGCGCCGGCCGCGGACCCGAAGGCGGCCGCACCGGCGCCGTCCGCCTCGACCCAGGCCGCGACCCCCGCCGCCGCGACCGAGACCCGGGC
>NZ_BBUX01000034.1:0-59528 GCF_000974725.1 Methylobacterium sp. ME121
TGGAGACCGAGACCATGTCGCCGATGCCGATGACCGGCTCGGAGGAGGGGCGGTGGTCGCCGAAGGAGGCGAGCAGGCTGTCCAGCGGCCGGCCGCGCAGGGCCTCGACCACGGAGGGAGTGACGTCGATGATCTCGTAGCGGGCGAGCAGGCCCCCGTCGGCCGTGGCGACCTCAGCCCCGGCCTGGATCGCGCTCGCCGTCGGACCCGCCGCGGGCAGGTACGTGCAGCCCGACATCGCCGTGACGGCGAGCAGGACGAGGGGAAGTTTGCGCATCCAGATGTTGCCCATCGGTATTGCCGAGCCCGTGCCTAGCCCATAGCGGCCCAGGTGTCCGTAGCGGGTGAGCCACACTCCGCCCGCCACGGCCGAGACTGCTAAGTCATCCTCGTTAAGCACAGCTTTTTCGGGGCACTGGAACGACATATGCCGGGCGTATCGCCCGCGGCCGAAATATCGGGACACAAATCCGGACGCTGTCGGCGGTAACGGATCTGCCGCTCGACGCCCAGGGCCGGCCGGACCGGGCGCGATCCGCTCGCTGCCCGTCACTGCCCCTGGGTCACCGCCGCGGTGATGTCGCCGTAGACGGCGCTGACGCGGGATACGTAGTAGCGGATGCTGCCCACCGCGACGAGGAAGATCAGGCCACCGAGCAGGGCGTACTCCGTCGCGGTGGATCCGCGGAGGTCGCGGGCGAACCGTGCGGCCGCGGCCCGGATCCGACCCGACGGGGCGGACGCCGCCCAGGATCGCACAGCGCGCAGCCCCGCTCCGTCGCCGCCCGGCTCTTCCATGGTCGAACGCGCCTTCCAGTCCCGCTGTCCGCGTGACATCACGCGCTCCGAACGCTGGTACCCGAGCCCGATTGCCGCCGGCTTAACGAAGTGTTCGAAACAGGGGATCGGGCCGAGTCCGGGCGGGATAGGCACCGCCCGGCACGGTGACGGGGCGCCCGCGAGGGCGCGCCCGTGACGGCTCAGGCGTGGCCGGCCTTATGGCGCAGGTCGTCGATCCGCTTCGAGGCCTCGGCCTTGTCGAGGTCGGGGTCGAACGCCTTCGGCTCCTTCGCCTCCTCCGACAGCGTCTTCAGATAGGAGGCCTGCGCGCCGGTCATCGGCTCGCCGCCGGTCGTCCACTGGTCCGGATCCTTGATCTGGTTCGACACGTCCTTCGGGTCGGTCTTGGGGTTCTCCGGCGCGTCCTGGCGCGCTCCGGAATCCCGGCCCGCCTTCGAGGTCGCCTTCGCGGTGGTGGTGGCCATGCGACTGATGTTCCCTGATTGTTCGCGTTCTGAGGCATCAACGCGGCCGGCCGCGCCCCGGTTCCTGCGGCCGCGGCGGCGCCGTCGGGCGCGGCGATCTTCCCTTCCTCGCGCCCGCTCCGCATGATTGCGACGCGCGGCGCCCCCGGCGCACCTCGGAGGCACGGTGATCCGGATGACGTCCCAATCACAGCCGACGCCCGATGCCCGGACGGCCGCTCAAGTGCTCGTGGTCATGGGTGTCTCGGGGTCCGGGAAGAGTACCGTGGCGGCGCTGATCGCCGAGAAGCTCGGCTGGATCTTCGTGGACGGCGACAGCTTCCACACACCGGAGCATGTGGCGAAGATGCGCGCGGGCCACGCCCTCGACGACGCGGACCGCGCGCCCTGGCTCGCCCGGATCGCGACCTGGATCCAGCAGCGCCTCGACGCCGGCGAGTCCGGCGTGGTCGTCTGCTCGGCCCTCAGGCGCGCGTACCGGGACGTCCTGACCCGGGGCAGCCGGCGCGTTCGCCTCGTCTACCTCGACGGCGACAAGGCCCTGATCGCCCGGCGCCTCGCGGAGCGCCAGGGCCATTTCATGTCGCCGTACCTCCTCGACAGCCAGTTCGCGACCCTCGAGGTCCCGGGGGCCGACGAGCACCCGATCACCGTCGGGATCCTCGAGCCGCCCGAGGCGATTGCCGACCGGGTCGTGGCGGAACTCGCCGCCGCGGCGCGCCGGGATCCGGGCAGGGAGTGACGCGATGACAGCAGAAGCCGGCAAGGCCGCGGGGATCGCGCTGGTGATCTCCGACGTCGACGGCACCCTGGTGACCGGCGACAAGCGCCTGACCGCGGCGACGGTGGCGGCCGTGCGCCGCCTGCGCGCGGCCGGGATCGGCTTCAGCATCGCCTCGGCGCGGCCCCCGATCGGCCTGCGGAGCCTCGTGGCGGAACTCGGCCTCGACCTGCCGATGGGGGCCTTCAACGGCGCGAGCGTCGTCCGGCCAGACCTGTCGATCATCGAGGAGCGGACCATTCCCGAGGCGGCGGCCCGGTCGGCCCTCGACCGGCTCCTGGCCGAGGGGCTGGATGTGTGGGTCTTCGCCGACGGCGCGTGGTGCCTGCGCGACCCGGACGGTCCCTACACCGACCTGGAGCGCCGCACGATCGGCGCGGAGCCCCGGGTCGTGGCGGATCTCGGCACGCTCACGGGATCGGCCGCCAAGATCGTCGGCGTCAGCCGCGACCACGCCCACCTCGCGGCCTGCGAGACGCGCATCGCCGCGGCACTGGCAGGCCGGGCCACCGTCCACCGCTCGCAGGCCTACTATCTCGACGTGACTCCGCCCGATCTCGACAAGGGTCGCTTCGTCGCCTGGATGAGCGCGCACCTCGCCATCCCGCGCGAGCGGATCGCCACCTTCGGCGATGCCGGGAACGACCGCCCGATGTTCGCGCAGAGCGGCTACGCGGTGGCGATGGGCAATGCCGAGGCGAGCGTCCAGGCGGCCGCGAGCGCGGTCACGGACAGCAACGACGCCGACGGGTTCGCCCGCGCGGTCGAGCGCCTCATCCTCCCCTGACCGGCCGACCGCGTCCGCGCGCCGCCCTGTGGCGCGCGGATCACAAGCGGGCCCGTCGCCCCGGTCGCCCACAGGCTGCCGAACCGGGGCCGCTTTCCGGCCTCATTTCCCCGTGACCTAGCTTGACCACAGAACAAGCAGCACCGGGTCTCGGAATGCATCGCCTCATCCTGGCCGCCGTCCTCGCGGTCGCGCCCGCCGCCGCCTTCGGGCAGGGCGCGCGCGACAATATCGACGCGCTGATCGAGCAGCAGGCCAAGGCGAACGGCGTTCCGGCGAGCTTCGTGCACGCCGTGGTGAAGCGCGAGAGCAACTACAACCCGCGGGCCAAGGGCGGCAGCGCCCTCGGCCTCATGCAGATCAAGCACGCGACCGCGCGCAGCCTGGGCTACACCGGCGACGCCGCCGGCCTGTACGATCCGGAGACCAACCTGCGCTACGGCGTGGCCTATCTGGCGGGCGCCTACCGCACGGCCAAGGGCAACGTCAGCCAAGCCTACCAGTACTACAACCGCGGCTACTACTACGCCGCCAAGCGCCAGGGCATCTCCACCGAAGTCGCGTCGGTGGTCGCGCCGGTGGCGGCGTCGGCCAGCGCCCTGGCGAGCCTGTTCGGCGGCGGCGTCGCCGATACCCGGAACAACCCCGCTGCCGCCGCCCTGGCCTACGCACCCACCGCCGCCGCGGTGGCGGAGGTTCCGACCGAGACCGTCGAGGTGCCGCTGCCGCCGCGCCGGCCCGCCGCCCTGGCCGGCGCGACGATCGAGCTCGCCAGCCTGTCCATCGACCCGGCCGCCGCGGCTCCGGGCCCGGCCCCGGGCACCGCGCAGGCCGCCGCGGCGCCCGCCGTGGAGGTGCCGCTACCGCCGCGCCGCCCCGCGGCCCTGGGCAGCGCCGTCGCGGCGGCCGCGCCGGCGCAGATCGCGGAGCTCCGGCTCTCTCCGCAGCCCGAGGCCCCCCCCGCTGCGATGACCCCCGCGGCCGCTCCGGCGCCGGCCACCGAGGCCGCGGTCGAGGCCGTCGAGGTGCCGCTGCCGCCGCGCCGGCCGTCGCTCCAGATGCTCGCCGCCGCCACACCGCGGCGCGCGCCGGCCGCCGCGCCGGTGCAGGAGGCCACGGCCCTGCCGGTCGAGTAGCGCGCCCTTCCGAACCGGCCGCGCACCGGGAAACCGCCGGCCGGCCGGGCCCTCTGCCCACACAAGGATCATGCCCAAGGCTTGACCATCGGGTCGATCCGCAACACATAGGCGCCACGCCAGCAACGTGGTTGGATCGCTACGGTACGGACCGGCGCCGCAAGACAGCGGCCGTACGCGGGTGGCGCACGACAGATCTCAGGGCAGGAAACGCCGGTCCACGCGCGCACGTTCGGGCAGTGTCCTGTCCGGCGGAACGTCAAAGCGCGATGGATCTCGAAGCGGCAGGCATGCAGGGCACGGACTCTGCTTTCGAGCTGGCAGGAAAGCGGACGGCGCCATGACCGGCGTGGTAGAACAGGAATCTCTCTTTCTCACGGACCTCGGGCGGCGCGTCAGACACGCGCGCACCGTGCGCGGGCTCTCGCGCAAGGTCCTGTCGCAGACCTCGGGCCTGTCCGAGCGCTACATCGCGCAGCTGGAGGGTGGCCAGGGCAACGTGTCGATCATCCTGCTGCGGCGGGTGGCCAACGCCATGGGCGTGCGGCTCGACGACCTGATCACCGGCAACGACGCGCTGCCCGACTGGCCGGTGGTGCGCGACCTCCTTGCGCAGGCGAGCCCGGCGCAGATCGTCGCCGCCAAGGAGGCGCTCTCCGGCGGCAGCCGGCCCGAATCGAGCAACAGGCCGCGCGTGGCGCTGATCGGCCTGCGCGGCGCCGGCAAGTCGACCCTCGGCAAACTCGCGGCTGAGCGCCTCGGCTGGACCTTCGTGGAGCTCAACGCCGAGATCGAGCGGGAGAACGCCCTCTCGGTCCAGGAGATCTTCGCGATCTACGGCCAGGAGGGCTATCGCCGGCTGGAGCAGGCGGCCCTGCGGCGCCTCACGGAGCATCCCGGACCGCTGATCCTCGCGACCAGCGGCGGCATCGTCGCGGAACCGCTCACATACGATCTGCTCCTGCAGGCGTTCTATACGATCTGGCTGCGCGCCCGGCCGGAGGAGCACATGAGCCGCGTCCGCGAGCAGGGGCACCTCGCTACGACCGGCGACCACGCCTCCGCGATGCAGGAGCTGCGCGCCGTGCTGGCGAGCCGCGAGCCGCTCTACGCCCGGGCCCCGGCCACGGTGGACACCTCCAACATCCCGGTCCAGACGATGCTGGACCGCCTGACGGCGGCGATCGAGGCGCGGTTCGGGCAGCCCGTGCCGCTGGCGGACTGACCCGCCGCCGGTCGCTGACAGCCATGCGACCGATGCGACCTCAGGGCCGCGCCGGCCCTTGATCGCCGCGGTGCAGCGCACCACGCTAGGGCAGAACCCGCGGTCCGGCGCCCCTGCGGCCCACCTCCGCCCCGGGCGGGAGATCCGCCCGTCCGCGCGGGCGCTGGACCGGCCCCGCCGCACGCGCGATCGGCTAACCCTGCGAAGTCCCGGACGTGAGCATCCGCCCATGAGCGCCAGTCCTGCCTTCAATCACCCCTCGCATGACCTCGCGGTCGTCGACCCGGTCTGGTCGCGGCTGCGGGACGAGGCGGAGGACGTCCTGCGGACCGAGCCGCAGCTCGCCTCCTTCATCGTCGCGACGATCCTGAACCACGCCACCCTGGAAGGCGCGGTCTCCCACCGGGTCGCGGCCCGGCTCGGGCACCCGTCGCTGCCGGCCGAACTCGTCGCCCACGCCTTCCACGAGGCGATCACGGCGGATCCGGGGATCGGGCAGGCGTTCCGCGCCGATATCGGCGCGGTGATCGACCGGGATCCGGCGACGCTCCGGGCGCTGGAGCCGGTCCTGTACTTCAAGGGCTTCCACGCGCTGCAGGCCTACCGCCTCGCCCACCATGTCTGGAACCGCGGCCGGCGCGACCTCGCCCTCTACCTCCAGAGCCGGGTCTCGGAGGTGTTCCAGTGCGACATCCATCCGGCCGCGCGGATCGGCCGGGGCGTCTTCCTCGACCACGCCACCGGCCTCGTGGTCGGCTCGACCGCGGTGATCGAGGACGACGTGTCGATCCTCCACGCCGTGACCCTGGGCGGTACCGGCAAGCAGCGCGGCGACCGCCACCCCAAGATCCGCCGCGGCGTGATGATCGGCGCCGGCGCCAAGATCCTGGGCAACATCGAGGTCGGGGCCTGCGCCCGGGTGGCGGCGGGCTCTGTGGTGCTGCGGCCGGTGCCGCCGAACACGACGGTCGTCGGTGTGCCGGCGCGCGTGGTCGGCACCGCCGGCTGCGACGATCCGGCCCGGGCGATGGACCAGCTCGTCGCCCTCGACCAGTTCATCCACCTGGGCGACGGGATCTGACCCGGAGCGGTCGCGCTTGCCGCTCCGCCCGCGGCGTGGCAAGCCCTCGGCCCATCCGCGGCGCCAGCGCCGCCAGGGGAGATCGACCAGCGTGACCAAAGCCGAGACCGCGAAGCTTCAGGACTATCTGCGCCGCAAGTTCGCGAACAACAATATCCGCCTCATGGCGATGAAGACCGGCGACTCCGCCGAGGTGTTCATCGGCGAGGAGTCGATCGGCGTGATCGCCGACGACAAGGAGGACGGCGACGATTCCTTCGTCTTCCGGATGGCGATCCTCGACATCGATCTCGAGGAAGAGGCCTGAGGCGCGGCGCCTCGGCGCCTCCAACGTCCCGGGCCGGATCCCGCCGGCCCGCACCTGTGCACGGATTAACGCTAACGAAGGCTCGTGCTTAACAAGCGGTAAACGGCGTGAGTACAGTGCGCTCAACCTGTATCAGGAGCGCGAATAATGGTCCTCACGCCCGCCGCCCTCGAGTCGATCCGGACCCTGTGCATCGGACTGGCGCTGTCCGGCCTGATCGCCAGCGCTTTCGAGCTGTTCGCGGCGCGGCGGGCGAGCTTCAGCCTGCTGGAGCGCGGCGGTCTGCCGGCGGTGGCCGCGCTGCCGATGCTCGCCTTCTCGGCGCCGTTCATCATCCTGCGCAACACGGTGCGCGGCCGGCGGATCGAGCGGCGCCCGATCCCGTTCGTGATGCTGGCGACCGTCATCGCGTGCGGCTGGAGCCTGCTCTCGGGCCGTGTCGCCCTCGACCTCGCCGCGATGCTGGTCGGCGCCTGACCGGGTTCAGGGCTCGGCGGTGGCCACCTGCGCGGTGCCGTCCTTGCCCTCCAGGGACACCCAGGCCGCGCCGTCCTGGCCGGCCCGCTTGATGAAGTTGTAGCCGGTGCGGCGCCAGGAGCGGATCGCGTCGGTCTTGTTGTCGAGGACGAAATCGCCACGGTCGGTCCGGACCGTCAGCACGGCGTGGCCCTCGTTGGTCTCGTCGATCACCACGGTCATCAACAGGGCGCGCCGCGGCAGGCCGCGCTCCACCAGCATCCGCCGCTTCAGCAGCTGGTAATCCTCGCAATCGCCGAACCCGTCATCCGGAAAGTCCCAGCGGTCGACGACGCCCCAGTGCGCCTGATCGGTGATCGGCCGGATGCGCGCGTTCACGCGGCGGTTGACGCTCTGGAGGGTCCGCCACACCGCCACGGTCAGCGGGATCTCGGCCGGCTCGGCCGTGTCGACCGTGCATTCTTGGGGTGTGCGGGTGCAGAAATCCGTCCAGCCGGCGATCGCCCGTACCGGACCGGTCGGTTCGGCGGCGGTCACCTGATCCGGCAGGACCAGCCGGGCATGGGCGTGGGTCGTGGCACCGCCCATCGTGAGGATCGTGCCCAGCAGGGCGAAACTCGCCACCTGCCGCGACCGGCACGCGGCGTGCGTCCAGCCGCGCCATCGCAGCGGGCCGAAGACCTGACACGAGATACCGCCATCCGCGTGCCGCATGGTTCAAGCCCCCGCCGCCCGATGATGACGGAAGGGTGACACGGCGACGTGCGGCGCACAATGGGCGAGGGCAAGATAGATAACGCGCCGCGAGCTCTATCGGTTCCGATTTAAGAGAGTGTTGCACCCGCAGAGCTCTCCGAGGAAGCATGCGCTGAGCGAATGGCCGCTCTGCGCCCTCGCGGAAGGCCTTGATTCAAGTCAGCTTTGCCGGCTTCTCAGAACGGCTCGCGCAGGGGATTCGCGGCGGGCCCGATCGAAGCGCATGAAGCCGGCCAGCCCGTCGCGGACGGGGCCGCGCCCCAGGAAAGGACCCGCAATGCAGCCCGCCATCCAGCAGGTGATCAGAGCGCTCGCCGAGGATGGTCGGGCCGGCGCGATCAATATCGCGGAGCACGCGGTCGCTTCCTATCTCGCCGACGCCCCGAGCGAGGGCGACAGGGCGCTGTCGCGGGACATCCTGGTGCGGGATCTCGCCAGCCTCCGGGGCGTCGCCCCGCATCTCGCGGCCTTCATCGGCCGGGTCGAGTCCTACGTGGCGAGCCTCGCCCAGCCCTCCCTGAGCCGGGCGGCCTGAGGCCGCTTCACCGGTTGGCGGTGGTGACCGGGGAGGTGACGCCGCCGAGGGAGACCCAGGCGACGGCGTCCTGGCTCTCGCGCTTGATGAAGACGTAGCCGGTCTTGTGCCAGGGCAGGATGGCGTTGGTCTTGTTGTCGAGGACGAGGTCGCCCCGGTCGGTGATGAGCGTCAGCACGGCGTGGCCCTCGCCCTTCTCGTCGATCACCACGGTCATGCGCATCGCGCGGCGCGGCAGCCCGGCCTCGGCCAGCATGTGGCGCTTGAGCAGCTGGAAGTCCTCGCAGTCGCCGATGCCGTCCTCGGCCAGGTCCCAGCGGTCGGCCACGTGCAGGTGGTCCTGGTCGGTCATCGGCTCGACCGCCTTGTTGACCCGCCGGTTCACCGACACGATCGTCGCCCAGGTGGCGGGCGTCAGGCTGATCCGGGCCGGCTCGCCCCGGTCCAGCGCGCACTCCGCCGCGTAGGTCTGGCAGAACGTCACCCAGGCCGCGATCGGCTTGGCGTCGCCCAGGACCTTGGCACCGGCCTCGGTCGGTAGGCTCGCCAGCGTCTGCGCCTGAGCCGGGGCGGCGAGGCTAAGCAGCGTCGCCGCTCCGACCAGCATCCCCCGAACCGTCCTGAGAAGCCCCGCGCCCATCGAACCCGTCCCCGTTGTTGAGGACAGGATTGCGCCGCAGAGCCTCCGCGGCGCTGAAGCGGATGCGCGCAATTTTACCGATCCGCCGGTGCGGGCCCGGTCACGCGCGACAGCGTCGACGGGAGACTTGAGAACCCCAGTAAATCGGCGGCTTCAGCTTCGGAAACCGGAAACCTTGAGGTTTCGTCGCCCGTAGACCCGAGCCTTCAGGCGCGCCGCCGTCATCGCGAGCGCAGCGAAGCGATCCGGGGCCACGCCGCGCCGACCGATCTCGCGCTGCCCTGGGTCGCCTCGCCGCGCCCGCGATCACGGGGTGGAAACGCTCACCCCGCCGTCTGGTCGAGCTTGCGCTCGGCCTCGCCCTTCAGCTCCGGGAAGTCCGCCTGCGTGTAGGCGCGGCCCCGGTGCGGATCCTCGGTGATGCCCTCGTGCTCCAGGCGGCGCAGCTGAACCCGCCGGATCTTGCCCGAGATCGTCTTGGGCAGATCGGTGACGAACTCGAGCCCGCGCAGGCGCTTGAAGGTCGCGAGTCGGGCATTGGTGAAGCGGAAGATGTCGAGCGCCGTCTCGGGCCCCGGGATGGCTCCGGCCACCAGGGACACGTAGGCCTTCGGGATGGTGTGGCGCATCGGGTCGGGCACCGGCACCACCGCCGCCTCGGCCACGGCCGGGTGCTCGATCAGCACGCTCTCCAGCTCGAAGGGGCTGATCCGGTAGCCCGACGACTTGAAGACGTCGTCGGCGCGGCCGACGAAGGTGTAGCAGCCCTGCTCGTCCACGAAGGCGACGTCGCCGGTGTGGTAGAGGTCGCCGGCGGCGCCCGACAGGTTGCCCTGGCCGTCGTCGTAGCCCTGCATCAGGCCGGCGGGGCGGTGGGCCCCGAGTTCGAGGCAGACCTCGCCCTCGGAGGCCGGCTGGCCGTCGAGGTCGAGGACGCGGACCCGGTAGCCCGGCAGGGGCCGGCCCAGCGCCCCGGGCACGACCGGCTGGCCCGGCGTGTTGGCCATGAGCGCCGTGGTCTCGGTCTGGCCGTAACCGTCGCGGATCGTGAGGCCCCAGGCGGTCTTCACGCGCTCGATCACCTCGGGGTTGAGGGGCTCGCCCGCCGCGCAGACCTCGCGCAGGGCGAGGCGCTTTCCGGTCAGGTCCTCCTGGATGATCATCCGCCAGACGGTCGGAGGCGCGCAGAGCGTGGTGGCGCCGGTGCGCTCCAGCTGCGCCAGCAGTGCGGCCGCGTTGAACGGCGCCTGGTTGATCACCAGGATCGTCGCCCCGGCATTCCAGGGCGCGAAGAACGAGGACCACGCGTGCTTCGCCCAGCCCGGCGAGGAGACGTTGCAGTGCACGTCCCCCGGCTGGAGCCCGAGCCAGTACATCGTCGAGAGGGCTCCCACCGGGTAGGAGCGGTGGCTGTGGCGCACCAGCTTCGGCTTCGCCGTGGTGCCGGAGGTGAAGTAGAGGAGCAGCGGGTCGTCGGCGCCGGTGGGCCCGTCGGGCGCGAAGGTCTCGGACGCCTCGAACGCGTCGTCGTAGGCCGCCCAGCCCTCCGTCGGAGCCCCGGTGACGAGGCGGACGGCGCCGCCCGTGTCGAGGCCGGCGAACCGCGCGATCTGCTCCGGGCCGGCCACGATCGCCCGCGGGCGCCCGCGAGCGAGGCGGTCGGCGAGCTCGTCGGCCGTGAGCAGCGTGGTCGCCGGGATGACCACGGCGCCGAGCTTCATCGCGGCCAGCATGGTCTCCCACAGGGCCGGCACGTTGCCGAGCAGCAGGAGCAGATGGTCGCCGCGCCTCAGGCCGAGCTGCCGCAGGTGGTTGGCCACCTGGTCGGAGCGGCGGGCGAGCTCCCCGAAGGTCAGGCTCTGCTCGGCCCCGCTGCCGGCCTCGACGATCCGCAGGGCGGCGCGGTCGCGGCTCTCGGGTCCGGCGAGGACGGCGTCGAACCAGTCGAGCGCCCAGTTGAACGGCACCGGATCCGGCCACGCGAAGGCCGAGACGGCGGCGGCGTAGTCGGTGCGATGGGCCAGCAGAAGGTCGCGGGCCTCCCGGAAGCTCGGCATGGTCGTTCCCCTCCCTGTCTTATGGTCTCGCTCCCCGCCCCTCCCGCCGGGACGGGCCGCGTTCAGGTGTTCTCGAACCGGGGCGGCCGCTTCTCCACGAAGGCGGCCATGCCCTCCTTCTGGTCCTTGGTGGCGAACATCGCGTGGAAGACTCGCCGCTCGAACCGGATCCCCTCGGTCAGCGTGGTCTCGTAGGACCGGTTGACCGCCTCCTTGGTCATCATGGCGATCGGCAGCGACATCGACGCGATGGTCTCGGCCGCCTTCAGCGCCTCGTCGAGGAGCTGGTCGGCCGCGATCACCCGCGACACGAGGCCTGCGCGCTCCGCCTCGGCGGCGTCCATCATCCGGCCGGTCAGGCACATCTCCATGGCCTTGGCCTTGCCGACGAAGCGGGTCAGCCGCTGGCTGCCGCCGATCCCCGGCATCACCCCGAGCTTGATCTCGGGCTGGCCGAACTGCGCCGTGTCGGCCGCCAGGATGATGTCGCACATCATGGCCAGCTCGCAGCCGCCGCCCAGCGCGTAGCCCGCCACCGCGGCGATGATCGGCTTGCGCACGGCGACGAAGCGGTCCCAGTCGGCGAACCGGTCGCCCGCGTACATCTCCGCGTAGGTGGCGTGCTGCATCTCCTTGATGTCGGCGCCGGCCGCGAAGGCCCTGGCCGAGCCGGTGACGACGATGCAGCCGATCCCCGGATCGGCATCCGCCTCGGTCGCCGCCCGGATCACCTCCCGGGTGAGCTGCGCGTTGAGGGCGTTCAGCGCCTTCGGCCGGTTGAGGGTGATCAGCAGGACGCGCCCGCGCGTCTCCGTCAGGATCGTCTCGTACGGCTCGCTCACGACTCGCCTCCCTGCCCGCGGAGCATACGGATGATCGCGGAAAAGTCCTCTCCCCCGTGGCCCGCGCCCTCGAACAGACCGTAGATCTGCGCGGCCTCGGCGCCCAGCGGCGTCGCCGCCCCCGCGGCGATGGCGGCGGCCTGGGCGAGCCGGAGGTCCTTGAGCATCAGCGCCGCGGCGAAGCCCGGCTTGTAGCCGTTGTTGGCCGGCGAGGTCGGCACCGGGCCCGGCACCGGGCAGTAGGTGGTCAGCGACCAGCACTGGCCCGAGGAGACCGAGGCGACGTCGTAGAGCGCCTGATGCGACAGGCCGAGCTTCTCGCCGAGCGCGAACGCCTCGCTGACGCCGATCATCGAGATGCCGAGGATCATGTTGTTGCAGATCTTGGCCGCCTGCCCGGCGCCGGCATCGCCGCAATGGAACACGTTCTTGCCCATCGCCTTCAGCAGCGGCTCCGCCCTGGCGAAGGCGGCCTCGGCGCCGCCGGCCATGAACGTGAGCGTTCCGGCCTTCGCGCCGCCGGTCCCGCCGGAGACCGGCGCGTCCACCGACAGGCAGCCGCGCGCCGCGGCGAGGGCGTGGGCCTTGCGGGCGCTCTCGACATCCACCGTGGAGGAATCGATCAGCAGCGTGCCGGCGGGCAGCGCCTCGACGAGCTGCGTCCAGACCTCGACCACGTGCCGCCCGGCCGGCAGCATGGTGACCACGACATCCGCCCCTTCGGCCGCCTCCAGGGCCGAGCCCGCGACCGCGATCCCCTCGGCGCGCGCCGCCTCCAGCGAGGCCGGTACGAGATCGAAGCCGCGCACCGCGTGGCCCGCTTTCACGAGGTTGGCCGCCATGGGCCCGCCCATGTTGCCGAGACCGATGAACCCGATGGTCTGTGCCATCCCGTCCTCCCTTGATTGTTGTCCCTCGCGTCTCCCACCCGCGTCCTCGTCCTGAGGCGACCGCGAAGCGGGCCTCGAAGGAGGGTTCCAGGGATCACAGCGACTTCTGGAGCCCTCCTTCGAGGCCTACGCTTCGTCGGCTCAGGACGAGGGTTTGGGTGGGAACGTGCGACGCGTCATCACACCGGCCCCGTGCGCGCGCCCGAAAAAACCGGCGCCGCCCGCTTCTCCAGCCAGCGGGCGATCCGCGCCGGGTCGACCGCGTCGAGGGTCGGCGGGGTCCAGCGCGGGCTCTTGTCCTTGTCGATCACCGCGGCGCGGATGCCCTCGCGGAAGTCGCCCTCCGCCAGCAGCGCCAGCGAGGCGTGGAACTCGCGCTCCAGGCAGGCCTCCAGGTTCGGCGCGCCGCGGCCGAGGCGCAGGAGGCACAGCGTCAGGACGAGGCTCGACGGCGCCTTGGTCAACAGCGTTGCCCGGGTCGTGGCGGCGAAGTCGGAGCCGTCCGCCTCAAGGGCCGAGAGGATCTCGTCGACCATGTCGAAGGAAAAGCAGCGGTCGATCACCGCGCGGTGCGCGGCCAGGGGCGCCGGGCCGGGGTCCTGCGCGGACCGGGCGATCACGTCCCGCACGCCCTCCTGCCCGGCATCCGGATCGAGCGCCAGGAGATCGTCGATCAGGTTGGGCAGCCTCGCGGACGGGACCATGACGTCGGCCAGGCGGCAGAAGATCGCGTCGGCGGCGCCGACCGGCTCGCCGGTCAGGCCGAGATAGGTGCCGATCTCGCCGGGCGCGCGCGGCAGCAGCCACGTCCCGCCGACATCCGGCAGGTAGCCGATGCCGGTTTCCGGCATGGCGACGCGGGAGCGCTCGGTGACGATCCGGTGCGATGCGTGGCCCGCGAGCCCGACACCCCCGCCCATGGTGATGCCGTCCATCACCGCCACGAACGGCTTCTCGTAGGCGGCGATGCGGGAATCGAGCCTGTACTCGTCGCGCCAGAAGGTCTCGGCGAAGGCGGTGCCGGGATTGTCGTAGAGGGAGCGCAGGTCGCCGCCGGCGCAGAGGCCGCGCTCGCCCTCGCCGGTGAGCAGCACCGCGGCGATTCCGGGATCCGCCGAGAACTGGTCGAGCGCCCGGTCGATCTCGCCCACCATGCCATGCGTCAAGGCGTTCAGGGCCTTCGGCCGGTTGAGCCGAAGGCGCCCCAGCGCGCCGACCCGCTCGACGATCACGTCGCTCATCGGCGCCCCCCGGTCAGCCCGCGGGCGATGATCAGCCGCATGATCTCGTTGGTCCCTTCGAGGATCTGGTGCACGCGCAGGTCCCGGACGATCTTCTCCACGCCGTACTCGGCGAGGTAGCCATAGCCGCCGTGCAGTTGCAGCGCTTGGTTGGCCACCTCGAAGGCCGCGTCGGTGACGTGGCGCTTGGCCATGGCGCAGAGCTGGGTCGCGGACGGGTCCTTGGCGTCGAGCGCGGCGGCCGCGTGGCGCAGGAAGGTGCGCGACACTTCCAGGCTGGTCGCCATGTCGGCGAGCCGGAACTGCAGCGCCTGGAAGTCGGTGAGCCTGGCCCCGAACGCGCGCCGGTCGCCCATGTAGGCGAGCGCCTTGTCGAGGGCCGCCTGCGCGCCGCCGAGCGAGCAGGCGGCGATGTTGAGCCGGCCGCCGTCGAGGCCGCTCATGGCGATCTTGAAGCCCTGGCCCTCCGCGCCCAGGCGGTTGCCCACCGGCACGCGGCAGCCGTCGAAGCGGACGGCCCGGGTCGGCTGGGCGTTCCAGCCCATCTTGCGCTCGTCGGCCCCGAAGGAGAGGCCGGGCGTGCCCTTCTCCACCACGATCGCCGAGATGCCCGAAGGGCCCGCCTCGCCGGTGCGGACCATGCAGACGTAGAGGTCGCTGGCGCCGGCGCCGGAGATGAACTGCTTCTCGCCGGAGAGCACGTAATGGTCGCCGTCCCGCTCGGCGCGGGTGCGCAAAGCCGCGGCGTCGGAGCCGGAGCCCGGCTCGGTGAGGCAGTAGCTGGCGATCCGCTCCATGCCCATGAGCGACGGCAGCCAGCGCCGGCGCTGGTCGTCGTCGCCGTAGGCGTCGATCATCCAGGCGCACATGTTGTGGATCGACAGGAACGCCGCCACGGTCGGGCAGCCGGCGCTGAGCGCCTCGAAGATCAGCGTCGCGTCGAGGCGCGACAGGCCGGACCCGCCGACATCCTCGCGGACGTAGATGCCCGCCATGCCGAGGGCGGCGGCCGCCCGCAGGGTCTCGACCGGGAAGGTCTTGTCCCGGTCCCAGTCGAGGGCGTGCGGCGCGATGTGCTCGGCCGCGAAGCCGAGGGCCATCTCGCGGATCGCGGTCCGGTCCTCGTCGAGCCCGAAACTCATGGACACTCCCTCCGATTCGCCGCGCAACCGCGCGGGGCCTGCACCTCCGGCGCGTGGGGCGCGGCGTGCACCCTCTCCCGTTCGGGAGAGGGTTGGGGTGAGGGATCAGGTCTGTCCGGAGAGTTCTCGCCCCTGACCCCGTCCCACTCCCGCACGGGAGAGGGGACCCGCGCCCCCGACCTCGAACCGCCGCGCTCTACCGCATCGTCGGGATGGAGAACTCCGCCCCGCTCTTGATGCCGCTCGGCCAGCGCTGCGTCACGGTCTTGGTCTTGGTGTAGAACCGGATCGAGTCCGGCCCGTGCTGGTTCAGGTCGCCGAAGCCCGAGCGCTTCCAGCCACCGAAGGTGTGGTAGGCGATCGGGACCGGGATCGGCACGTTCACGCCGACCATGCCGACGTTGACCCGGGCGGTGAAGTCGCGGGCCGCGTCGCCGTCCTGGGTGAAGATCGCGACGCCGTTGCCGTACTGGTGGGTCGAGGGCAGCGCCAGCGCCTCCTCGTAATCCTTGGCCCGCACCACCGAGAGCACGGGGCCGAAGATCTCCTCCTTGTAGATCGTCATGTCGGGCGTCACGCGGTCGAACAGCGAGCCGCCCATGTAGAAGCCGTTCTCGTAGCCCTGGAGCTTGAAGCCGCGGCCGTCGACCGCGAGCTGCGCGCCCTCGGCGACGCCCTTGTCGATGTAGCTCTTCACCCGCTCCACCGCCTCGGCGGTGACGAGCGGGCCGTAATCGGCCGAGCCGTCATGCGAGGGACCGATCTTGAGCGACTCGACCCGCGGGATCAGCTTCTCCATCAGCCGGTCGGCGGTCTGCTCGCCGACCGGCACCGCCACCGAGATCGCCATGCAGCGCTCGCCCGCCGAGCCGTAGCCGGCGCCGATCAGCGCGTCGACGGCCTGGCCCATGTCGGCGTCCGGCATGATGATCATGTGGTTCTTGGCGCCGCCGAAGCACTGGGCGCGCTTCCCCGTCTCGGCGGCGCGGACGTAGATGTACTCGGCGATGTGCGAGGAGCCGACGAAGCCCACCGCCTTGATGTCCTCGTCGTCGAGGATCGCGTCGACCGCCTCCTTGTCGCCGTTGACGACGTTGAGGATGCCCGGCGGGAGGCCCGCCTCCAGGAAGATCTCGGCGATGCGGATCGGCACGCTCGGGTCGCGCTCGGACGGCTTCAGGATGAAGGCGTTGCCGCAGGCGATCGCCGGGGCGCATTTCCACAGCGGGATCATGGCCGGGAAGTTGAACGGCGTGATGCCGGCGACCACGCCGAGCGGCTGGCGCAGGGAGTAGACGTCGATGCCGGGCCCGGCCCCTTCCGTGTACTCGCCCTTGAGCAGGTGCGGGATGCCGCAGGCGAACTCCACGACCTCGACGCCGCGCTGGATATCGCCCTTGGCGTCCGGCACGGTCTTGCCGTGCTCGGAGGCGAGGAGTTCGGCGAGCGAGTCGTTCTCGGCGCGGATCAGCTCCAGGAAGCGCATCATCACGCGGGCCCGCTTCTGCGGGTTGGTCGCCGCCCAGGCCGGCTGCGCCGCCTTGGCGTTCTCGACGGCGGCGCGGAGCTCCGCCTTGCTGGCCAGGGCGACCTTGGCCTGGACCTCGCCGGTCGAGGGATGGAAGACGTCCGCGAACCGTTCGCTCTCGCCGCCGACGTTCCGGCCGCCGATGTAATGCCCGATCGTGCGCACGCGCGCCTCCCTGTGATGTGGCGTTCGATTTTGGCGCACCCTATCAGGATCGCTTGAGCGATAAAGCCGGATGCGCTTACAGCCGTCGTGCATCGATGCACAGCGAGGGTGCGGCCATGGCCAGGACGGGGCCCAACTGGGACGACCTCCGCTTCTTCCTCGCGGTGGCGCGGACGGGAACGCTGAGCGCCGCCGGGGCCCGCACCGGCACCGAGCACACCACGGTCGGGCGCCGGATCCGCGCCCTGGAGGAAGGGCTCGGCGCCCGGCTGTTCCACCGCAGCAACCTCGGCTACGCGCTCACCGAGGACGGCGCGAACCTGCTGGGCGTCGCGGAGGCCATGGAGAGCGCGTTCCTGTCGGCGAGCGCCGCCACGGAGGCCGCGCAGACGGTCTCCGGCACGGTCCGGATCGGCGCGCCGGACGGGTTCGGCAGCGTGTTCCTCGCACCCCGGATGCACCGGCTCACCGCCCGCCACCCAGGGCTGGAGGTCGAGATCATGGCGACCGCCCGGATCTTCAGCCTCTCGAAGCGCGAGGCCGACATCGTCATCAGCCTCTCGGGCCCGCAGCAGGCGCGGGTGGTGGCGCGCCGGCTGACCGATTACCGGCTGCTCGTCTACGCGGCCGAAACCTACCTCGCGGGGGCCGCGCCGATCGCGGAGGTCGGGGACCTCTCGGGGCATCCCTTCGTCGGCTACATCGAGGACATGCTGTTCACGCGCGAGCTGAACTATCTCGGCGCCCTGGGTCCGCCGGTCTCCGCGCGGCTGCGCTCCACCAACCTCCTGGCCCAGGTCCACGCGACGCTCGGCGGCGCCGGCCTCTGCGTCCTGCCGGCCTTCATCGCGGCGGCCCATCCGGGTCTCGTGCCGGTGCTGCCCGGGGCGGTGGCCCTGACACGCTCGTTCCACATGCACATCCACGAGGATCACCGGAAGGCGGCCCATATCCGCGCGGTGGCGGGCTTCATCGCGGGCGAGGTGGAGGCCGCCGCCGCGCTGTTCGCCGGGCCGGCAGTGTAAGCGCCGGCAGTTTCGCCCGGCGCGCGCAGGTCCTAAGATCGCCGTCCCGGCGGACCAGCAGAGGCGCCGGGAGGGAGAAGCAACAGAATGGTCGCCTCGATCGCCCTGCCCCGGCTGATGCGCGTCGGCGCCGGCGCCTCGCGGCTCCTGCCGGAGGTGCTCGGCCAGCTCGGCCTGTCGCGCCCCTTCGTGGTCACCGACCCCTACCTCGCCGGCAGCGGCCGCACCGACACGCTGCTCGAGCGGCTCACCGCGGCGGGCGCGCGTGCCACGATCTTCTCCGAGACCGTGCCGGACCCGACCGTCGCCTCCGTGGAGGCGGCGCTGGCGGCCCTCCAGGCGGGCGACTTCGACTGCGTGGTCGGCTTCGGCGGCGGCAGCCCGATGGACACCGCCAAGGCGGTGGCGGTGCTCGCCCGCCACGGCGGCCACATGCGCGACTACAAGGCGCCCCGCCAGCAGGACGAGTCCGGCCTGCCGATCGTGGCGATCCCGACCACCGCCGGCACCGGCTCGGAGGCGACCCGCTTCACCATCGTGACCGACGAGGCCTCGGACGAGAAGATGCTCTGCATCGGCCTCGCCTACCTGCCGGTCGCGGCCCTGGTCGATTACGAGCTGACGCTCACCAAGCCGAAGCGGCTCACGGCGGACACCGGCATCGACGCCCTGACCCACGCGATCGAGGCCTACGTCTCGCGCAAGTCGAACCTGTTCTCGGACGGGCTGGCGCTGCAGGCGATGCGGCTGATCGCCCCGAACCTGCGCCGGGTCTGGACCGATCCCGGCGACCGGGCGGCGCGCGAGGCGATGATGCTCGGCGCCACCCAGGCGGGCATCGCGTTCTCGAACGCCTCGGTGGCGCTGGTCCACGGCATGAGCCGGCCGATCGGCGCGCATTTCCACGTGGCGCACGGGCTCTCGAACGCGATGCTGCTGCCGGCGGTGACGGCCTTCTCGGCCCCGGCCGCCGTCGACCGGTACGCCGCCTGTGCCCGCGCCATGAAGATCGCCGGCCCCGACACCGACGATCGCTCGGCGGTGTCGGCCCTGGTGGCCGAGCTCGAGGCACTGAACGACGACCTCGACGTGCCGGGGCCGCGGGAATACGGGATCGACCCGGCCCGCTGGGAGGCGCTGCTGCCCACCATGGCGGCCCAGGCGCTGGCCTCCGGCTCCCCGGCCAACAACCCGGTGGAGCCCACCGCCGACGAGATCGTGGCGCTGTACCGGCGCGTCTGGGCGGGCTGACGACGGCGTCCTATCGGCGGCCCGCGAGCGCCGTCGTCTCCGCGAGCGGAGCGAGACGCCTGAGCAGCGCCACGCTCTCCGAGGCCGCGTAGCGCTCAGTCGCCTCGCTGCGCTCGCGATGACGGAGGGGCATCTGCGCCCCTCCCTCGTCCCTACTTCGCCGCCGTCAGCGGGCAGCCGCTCTCGGCCGGGGTGGCGAAGGCCTCCTTGCCGGGGATGGTCGAGATCAGCTTGTAGAGGTCCCACGGACCCTTCGACTCGGCCGGCTTCTTCACCTCGAACAGGTACATGTCGTGGACCATGCGGCCGTTCGGCTGCACGATCCCGCCATGGGCGAAGACGTCGTCCACCGGCAGTTCCTTGAGCTTGGCGTTGACCGCGTCGGTCTCGTCGGTGCCGGCCGCCTTGACGGCCTTCAGGTAGGACAGGACCGCCGAGTAGGTGCCGGCCTGGATCATGTTGGGCATCCGGCCGGTGCGCTTCATGTAGCGCTGGCCGAAGGCGCGGGTCTCGTCGTTGGCGTCCCAGTACCAGCCCTCGGTGAGCGTCAGGCCCTGGGCGACCTTGAGTCCGAGCCCGTGCACCTCCGAGAGGGTGAACAGCAGGGCCGCGAGCTTCTGCCCGCCCTCGACGATGCCGTACTCGGCCGCCTGCTTGATCGCGTTCGAGGTGTCGAGGCCGGCATTGGCGAGCCCGATCACCTTGGCCTTCGAGCCCTGCGCCTGGAGCAGGAAGGACGAGAAGTCCTGGTTCGAGAGCGGGTGCCGGACGCTGCCCAGCACCTTGCCGCCGTTGGCGATCACCACCTTGCTGGTGTCGGCCTCCAGCGCCGAGCCGAAGGCGTAGTCGGCGGTGAGGAAGAACCACGTGTTGCCGCCCGCCCGGGTCAGCGCGCCGCCAGTGCCCACCGCCAGCGCCCGCGTGTCGAACGCCCAGTGGTAGCCGTACGGCGTGCAGGCCTTGCCGGTGAGGTCGCTGGTCGCCGCCCCGGTGGTGATGGTGATCTTCTTCTTCTCCTTGGACAGGCCCTGGACCGCCAGCGCCACCGAGGAGGTGGTCAGCTCCATGATCGCGTCGACCCCGTCGCGGTCGTACCATTGCCGGGCGATCGCCGAGGCGATGTCGGGCTTGTTCTGATGGTCGGCCGTGAGGATCTCGATCGGCACGCTGCCGATCTTGCCGCCCATGTCCTCCACCGCCATGCGGGCGGCCTCGACCGAGCCCTGGCCGCCGTACTCGGCGTAGAGGCCGGACTGGTCGTTGAGGATGCCGATCCGTATCGCGTTGTCCGAGAAGCTTCCCTGCGCGGCCGCCGGGGCGGAGCCGAGCGCGGTCCCCGCGAGGGCGGTCGCCAGCACCGCGCCGCCGATTGTCCTGATCATGTCTCCCCCCGGTTCGCCCGAGTGCCCGCTTCTGAGGCGGTTCCGGCGGCACGATAGGGGACGACCCGGCGCTGCGCCACGGCCGAGGTCGAGCGGAGGCTGAAGGATTCCGCGGATTGTGACGCGGTTCCGGTCGCCCCGTTTCCGGACCGGCGACAACGGCAGAGGTTATAATACCTTAACCATAATTACACGAATCCCCGCGCAGGTTCCGGTCATGGACGGCAATCCGGCCGTCTCCGGCGCGTGGCGATGCGATGAACCCAGCCCGTTTCGCCGTCCTCGGTATCGCCCTCGCGGCGGGGACCGGGGCGGCCTTCCTGATGAGCGGCGGCGACCCGCCACCGCCGCCACCGCCGCCGGCGGCCGAGGCGCCGCCGCAGCCGACGACCGACGTGCTCGTGGCCGCCATCGACATGCCCATGGGCCAGGTGCTCCGGGCCGCGGACCTGCGCTGGCAGCCCTGGCCGGACGGCGCCGTGGCCAACGGCTACATGACCCGCAAGATCAACCCCAAGGCCCTCGAGGAGACCGTGGGCGCGTCCGTGCGCTCGGGCTTCCTGACGGGCGAGCCGATCCGCGCCCAGAAGCTGGTGCGCCCGGAGAGCGGCTTCATGGCGGCGATCCTGCCGCCCGGCATGCGCGCGGTCGCCATCGTCACCGACAGCCGCGGCACCAACTCGGCCGGCGGCTTCATCCTGCCGAACGACCGCGTCGACGTGATCCGCACCTTCCGCGACGAGTCCAATTCGCGGGCCAACAACAGCGACGTGCAGCTCTCCCAGACGATCCTGACCGACATCCGCGTCCTGGCGATCGGTCAGCTGGTCCAGGAGAAGAACGGCACCAACGTCGTCACCGGCGAGACCGCGACGCTGGCCGTCACGCCCGCGCAGGCCGAGACCCTGGCCCTCGCCCAGAAGGTCGGCGCCCTGACCCTCTCCCTGCGCAGCCTCGCCGATGCCGGGCGGCCGCCCGAAGCCACGCCGCTGGCCGACGCGTCCGCCGCGCAGATGCCCGAACCCGCCCTGACCGTGGTGCGCTTCGGCGTCGCGCGGCAGCAGACGCCGTGACCGCCATGATCGCTCCTCCGCCCGCTTCGCTGCCCGACGCCCGCCCGCCGCGGCGCTCCGACCGCGGCCCGCGCCGCCGCTCGGCCGGCGCCCTCGCCCTGCTGGCCGCCCTGAGCGGGCCGGCCTCCGCCCAGGACCGCCAGACCTTCGGTCCCGCACCGGTCCTGACGGTCGGGGCCGCGGAAGCCAACACCACCCGGCGGGTCGAGCTGACCGCCGGCCGCTCCGTCATCGTCGATCTGCCGCGGGACGCCAAGGAGGTGTTCGTGGCCAACCCCGCGGTGGCCAACGCGGTGGTGCGCTCGACCCGCAAGGTCTTCGTGATCGGCATGGCCGACGGCGCGACCTCGATCTTCATCATGGATGCCGAGGGCCGCCAGATCGCCGCCCTCGACGTGACGGTGGCGCGGGACCTCAACCTCGGGACCCTGCGCGAGCTGCTCAGCCAGAGCATCCCGGGCGGGCGCTTCGACGTGCGCTCCTCGGGTGCCTCGGTGCTCCTGTCGGGGGCGGTCAACTCCTCGTCGGACGCGCAGCAGGCGATCGACATCGCCAACGCCTTCGTGGGCCTGGGCGGCGGCGGGGCCGCCGGGCCGGCCGGGGCGGCCAGCGGCGGTGTCGCCGCCGGGTCGCGGGGCGCGGTGATCAACAATCTCACGATCCGCAACAAGGATCAGGTGATGCTCCGCGTCACCGTGGTCGAAGTGTCCCGCAACGTCGTGAAGCAGTTCGGCATCAACATGACCGGCAACTGGGCGGCGCTGAACCCGGTCGGGAACCTGGGGCAGACGCTCGTGAACGGCGGGACCGCGGCGGCCACGCAGGTTCCGGCGATGAACCCGAACGTGATCACCAACAACCTGCCCTTCCCGATCAACACGAACACGCCGAGCGGAAACCTGATCCAGGCCTCCGTGCAGGGGGGCGGCTTCTCGCTCCAGGCGACCCTGAAGGCGTTCGAGCAGGCCGGCGTCTCGCGCATCCTGGCCGAGCCGACGCTGACCGCCATCTCGGGCGAGGCCGCCAAGTTCCTGGCCGGCGGCGAGTTCGCGGTCCCGGCCTCGGCGACCTGCGCGGTCGGCGGCGTCTGCTCGCCCGGCATCACCTACAAGCCCTACGGCGTCGCCCTGTCGTTCACCCCGACGGTGCTGGCCGACAACCGGATCTCGATCCGCGTCGCCACGGACGTGACCGAGATCGATACCCAACAGAGCTTCAGCTACGTCATCGGCAACACCTCGGTCGCGGTGCCGGGCACCCGGGTGCGCCGCTCAGAGACCACCGTCGAGCTGCCCTCCGGCGGCGTGATGATGACCGCCGGCCTGCTCCAGCAGTTCAACAAGCAGGCGATCGCCGGCCTGCCCGGCCTGATCAACCTCCCGATCCTCGGCGCGCTGTTCCGCTCCCGCGATTACCAGCGCCAGGAGACCGAGCTGATGATCATGTGCACGCCCTACATCGCCCGGCCGATGGAGCCGAAGCAGGTCAGCCGGCCCGACGACAACTTCGTCGACGCCAGCGACGGGCAGACGGTGCTGCTCGGCCAGATCAACCGCATCTACGGCAAGGTCGCCCCGCCCGGCGCGACCGCCGCGGCGCCGCTCGGCCGCGCCTACCGCGGCCGCGTCGGCTTCATCGTCGAGTAGCGCCCCGCAGCCCCGCCGCGCCCCCAGGATCGGACCCATGACCGGACGTCACACGCCCGCCCTGCCCCGCCGCGCCGCGAGCGTGCTCGCCGCCTGCGCGCTGGGCACCCTCGCGGCGGCCTGCAAGAGCGATCCCGCCACGACCGGCGGCATCGACATAACGGATTACCGCGCGCGCCACCCGATCGTGCTGACCGACGGGACCCGCAGCCTCGACGTGTTCCCCACCGGCACGGGTCATCTGGACCCGCGCCAGGCGACCGATGTCGACGCCTTCATGCTGGAATACCGGCGCTACGGCCGCGGAAGCCTGCTGATGCAGGTGCCCCAGGGCGTCCCGGCCGACCAGATCGTCGCCGTGGAGCGGACCGCGTCGGTGCTGGGCCGGCTCGGCACGCAGAACGGCGTCAACGGCCGCGAGATCACCGTCACCGGCTACGCGGTGGCCGCGCCGACCCTCGCCTCGCCGATCCGTCTGAGCTTCCAGCGCATGCAGGCCAAGGTGGCCGACGCCTGCGGCCTCTGGCCCCAGGACCTCGGGACCAGCAATTTCGCGATCGACTACAACAACCGGCCGAGCTGGAACCTGGGCTGCGCCACGCAGTCCAACGTAGCCGCCCAGGTCGCCGACCCGGTCGACCTCGTGCGCGGCCGGCCCGAGGGCCGCATCGACACGGTCAAGCGGGTCCGGGACATTGGCCAGTTGCGGGATGGCAAGGATCCGTCAACCACATGGCGGCAAGATGGGCAGACCGCCGTGAAGTCCCAGGTCACGAACTGAGACAGCCGGCGTCGGGGATGGGCAGCCCCGCCGCCGACCGCAACGCCGCGCCCCGCACGCGAACCCGAAAGCGCCGTCATGGCAGAGCTGTCCGAGACGACCGAGCGCACGATCGCCCCGGTGCCCCGGATCACCATCCAGGCATTCTGCGAGACCGGCGAGACCGCGGCGATGATCGAGGGCGCGGCCCTCGACCGGCGCATGCAGAAGGCGCAGGTCAAGGTGCGGATGGGCGGCGGGGCCGCCGCGATCGAGGCCTACCGGCACGCGCCGACGCCCAACGTCATCCTCATCGAGGTCCAGGGCGCGCGCTCGAAGCCGATCGAGTGCCTCGACGCCCTGGCCGAGGTCTGCGACGAGGGCACCCGCGTCCTGGTGATCGGCCACGTCAATGACGTGATGCTCTACCGGCAGCTGATCCAGCGCGGGGTGTCCGACTATCTGATGGCGCCGGTCGAGCCCCTGACGCTCATCGCGGCGATCTCCGACCTGTTCACGGCCCCGGGCGTGAAGCCTGTGGGACGGACCGTGGCGGTCTACGGCGTCAAGGGCGGCATCGGCGCCTCGACCGTGGCGCACAATTTCGCGTGGTCCGTGGCCCGGAGTCAGGGCGTCCAGACGGTGATCGCCGATCTCGACATCGCCTTCGGCACCGCCTCGCTCAACTTCAACCAGGATCCGCCCCAGGGCATCGCCGAGGCGGTGTTCGCGCCCGAGCGCCTGGATTCCGCCCTGGTCGAGCGGCTGCTGTCCAAGTGCAGCGACAACCTGAGCCTGCTCTCGGCCCCGGCCAGCCTGGACCGGACCATCGACCTGTCCGAGCCGGCCTTCGACACTCTGATCGAGCACATGCGGGCGAGCGTGCCCTGCGTGGTCCTGGACATCCCGCACCAGTGGAACGCGTGGTCGAAGCGGGTTCTCACGGCGGCCGACGAGATCCTGATCGTGGCCGGGCCCGACCTCGCCTGCCTGCGCAACGCCAAGAACCTCCTCGGCGCGCTGAAGCACGGCCGCCCGAACGACCAGCCGCCCCGCATCGTGCTGAACGGCGTCGGCGTGCCCAAGCGGCCCGAGATCGGCACCGCCGAGTTCGCCAAGGCCCTGGAGGCTCCGGTCGCCCTGACGATCCCGTTCGAGCCGACCCTGTTCGGCACGGCGGCCAACAATGGCCAGATGATCGCCGAGATCCAGGCGGGCTCGAAGGTGGCGGAGCTGTTCAACGATCTGGCGGCCATGACCCTCGGGCGCCCCGAGAGCCGGCGCGGCCGTCCGAGCCTGCTGGAGCCGCTGCTCGCCAAGCTTTCCGGCCGCAAGGCATCCTGATGGGGACGCGATCCTTCGCCCGGCAGGCGCCGCGGGTCAGCGTCGGGGATCTGACCCATGTTCGGTAGGCGTCAATCCGGCGGCGCGTCGGCGGCGCCCCCGCCGATCCCGCAGGCGCGGATCCCGGCGCCGGCCACGCCTGTGCTGCGCGACGCGCCGGCGGCGGCCTCGCGCCCGGCACCGGCGGCCCCGGTCGTCGTCGAGACCGCGCGCTCGGAGGATTACTACCGCACGAAGAGCCTGATCTTCGGCGCCCTGATCGAGGCGATCGACCTGACGCAGCTCTCGCGCCTCGACGCCGAGACCGCGCGCGAGGAGATCCGCGACATCGTCACGGAGATCATCGGGCTCAAGAACATCGTCCTGTCGATCTCCGAGCAGGAGGAGCTGCTCGACGACATCTGCAACGACGTGCTGGGCTACGGTCCCCTGGAGCCGCTGCTCGCCCGCGACGATATCGCCGACATCATGGTCAACGGCGCCCACCGGACCTTCATCGAGGTCGGGGGCAAGATCCAGCTGACCAGTGTGCGGTTCCGCGACAACCAGCAGCTGATGAACATCTGTCAGCGGATCGTCAGCCAGGTCGGGCGCCGCGTCGACGACGCCTCGCCGATCTGCGACGCGCGCCTGCCGGACGGATCCCGCGTCAACGTCATCGCGCCGCCCCTGGCGATCGACGGCCCGGCGCTCACCATCCGCAAGTTCAAGAAGGACAAGCTGACCCTGGAGCAGCTCGTGCGCTTCGGGGCGATCTCGCCCGAGGGCGCCGAGGTCCTGAAGATCATCGGCCAGTCGCGCTGCAACGTGGTCATCTCGGGCGGCACCGGCTCGGGCAAGACGACGCTGCTCAACTGCCTCACGGCCTTCATCGAGCACGACGAGCGGGTCATCACCTGCGAGGACGCGGCCGAGCTGCAGCTCCAGCAGCCCCACGTGGTGCGCCTGGAGACGCGGCCGCCCAACATGGAGGGCCAGGGCCAGGTCACCATGCGCGACCTCGTGAAGAACTGCCTGCGCATGCGTCCCGAGCGGATCATCGTCGGTGAGGTGCGCGGACCGGAGGCCTTCGACCTGCTCCAGGCGATGAACACCGGCCACGACGGCTCGATGGGCACGCTCCACGCCAACAGCCCGCGCGAGTGCCTGTCGCGTATCGAGTCGATGATCTCGATGGGCGGCTTCTCGCTGCCCTCGCGGACCCTGCGCGAGATGATCTGCGGCTCGATCGACGTCGTGATCCAGGCCATGCGCCTGCGCGACGGCTCCCGGCGCATCACCCACATCACCGAGGTTCTCGGCATGGAGGGCGACGTCATCACCACGCAGGACGTGTTCCTCTACGACATCGTCGGCGAGGACGCGAACGGCAAGCTGATCGGGCGCCACCGCTCGACCGGCGTCGGCCGGCCGAAATTCTGGGAGCGCGCCCGCTACTACGGCCTGGAACAGCGGCTCGGCGAGGCGCTCGACGCTGCCGAGGTCATCGACCGGAACTGAGCCGATGGCGGACGCCTCCAACCTGCCGATCGCCGCCGGCCTCGTCGGCATCGCGGTCGCCGCCGTCGCCTACGTGGCGGTCCTGCCCCTGCTCGGCGGCGAGCGCCGGGCCAACAAGCGCCTGAAGTCGATCAGCGTCTCGGCCTCGGGAGCGGCGACCCGGGGCGTGGCGGTCAACCGACGCGAGCAGGTCGCCAAGACGCTGAGCGAGATCGAGGCGAAGGCCAAGGGCGCCTCGAAGGCCAGCGTCGAGCTGAAGCTCGCCCGCGCGGGCCTCGGATGGACGAAGCAGACCTTCTACGGGATGTCGGCCCTGAGCGGCGTCGTCTTCGGCCTCCTGCTCTTCGTCATCACCGACAACGCCCTGGCGGCGCTCGGCGCCGCCTTCGCGGGCGGCTTCGGCCTCCCGGCCTATCTGCTGCGCCACCTGCGGCTCAAGCGCATCGCGAAATTCAACAAGGAGCTGCCCAACGCCGTCGACGTGGTGGTCCGCGGCATCCGCACCGGCATCCCGGTGGGCGACTGCTTCCGCATGGTCTCGCGCGAGGCCGAGGAGCCGGTGCGCAGCGAGTTCCGGACCGTGGTCGAGACCCAGGCGATGGGCCTGTCCCTCGGCGAGGCCTGCACCCGCCTGTTCGAGCGGGTGCCCACCGCCGAGGTGAACTTCTTCGCCATCGTGATCAACATCCAGCAGCAATCGGGCGGCAACCTCTCCGAGGCGCTGAACAACCTGTCCACGGTGCTGCGCGACCGCGCCAAGATGCGCGGCAAGGTCCAGGCGATGAGCATGGAGGCCAAGGCCTCGGCCTCGATCATCGCCTGCCTGCCCTTCGCGGTGGCGGGCATCACCGCCCTCACCAGCCCCGACTACATCTCGCTGCTCTGGACCACCGATACGGGCAAGATCGCCCTGGTCGGCGCGGCGATCTGGATGTCCATCGGCATCTTCACGATCAAGAAGATGATCGCCTTCGAGTTCTAGGCGCGGTGCGCCGTCTTCCGGATCCCGCCCGATGATCGACGCCATCGCCGAGAAGCTGTTCGATCCGCGCTTCATGGGCACGGTCCTGGCCGCCGTCGCGGCGGCCGCGACCGCCTACGCGGTGGCGCAGCCCTTCCTGGAGACCGACCGGCTCGGCAAGCGGATGAAGCTCGTCAGCGACGAGCGCGAGCAGATCCGGCGGCGCGAGCGGCTGAGCGCGGAGCGGACCGGCAACCGGGCGACGCTGCGCACGGAGCCGAAGGCCTACATGAAGTCCATCGTCGAGCGGTACCAGCTGCGCCGCTGGCTCGGCACGGACACCGCCAAGCGCAAGCTGATGCAGGCGGGCTATCGCGGCCAGGGGGCGGAGACGGCGTTCCTGTTCTTCCGCCTCGTCGTGCCGGTGGTCGCGGTGATCGCGGCCCTGTTCTACCTGTTCGTGCTGGAGGTGCTCGACGCCTCGTACCTCATGCGGTTCGGGCTGGTGATCGGCGCGGCCTACATGGGCATCAAGGCGCCGGAGCTGTTCCTGGTGAACACCGCCAAGAAGCGCCAGACCGAGATCCGCAAGGCGTGGCCCGACGCCCTCGACCTCACGCTGATCTGCGTGGAATCCGGCATGGCGATCGAGAACGCGTTCCGGAAGGTGAGCACCGAGATCGCCACGTCCTCGGTCGTGCTGGCCGAGGAACTCGCGCTGATGACCGCCGAGATGTCGTTCCTGCCCGACCGGCGCCAGGCCTACGAGAACCTCGTGATGCGCACCGGGCTCGAGCCGGTGAAATCCGTGGCCACGGCGCTGATCCAGGCCGAGCGCTACGGCACGCCGGTGGGTCAGGCACTGCGCGTGCTGAGCCAGGAGAGCCGCGACATGCGCATGAACGAGGCCGAGAAGAAGGCGGCCGGGCTTCCGCCGAAGCTCACCGTCCCGATGATCCTGTTCTTCCTGCCCGTGCTGTTCGTGGTCATCATCACCCCGGCGGTCATCCAGATCATGCGGACGCAGTGACGGCCGGCATGGTCCAGGGGATACGACAGGGGATACGGCAGGACCGGCCTCAGCGGATGCGGCCGGGGCGGGTCGGCTCGAACACGATGCGGCGGTGATAGGCGCACCAGCTCTTGCCGTCGGACACGGGGGCGCCGCAGCAGACGGCGCGGTCGTTCGGCTCACCGATGATGTACTTGCACACGAAGGCGCCGGACTGAGCGAAGGGCACGCGCAGGTCGGCCGAGGGCTCCTCGACGGTCTCGGCGTCGCCGATCTGGGACATGCGTACGAGTTGATTCATGGTATCGATCGGCTCAATAAGCATCCTGCACGGTGGGTCGGGCGCCCGGGCAGACAGGGAAGGTTTGAACGCATCTCGTTCAGGCGACGGCCCCGTTTCGCGTCCGCGAGCGGAGCGTCCGGGGCGGCCAACACGATGCCGGCCGTACGGCCGACGCGATTGGCGTCATCATGGTGTCGTAACTGGGGTTACGGCTCTTTAAAACAAGACCAGCCTGCGCTGGATGCATCGGACCACGGTGCAGGATGCGTAGCTCCGTGTTCCCACGCGCGCTCGATTGGCATCGGCCGGCATCGGCGCGGCTGACGAATCCGCTCGAACGCCGCCGCCCCGCGGCGGCCCGGACGTGCAACGCGCTGCGACCTGTGGTTCTGTGAGCCCGCAACGCGAACAGAGCCGGATCCGCCGACCATGGCCCAAGCGCCCCTCGTGTCACCCGAATGGCTGCACGACCGCCTCGCGGCCCCCGACATCGTCGTGCTCGACACCTCCTGGTACCTCCCGGCCGCGGGCCGCGATCCCGAGGCCGAGTTCCGCGCGGCCCACATCCCCGGCGCCCGCCGCTTCGATCTCGACGCCATGAGCGACACCGAGTCGAACCTGCCGCACATGCTCCCGCGGCCCGAGGTGTTCGCGGCGCGGATGCGCGCGCTCGGTATCGGCGACGGCATGCAGATCGTGGTCTACGACGGACAGGGGCTGTTCTCGGCCCCGCGGGTCTGGTGGATGCTCAAGGCCTTCGGCGTGCGCGACGCGCTGGTCCTGGACGGCGGCCTGCCGGCCTGGGTGGCGGCGGGCTACCCGACCGAGGAGGGCGAGCCGCGCCCGCACGAGCGCCGGCACTTCACCGCTCGCCTCGACCACGGCGCCGTGGCGGACGCGGACGACGTCGCCCGGGCCCTCGAGACCGGCTCGGCGCAGGTGGTCGATGCCCGCTCGGGCACGCGGTTCCGCGGCGAGGAGCCGGAGCCCCGCCCCGGTGTCCGGCCGGGGCACATGCCCGGCGCCCGCAACCTGCACTACGCGGCCCTCCAGCGCGACGGCCGGATGAAGAGCCCCGAGGAGCTGCAGGCCGTCTTCGCCGAGAACGGCGTCGATCCGGACCGGCCGATCGTGACCACCTGCGGCTCCGGCGTGACCGCGGCGATCATCGCGCTGGCGCTGGAGACCATGGGCCGCCCCGCCCGGGGCCTCTACGACGGCTCCTGGTCGGAATGGGGCGCCGACCCGGCCCGGGCGGTCGCGACGGGTTCCTGAGAGGCAGCCTCCCGAACCGGCCCGGCGGCCCGTCCGCTCGGGGCTGGTCACGCGTCGCCTTGAATGCTCCGTGATCGATTTCGATATATCGAATGCGCCTGCGGTTGGGCGCTCTACGGAGAAAATCATGCCGCTTCACGACACCACCGCCTTCTCGGGCACCGTCGGGCACGTCTTCGCCCATCGCTTCACCGTCGAGGCCGACGGTGAGACCCATCTCGCTGACCTCGGCCCGAAAGGCGTGGCCGCCTTCCCGATCGCGCACGGGCTGCGGGTGACTCTCGAGGGCGAACGCCGTCCCTCCGAGATCAAGGTCACGCGGATCTCGGCGGAGGGCCGGGATCCTGTGGAGATCCATCACAAGAAGCCCCACCACCCACACGGGCCGAAACGGGCGGAGGCGCGGGCGGAGGCCTCGGCCGATCCCGCGCGCGCTCTCGCGGCGGTCGCCTCCGCGGGCTGGGCGGTCATGGACGCGCCGCGGCGCAAGCCGAAGCATTTCGAGGTCCTGGGTCGCCGACCCGACGGGGCGGCAACGGAGCTGCACGTCGATTTCGCCGGCACGATCTACCGGGAGAAACCGGCCGATCCCACCAAGTGGACTGCGCAGGGCTGAGGACGGCCACACGGTTTCCTCCGCCGCGCCGACGGTCGGTGCGGCGGAGGTCGCTTGACGTTCCCTACGCCGCCCGCACCGCGCGGCGCTTGTCGGTGGCGCTCCACTGCATCAGGCCGACCATGACCGCGATGGTGGCGATGTAGACCAGCCCCTGGAGGGCGGTCGGCCGGTCGGTGTAGCCGACCAGCGCGTGCAGGACGCGGCCCGGCCAGGAATTCTCGGCGATCACGGCGGAGCTGTTCCAGAGGGTGTGGCCGAGGACGTCCACCACACCGGCATTGGCCAGGAACTGCGCCGCCTGCGCGGCGAGGCCGGCCGCGAGGAAGATGATCAGGACACTGGTCACCGAGAAGACGTAGCGGCTCGGGATCGAGGCGAGCCCGAGATAGGTCACGGCCGAGAGGAGCGCGCCCGCACCGATGCCGGCGACCGCCCCGAACTGGATGTCCGCGCCCGAGGTGCCCGAGGCCACGAGGCCGTAGAGGAACAGGACCAGCTCGGCCCCCTCGCGCAGGATCGCGGCGCCGATCACGATCGACAGGGCCGCCGCCTCCCGCTCGCCCGAGCGCACGGCCGCACCGGCGGCGCGCAGCTCGCCGGCCAGCTCCTTGCCGTGCTTGCTCATCCAGGTGTTGTGCCAGATCAGCAGCAGCACGGCGACGATCAGGACCGCGGCGTTCAGGATGTCCTGCCCGCTGCCCTCGAAGGCGTCGGAGATCTTCTCGGCGAACAGGGCCACCAGCGCGGCGCCCGCGAGGCCGCCGGCGATGCCGAGCAGGACCCAGCGCATCCGGCCCGGAATGCCGCGGGTCGCCGCCAGCACGATGGAGATGATGAGGCCCGCCTCGATGACTTCGCGGAAGGCGATGACGAAGGCGCCGATCATGGCGGTCTCCAGAAGTTGTGAGGTCGTGTGACGCGAGGCGCGCGAACCGCGCGCTACCAGATCCAGAACAGGAGCACCCAGTTGGCCACCGAGAGGGCGGCCGCGCCGGCGATGCAGGCCGAGGCCGCCACCCGGCGCAGGCCGCCGGCGTCGAGACCCGCCACCCGCCAGGCCAGCCAGACGCTCCACAGGCTCGCGCCGGCCAGCAGGCCCGCGCGGATCTCCGCCACGTAGGGGATCACGATGCCGTCGCCGCGCAGGAACGTCACGGTGAGCGCCGACAAGCCCAGGAAGACGCCGCAGCCCGCCACCGGGATCAGCGTCTGGGTCAGGTGGTGGAAGCGCCGGAGCGACCAGCCCCCGAGGCTCAGGGTCGCGAGCGCCACGATCCCCGACAGGGCGAGCCCGAGCACGACTGTGGCGGCGCCGATGTAGGCCAGCAGCAGCCCGCCGTCGAGGAGCGTCATGACGTCGTTGCGGTCGGGATAGTTCGTCAGCACGAACCAGGGCGCCGAGTGCTCCAGCGGCCACGTCGTCCCACGCTCGATGAGCCACGTGGCCGCCCACTGCTTGGCATCGACGTACCAGGGGCTCGAGGACCACTGGAAGGCGCCCACCGCCAGCGCCAGCATGCCGAACAGGATCAGCATGGTCTGGTCGAGGCTCGGCTCCGCGCCGGCCACGTGGACGATCTCGTGGTTGGGCGAGCGCAGGGCGAGGTGCACGGCGCCGCGATGGCCGCTGCAGCGCCCGCACATGTGGCAGGCGCCCGCGCCGCGCATGGTCTTCACCGGCACGAGGGGCGCGCAGTTGAAGGCCTCGGTGCCGCCGACCGGCTTGGGTGAGGCCGCCCAGGCGGCGCGGTCGACCTGGAAGCTCACCGGCGCGAGCTTCGACAGCACCGCGAAGACGCCGTTGACCGGGCAGAGGTAGCGGCACCAGACCCGCTTGTTGCGCCCGTACAGCAGGCCGACCACGATCGCCGCCAGCGTCGAGCCGCCGAGCACCGCGAGCACCGGCTTCGGGTAGCCGTAGACGCTGGTCATCTGGCCGTAGACGGTGGTGCCCGCGAAGGCCACGAACGGCCAGCCCTGCCAGGTGATCCAGCGCGGCACGGCGTAGCCGCGGCTCCAGCGACTCGCGAACTCGCTCAGCGCGCCCTCCGGGCAGAGCACGCCGCACCAGGCCCGCCCGACCAGCACCATGCTGACCAGCACGAACGGCCACCAGATCCCCCAGAAGGCGAACTGGGCGGCCAGCGTCAGGTTGGTCCAGATGTGGGCGGCATTGTCGGGCAGCGGCAGCAGGGCCGGGACGATCACCAGCACCGCGTAGACCGCGACGATCAGCCACTGCACGGACCGGATGATCCAGCCGTACCGGCGCAGCACGTCGCCGAACCGCGCGAGCCGCGCGTCGACCGCGGACCGGCGCGGCGTGACGCCGGCCAGGGCCAGGGAGCCGGGCGCTGTCGTGGACGCGCTCATTTGGCCACCAGGGTCGCCTTCGCTTCCGGGTGGAAATCGTCGAACACTTGGTAGGTGCCGGCATCGAGGGTGCGGAACACGATCGCCGAGGTCGAGCCCGCGGCCAGCGCCTTCTCGCGCCGGAGTTCCGTGCTCTCGAACTCCACCGGCGTCTGGCCGGTATTCGAGATCTCAAGCTTGAACCGGGTGTTGGCCGGGACCTCGATCACCGTCGGGATGATCACGCCGTCGCGCATCTCCACCTTGATGACCGGCATGTCGTCGGCCCGCGCCGGCGCGGAGGCCGACGCGGCGGCGACCAGCAGCAGCGGGATGGCTCGGACGAGGGCGCGCGGCAAGCGGGACACGATCAGCTCCGGCACTCTCAGTAGGCGCCCTTCTTGCCGACGCCCGCGAAGGTGAAGTCCTGGGTGATCTCGAAGGGCTCGAACCAGGGGCCGACACCCGTCTCCTTGTCGACGTGGCGGCCGAAATGGCTGTCCTTGCCTGGGGGCGCGACAGTGACCTTGAGACGGTAGCGACCGGGGCCGAACAGCTTGACGTTGTCGCCGTAATGCGGCCCGTCATTGGCGACCATCGGCATCAGCATGCCCGACACCGTCTGGTCGGTGGGCTTGTCGCCGTCGAGCTTCACCGCCTCGAACCGGACGTCGAGCGCCGGAACCCAGTCCCCCTCGGCGAAGCCATTGCGGTTGTCCTTGGCGGCGCGGATATCGGTCTCGAGGTGGATGTCCGACTTGGCGGCCTCGCGCATCATGCCGGGCGGATCCATCTCGATCGGCTGGAGATAGACGGCGGCGACCTCGAGGCCATTCCGCGTCACGTGCGGCCCGATCGGCACCTCCTTGGCCGTCGCGGCGCCCGCGAACGCGAGGAGCGAGGCCGCGGCGAGGCCGCGGAGAACCGGGATGATGTGCGACGCGTGCATGCGACCGCACATAATCCACCCCGCCCGAAGTTCAAACCGGAATCGCACGAGCATCAAATAATAACAATTCTAATCTGGGACGTCGTCGAGTCGGCACGACCGTATTCACACGTCTTCCCGAGAGATCGGTACGCTCACTACGTGATCTCACGCAGATGTTCGCCCCAAAATCTTGCACTGGATCTTGACGGAGCCGGCTCAGCCAGGCTCGTCATGCCAGTGCCATGCAGCGAACCGAGAATGTGGGGCGGGACGGCCACGATCTGCGCGACGCCCTGTGACTGGACTGCGCGGTGCGGCTTGCGCGACACCGGATCCCGTTTAAGCAAGTGCTATACTTTTCTGTGAGTCGGATGAGAACCCGTTCCGTGCCCCTGGTCCGCACCGCGGCGCTTGTCCTGACCGCGCCCCTCCTCGCGCCCGTCGCGGCACGGGCGGCCGACCTGTTCGCCCCGCGCCCAACCGCCCAGGCGCCGGCCTACACCGACTGGTCGGGGGGCTATGTCGGCCTGGAGGGGAGCGCCGGCGGCTCCTACGGCGCCTACAGTTTCGGCCCCACGACGATCGGCGGCCGGCCGGTCCCGCCGTTCAAGAGCGGCGATTCCACGGGCCGCAGCGATCAGGGCAAGAACGCCACGACGGCAACCGGCGGCCTGTTCGGCGGCTGGAACTGGCAGGCCGGGCCGTGGGTCTACGGCATCGAGGCCAGTCTCGACGCGGCGAATCTGAAGCGGCCGGTCCCCTCGACCATCGCGGGCTTCGGCTACGCGGACGCGACGCCGGCCTTCAACATCGTGCGCGCCAAGACCGACCTCTACGGCGCCCTCCGTGCCCGGCTGGGCTACAGCTTCGACCGCTACCTGATCTACGGCACCTTCGGGCTCGCGGGGGCGAACGCGCGCATCCTGGCGAACTATCCGGACCTCGACGCGGGCGGGCAGACCGCGGCGCGGCGGGACCTCGACTATGTCGGCTTCACCCTCGGCGCGGGCGTGCAGTACGCCATCACCGACAGCCTCGCCCTGGGGATCGACTACCGCTACATCGATCTCGGCGGCAGCCGGCGCTTCCCGCTGGGCGTTGTGCCCGGCGACGCGGGCGGGCCGGTCACGACCCGGGCGAGCTTCAACTCCAACCAGCTGTTCGCGCGGCTGATGTGGTTCCCGGACGGCCTGAAGGTCCCGCCGGACCCGGACGAGACCGCCCCGCACGACCCCGACAACGGCGATACCGGCCGCTTCTCGCTGCACGGCCAGACGACGCTGATCGCGCAGGGCGTGCCCGGCTTCCGCTCGCCCTACGAGGGCGCGCAGAGCCTGATCCCCCACCAGGCCCGGCAGACCACCACGGCCACGATCTTCCTCGGGCTCAAGCTCACCGACAGCACCGAGGTCTACTACAACCCCGAGTTCAGCCAGGGCTTCGGCCTGTCGCGGACGCTGGGCGTCGCCGGCTTCGTCAACGGCGAGGCGCAGAAGGCCGGCGCCCCCTTCCCGAAGCTGCGCTCGAACCGCTACTACGTGAAGCAGACCTTCGGGCTGGGCGGCGAGACCGTGGAGGTGCCGGACGGCCCGAACCAGGTGGCCACCCGCTACGACGCCGAGCGGATCACGCTGATCGCCGGCAAGTTCGCGCTGGGCGACTTCTTCGACGGCAACATCTACGCGCACGATCCGCGCGTGGACTTCTTCAACTGGTCGCTCTGGGGCTCGTCGGCCTGGGACTTCCCGGCCAATCTCCCGGGCTTCACGCAGGGCGTCTACGCCGAGTACAACCGGCCGGAATTCGCGATCCGCGCCGCCTACACGCAGGTGCCCAAGGAGCCGTCGAGCGACGTGCTCGACCCGCGGGTGTTCCGGCGCGCCGGGCTGAACGTTGAGTTCGAGGAGCGCCACGTCCTCCCGTGGCTGGAGCAGCCCGGCAAGATCCGCATCGGGCTGTTCTCGAATGTCGGCGTCTCGGCCAACAACCGCGACGTGGTCACCCTGACGCAGCTCGGCCTGTTCGACGACATCAATGACGCCGTCGCGGCGACCCGGCGGCCCCGCCGCAAGACCGGCGGCTACATCAACCTGGAGCAGGCGCTGACGCCCGAACTCGGGCTGTTCGCCCGGGCGAGCCTGAACGACGGGCGCACCGAGAACATCTCCTTCACCGACATCGACCAGAGCTTCTCCGGGGGCCTGTCGCTGAAGGGCAAGGCCTGGGACCGGCCCGACGACACGGTCGGCATCGGCGCCGCGATGAACGGGCTCTCGCCGTCGCACCGGGCCGCCTTCGCGGCCGGCTATCTCGGCCTGCTGATCGGGGACGGGCGCCTCAAATACGGCACCGAGCGCGCGCTGGAGACCTACTACGCCCTGAACCTCACGAAGTTCGTCACCCTGACCTTCGACTACCAGTTCATCGACAATCCCGGATACAACCGCGACCGCGGCCCGGCACACTTCTTCGCCTCGCGACTGCACGCGGATTTCTGATCGGCGCGGCCGGAGGCTTCGGCGGCGCGCCCGATCAGAAATCCGCCTCGATCGCGGTCGCACCGAAAATGTCCTCGAAGGCGGCGCGGAGCTGCATGTCGACCTCGGCCATGCTCACCGGCAGGCCCAGATCGACCAGACTCGTCACGCCGTGCTCCCGGACGCCGCACGGCACGATGCCGTCGAAATGCGCGAGGTCGGGCTCCACGTTCAGGCTGACGCCGTGGAAGCTGACCCAGCGGCGGACCCGGATGCCGATCGCCGCGATCTTGTCCTCGACGCCGGGCCCCTTCTCGGGTCGGTGCACCCAGACCCCGACCCGGTCCTCGCGGCGCTCGGCGCGGACGTTGAAGGCGGCCAGGGTCTCGATCAGCCACGCCTCCAGGCTCGCCACGTAGGCGCGCAGGTCGCGGCTGCGCCGGTCGAGGTCGAGCATCACGTAGGCCACCCGCTGGCCGGGGCCGTGATAGGTGTACTGCCCGCCCCGCCCCGTCGCGTGGACCGGGAAGCGGTCCGGCGCCACGAGATCCTCGGGCCGGGCCGACGTGCCCGCGGTGTAGAGCGGCGGGTGCTCCAGCAGCCAGACGCATTCGGGCGCCGCGCCGCGGGCGATCGCCTCCGCGCGCGCCTCCATCCAGGCGAGGGCGGCCGCGTACTCCACCGGCGCGTCGCTCACGCGCCAGCCCACCGGGCCGGCGACCGGGTCGGTGCCGGGCCGCTTCGGGAACGCGTGCGGGCTGACCGTGAGGCGGGGCGCGTTTACCAAGAGTTCACCATCCTGCGTCGATGGTCGAAGCCTTCAACACCCGCGGCCGGCGGTTGCAAGGGCTTGCTGCGAAGGCTTGCCCGGACCGGACCGGCGGCGAGACGGGATGGCGGGCGGTGGCGGTCTTCGAGACCCTGAAGGTCGATCTGACGGTGGTGCTGGGCCGCGCCCGCATGCCGCTGCACATGCTTCTGCGCATGGGCCGCGGCGCCGTGATCGAGCTGGAGGCCAGCGACAGCGACATGGTCGAGATCCTGGCCAACGACCACCCGATCGCGCGCGGGCAGATCGTGGTGACGGGCGACCGCATCTCCGTGGAGGTGACCGAGCTGATCCGCAAGGCGGCCTCGATCGTCGAGCCGGGCGTCAGCATCGGCGACGGTGCGGCGCCATTCTTGGAGGGCGGCTACGATTCCCCGTGAGTGCGCTTGTCGGCGGCCGGACGATCTGTTATCCGCTGCGCCGCGCGACACGAAAGCGGCCCCGGGTTCTCCCGCGGGGTGCGACGGTCGGGCAACCGGACCGATCTTCGCGTCCGATGCGGCCATGGCGGAATTGGTAGACGCGCTAGCTTGAGGTGCTAGTCCCGCGAGGGGTGGAGGTTCGAGTCCTCTTGGCCGCACCACATTGTTTCGGTTGCCCGGATCTGCGGCAGCCCGGATGTGGTGCAAGACAGGGCGGTACGCCGCCGATCACGACGCAGCATCATCTGAACGGACGCGCAGGGTCGGGGCTGAAGTCCCGCTCGCGCGGCGGCGCCTTCGCCGGATCGGCGGAGTCGCGAGGCCGGCCCGCGCGCCGGGGCGGGGCAGGATCGGCCGAGGCCGTCCACCGTCGCGGTCAGCGAACCGACGGAGCGCCGGAGGCCCGCAGCACGGCCGCATCCCTGTACTCGCGCGGCGTCAGGCCGTGGCAATCCTTGAACCGGCGGGAGAAGTGCGCTTGGCTCGTGAATCCGCAGCCATAGGCGAGCATCCCGATCGACAGCTGCAGGCAGGCCGGGTCCGCCAGGCGCTTGGCCGCCGCCGCCAGCCGGCGTTCCCAGATCCAGTCTGAGATGTGCTGGCCGCGCTCGTGGAACAGCTCCTGGAGGCGGCGCAGCGAGACGCCCATGACGGCCGCGAGCTGCGGCGGGTCGAGGCCCGGGTCGCCCAGATGAGCTTCGACATACGCCTTGGCGCGCTGAACGACGACGCTGCCGTGGATGGGCCGGGGCACGTCCTGCGCGAGCCGCTCGGCGAGGCTCGCCACGATCAGGTCGACTCCGATCGCCGACATGCGCTCGGCGGCGTCGGGCGTGAGCTGGTGACGCACCCGGATCAACTCCTGGATGAAGCGGGTCGCCAGCGTGGCCGAGGCGAGTTCCGCCCCGACCGACAGGCCAGTGTAGAGCCGCGTCGAGCCGAGCGCGCCCTCCAGGCGCTCCCGTGGCAGCTCCAGGAACAGGGCTTGGCTGTCCCTGTGGGTCGTCAGTACGGAGGGGCGGTGGTCGAGCACCAGCATGTCGCCGGGCCGCTGCACCGCCTCCCGGCCGTCCTGAACGCTCGTCGACAGGCCCGCGAGCTTGAACAGCACCACGACCATCCCGGCCCTGTCGTGGCGCCGGGCCGCGCTGGGCGTCGTCTCGCACTTCAGCGCGCTCTGCGTCAGGCGGGAGACGTGCAGCGCGCCGATCTCGGCGATGTCGAGCTTGCCCCGGAACGGTCCGTCGTCGAGGCGCTCGACCTCGATCGGCACGAGCCGCTCCCCCAGGAGGTCCCGCCACAGCCTGAACCCGTTCCTCGGGTGTAGCCCTTCCGTCGAGAACACAGTCTGCATGGGCAACATCTGGAGTCGCCGCCGCGATATCGGCCGGCCGCGCAGCGGTCACTCGGCCCGATCGCTAAGTATATTTCCATACATTCTCACGATCGAACGAGACATAAATACCGTCAATTCTGAAAAAATCAGGGCTTTCCGCGCAAAACAGAGGCATCCATCCGTCACAGCGCCGAGAAAAGCACGGCCCGGCAACGTCCGGAAGACGGCACCAGCGTGGACCGGTGGTCGAACCGGGTTCTCGGGAAATCCTCGGCGCGTCGGGCGCACCGCCGCCGGACGGCGACGGACAGCCAGGCAATGCCGGGCCGCGGCGCGGCCGGGATCCTTGACCGGGACGCGGCTTTGCCCGCCGCGCGGCTTCGGATACCGGCGGCTGATCGTGGGCGCGGCTGTCTTTTCTCCGGTCCTGTTCCTAGACTGGTCCGGTCCCGCAGCCGGGTCCGGTCCGCATGTCCAGCGTCCCCCAGCCCGCCGAACTGACGCTGCGCGGCATCGCCCTCGGCGGCGCGATCACGCTGATCTTCACCGCCGCCAACGTCTATCTCGGCCTCAAGGTCGGCCTGACCTTCGCCACCTCGATTCCCGCCGCCGTCATCTCCATGGCGATCCTGCGGCGCCTGCCCGGCGCCACGGTCCTGGAGAACAACATCGTCCAGACCGTCGCTTCCGCGGCCGGCACCCTGTCGGCGATCATCTTCGTGCTGCCCGGTCTGGTGATGATCGGCTGGTGGCAGGGCTTTCCGTGGCTCACCACCGCGGGCATCACCGCGACGGGGGGGATCCTCGGCGTGATGTTCTCCGTGCTCCTGCGCCGCGCCCTCGTGGTCGAGGCCGACCTGCCCTTTCCCGAGGGCCGGGCCGCCGCCGAGGTGCTGGCGGTGGGCTCCGGCAGCCGTGCCGGGGAAGCCGACAGCGCCCGCGGCCTGCGGCTCCTCGCGTGGAACGGCCTCGTCTCGGCGGCCTTCGCGGCGCTGGCCCAGACCCGGCTCGTCCTCGACAGCGCCGGCACGTGGTTCCGGGTCGGCGCGGGCGCCACCGGGATCGCCGGCAACCTGTCCTTCGCGCTGATCGGCGTCGGCCACCTCGTCGGGCCCTCGGTCGGGGCCGCGATGGCCCTGGGGCTGGCGATCGCCTGGGGCGGCCTCATCCCGCTGCTGACCGCCGCGCAGCCGATGCCGGGCGCCGGCCTGGAGGCCTGGGTCGGCGCGGTGTTCCGCCAGGACGTGCGCTTCTTCGGCGCCGGCGTGATGGGCGTCGCGGCGGTCTGGACCCTGGTGCGGATCGCCGCTCCGGTACTCGGCGGCATCCGCTCGGCGCTGGCGGCCGGGCGCGCCCGCGCGGCCGGCGCGGCGCTCGCCGTCGCGGAGCGCGACCTGCCGGTCGCCGCAGTGGTGCTGGTCTCCCTGGCCCTGCTCGCGCCGATCGGCTGGCTGCTGTGGACCGTGCTGGCCGGGACGCCGCTGGAAGGCGAGGCCCTCCCGCTGATCGCCGGCGCCCTGCTGTTCATCCTCGTGATCGGCCTCTGCGTCGCCGCCGTGACTGGCTACATGGCCGGGCTGATCGGCGCCTCGAACTCTCCCCTGTCGGGCGTCGGAATCCTCGCCGTGCTGGCGAGCGCGGCCCTTCTCCTGGGGCTGTTCGGCCGCGGGACCGATCCGGAGGGCACCCGGGCGCTGGTCGCCTACGCCCTGGCGGTCACCGGGATCGTGTTCGGCGTCGCCACCATCGCCAACGACAACCTGCAGGATCTAAAGACCGGGCAGCTCGTCGGCGCGACGCCCTGGAAGCAGCAGGTCGCCCTGGTCATCGGCGTGGCCTTCGGCTCCGTCATCATCCCACCGGTGCTGAACCTCCTCGGCACCAGCTTCGGCTTCGCGGGCGCGCCCGGGGCGGGCCCGAACGCCCTCGCGGCACCGCAGGCCGGGCTGATCTCGGCACTGGCCCGGGGCGTCCTGACCGGCGATGCCAACTGGCGGATGCTGGCCTGGGGCGCCGTCGCCGGCCTCGGCCTCGTCGGCCTGGACGCGGCTCTCGGGCGCCTGAATGTCCTGCGCCTGCCGCCGCTGGCCGTCGCCCTCGGGATCTACCTGCCGATGAAGCTGGTCCTGCCGCTGGTGGCGGGCGCCGCGATCGGCACGTTCTACGACCGCTGGGCCCGGGGGCGGCCCGATCCGGAGCTGGCCCTGCGCATGGGCACGCTCACCGCGACCGGCTCGATCGTCGGCGAGAGCCTGTGGGGCGTCGCCTTCGCGCTGATCGTCTACCTGTCGGGCAGCGACGCGCCCCTGGCGCTGCCCGGTTCGGAGGCGCAGGGCCCCGCGCTGTTCGCCGGCCTCGCGCTGTTCGCCGGCGCGACGGCGGCCCTGTACCGGACCGCGCGGCGCTCGGCCTGACCGGGCCGCAACCCGGCCCTGCATTGACTTCGCAGCCGCACACACGCATATCGGCGGCGCAGCGTCAGCGGCCGTCATGGCCCGCTTGAGGGGGCTGCGTGACGGATCGGGCGCCACCCGGCGTGATCCGGCCCCCCTCTTCATAACGTGCATGCACCCGGGCCGCCCCATCACGCGGGCTGCCCCCTGCCAACGGACCGGCTTCAACACGGCACCGCGCGCGAGACGCGAGGCGCCCGGCCGGCCCTGCTGCATCGGATACATCCTTGACCCAATTCACCGATTTCGGCCTCGCCCAGCCCGTGCTGCGGGCGCTCAGCGAGGCCGGCTACGTCGCGCCGACCCCGATCCAGGCCCAGGCGATCCCGCCGGCCATGGAGGGCCGCGACCTCTGCGGCATTGCCCAGACCGGCACCGGCAAGACCGCGGCCTTCGCGCTGCCGATCCTGCACCGCCTCTCGCTCTCGGACCGCCGCGCCCCGCGCCGCGGCTGCCGGGTGCTGGTGCTCTCGCCGACCCGCGAGCTCGCCAATCAGATCGCCGAATCGTTCACCGATTACGGCCGGCACCTGTCCTACACCACGACGGTGGTGTTCGGCGGCGTCACCATCAGCCGCCAGGAGCGCGCGCTGGCGCCGGGCGTCGACATCCTCGTCGCGACCCCGGGCCGGCTGATCGACCTCGTCGACCGCCGCTCGCTGACCCTGGAGGGCGTCGAGATCCTCGTCCTCGACGAGGCCGACCAGATGCTCGACCTCGGCTTCATCCACGCCCTCAAGCGCATCGTGAAGATGCTGCCCGAGAAGCGCCAGAGCCTGTTCTTCTCGGCCACCATGCCGAAGAACATCGCCGGCCTCGCGGCGCAGTACCTGACCGACCCGGTCCAGGTCGCGGTGACCCCCGTCGCCACCACGGCCGAGCGAGTCGAGCAGGAGGTGATCTTCGTCCATACCGGCGCCAAGCAGGCGCTGCTCGGTCACATCCTGCGCGATCCGGCGATCGAGCGCGTGCTCGTCTTCACCCGCACCAAGCACGGGGCGGACCGGGTCGTGCGCGGGCTCGACAAGGTCGGCATCGCGGCGGCCGCGATCCACGGCAACAAGAGCCAGCCGCAGCGCGAGCGGGCGCTGGCCGCCTTCAAGGACGGCTCCTGCCGGGTCCTGGTCGCCACCGACATCGCCGCCCGCGGCATCGACGTCGAGGGCGTGAGCCACGTGGTCAATTTCGACCTGCCGAACGTGCCGGAGAGCTACGTCCACCGGATCGGCCGCACCGCCCGCGCCGGCGCCGACGGCCTCGCCATCTCGTTCTGCAACGACGAGGAGAAGGCCTACCTGCGCGACATCGAGCGCGTGACCCGGCAGAAGGTCCCGGTGGCGGGCTTCCCCGAGGGCTTCACCCCGCCGTCCCGCCAGGAGGCGGCCGAGATCGCCCGGGAGGAGGAGCGCCGGCCCGAGCGTCCGCAGCAGCGCCCCGGCGGCGGCCGCCAGGGCCAGCGGCCCCGGCAGCAGCAGGGCCGTCCCCAGCAGGGTCGTCCCCAGCAGGGCCGGCCCGAGGGCGGCCGCGGCTTCGGCGGTCCAGGCCAGGGCGCACCCCGGCAGGGTCGGCCCCAGGACGGCCGCGACGCACGCGCGGACCGGCCCGCCCGCCCGCAGGGCGAGCGCCCGAACCAGGGCCGCCCGAACCGAGACGGGCGTCCCCAGCGCGCCGAGGCCCGTCCGCGCAGCGGCGGCGGTGGCGGCGAGGGGCGCAGCATCGGCTGGCTGGAGCGGGCGCCCCGTTCCTGAGTGACGATCACGCCGCCCGGGACGGAAACGTCCCGGGCGGCCTCGTTTCCGGTGAGCGCTCAGGCGATCACCCGCCGATGGACGCGGCGCGCCCTCGTCGCGGGTCGAGTCCGCACTTCCGCTCCCGCCCGGAATTTGGCATCCTGACGCCGTGAACCCCTGGTCGGCCCTTCGGCGCCTGTTACCGCTCCTCGCGGTGATCAGCCTCGCCCTGACGCCGGTGACCGCGCCCGCGGCCATCGCGGGCCCGCACGCGCCGATGGCGGCGCCGGCCCACGGCCACATGGACCACCACCACGCCGGCGCGCCGGAGGCGGCCGCCGCGGAGTCCGGTGTTTCCGGCACGATCGCGGACATGGACGCCATGCCGTGCTGCCCGAAGCCGGCCAAACCCGACTGTGCCAAGGGTTGCCCGCTGATGGCGCTCTGCCTGGCGGGCCTGGCCTCGCTCCTCCCGGCCGCGATCGCCCTCCCCGTACCGACCGCGCGCGGTCTGAGCACCCGCTGGCCCGAGGCCGCGGCCTTCGCCAGCCGGCCGGGAGCCCCGCTGCCCGAGCCTCCCCGGGCCTGAACCCGATGCCGCCGGCGCGCGCGCCGGCACGGTGACGCGCGTCCGCGCGCACCTCCCATCGCGTTCAGGAGACAAAACCCGTGATCAAGCTTCCCCTCGCGCGCGCCGCCGCGGCCGCGCTGCTCGGCGCCGTCCTGTCGGTCCCGGCCCTGCCGGCGCGCGCCGACGTCAAGGATTACCGCTTCGAACTCGTGCAGCCCGACGCCAAGGTCGGCGAGGCGATCCTCGCCGTCCGGCTCGTCGACCGGCGGACCGGCAAGCCGGTGCCCGACGCCGTGGTCTTCGCCAGGCGCCTCGACATGGCGCCCGACGCCATGGAGGAGATGGCCACCAAGGTCGAGCAGCTACCGTCCACCGAGCCCGGGATCTACCGCTTCAAGGCCAAGCTCTCGATGCAGGGCCGCTGGCGCCTGTCGCTCGCCGCGAAGGTCCAGGGTGAGACCGGCACGGTCGACGACCAGCTGATCGTCCAGGCCGCCAAGTGAGCCGCACCGCCTGGTTCGCCGGGACCCTCGCCGCGCTCGCGGCGGGGGGGATCGGCTACGGCGCGGGGCACGGGGGCGACCCCGTGCCGGCGCTGGTCGCGGCCGCCCGGACGCGGTTCGCCGCGTGGCGGCCGAGCGGTCCGGCCCCGTCCGTCCCGGCCCCATCCGTCCCGGCGCCGAATGCGGCGGCGACGGGCCCGGTGGTCTACTACCGGGATCCGGACGGGAAGCCGGTCTACTCGCTGGCGCCGATGATGACCGCGGACGGGCGCGAGTTCCGGCCGGTGCGCGCCAGCGAGGACGTCCGCTTCGATCTCCCGGACGACGTTCCCGGCCCCGACGCGGCCGGCGCGGAGGCCGCCGGCCACCGGCCCGATTCCGGCACGCGCGCGATCCTCTACTACCGCAACCCGATGGGCCTGCCGGACACGTCGCCGGTGCCGAAGAGGGACTCGATGGGGATGGACTACATCCCCGTCTACGCCGACGCGGAGGCGGGCGGCCCGGTCGTGACGGTCCCGGCCGGCCGGATCCAGCGCACCGGCGTGCGGATCGCGACCGCCGAGCGGCGGGTGGTGGCGCAGCCGGTGCGCGTGCCCGGCACGCTGGCCCTCGACGAGCGCCGCGTCACCGTCGTGGCGACGCGCTCCGACGCCTATGTCGACCGGGTCGAGGGCGTCACGACCGGAGATCGGGTCCGCCGCGGCCAGCCCCTGGTCCACATCTACGCGCCGGAGATCAACGCGGCCGCGGCCCAGCTCATCGCCAATCCCGGCTTCGACGGCGCCCGCCGGCGGCTGCAGAACCTCAACGTCTCCGCGGACGTCATCGACGCGATGGAGCGCACCCGCACGGTGCCGATGGCCATCACGTGGTCCTCGCCCCGGGACGGCCTCGTCCTGCAGCGGAACGCCGTGGAGGGCATGAAGGCCGCGGCCGGCGACACGCTGTTCCGGATCGCCGACATCGCGGTGCTGTGGGTGCTGGCCGACGTGCCCGAGCGCGACCTCGCGGGGATCCGCGTCGGCCAGGTCGCGACCGTGCGCCCGCGCTCCGCGCCGGGCCGGACCGTCACCGGCCGGGTGGCGGTGATCTACCCGCAGGTGAATCCCGAGACCCGCGCCACCCGGGTGCGGATCGAGCTGCCGAACCCGGACGGCGCGCTCCTGCCCGACATGTACGCCGACGTCGCGATCGCCACGGGGAGCGCCGAGCCGGTGGTGGCGGTCCCGGACGACGCCGTCCTCGACACCGGCACGCGCCAGGTCGTGTTGCTCGAGCGCGGCGAGGGCCGCTTCGAGCCGCGGGCCGTGACCCTCGGCGCGCGGGGCGAGGGCTTCACCGAGATCCGCGCCGGCCTCGCGGCCGGCGACCGGGTGGTCACGGCGGCGAACTTCCTGATCGACGCCGAGAGCAACCTGAAGGCGGCACTTCAGAGCCTCGCCCCGTCGCGGGACGACCGGCAGGCCGCCCGTGCGGGAGATGCCCCGTGATCGCCCGCCTCATAGACTGGTCGGCCCGCAACCTGGTCCTGGTGCTGGTCGGGACAGCGCTGGCGGTCGGCGCCGGCCTCGTGGCCCTCCGGACGCTGCCGCTGGACGCCATCCCCGACCTCTCGGACGTGCAGGCCATCGTCTACACCGAGTATCCCGGCCAGGCGCCGCAGGTGGTGGAGGACCAAGTCACCTACCCGCTCACCACTGCCATGCTGACGGTGCCGCGGGCCAAGGTGGTGCGGGGCTTCTCGTTCTTCGGCGTCTCCTTCGTCTACGTCATCTTCGAGGACGGCACCGACCCGTACTGGGGCCGCTCCCGGGTGCTGGAATACCTCAGCGGCGCGGCGCGCCGCCTGCCGCAAGGCGTGACGCCGACGCTGGGCCCCGACGCCACCGGCGTCGGCTGGGTCTACCAGTACGTCGTGGTCGCGCGGGAGCGGACGCTGGCGGAACTCCGCTCGCTGCAGGACTGGGTGATCCGCTTCGCGGCCTCGCGCGCGGAGGGCGTCGCGGAGGTCGCGGGCGTCGGCGGCTTCGTGAAGCAGTACAACGTGGTCGTCGATCCGAACCGGCTGCGCGCCCAGGGCATCACCCTCGCGGCGCTCCGGGACGCGATCCGGGCGAGCAACGCCGATGTCGGCGGCCGCACGGTCGAGCTCTCCGAGTTCGAGTTCATGGTGCGGGGCCGCGGCTACCTGCGCGGCGTCGCCGACATCGAGAACATCGTCCTGAAGAGTGCGGCGGGCACGCCGCTGCGGGTGCGGGACGTGGCCCGCGTCGAGCTCGGGCCCGACGAGCGGCGCGGCATCGCCGAGATGAACGGCGACGGCGAGGTCGCCGGCGGCATCGTGATCCAGCGCTTCGGCGCCAACGCCCTGTCCGTCATCGACAGCGTGAAGGCGAAGCTCGCCGAGGTGGCCCGGAGCCTCCCGGCCGGCACCGAGATCCTGCCGGTCTACGACCGCTCCCGGCTGATCGAGGCCGCGATCGACACCCTCCGGCACACCCTGGTGGAGGAGAGCCTCGTCGTCTCCCTGGTCTGCGTCGTGTTCCTGCTGCACGTGCGCAGCGCCCTCGTCGCCATCCTGATGCTGCCGGTGGGGATCCTGATGGCGCTCGCCGGCATGAAGGCCCTGGGCCTCGGCGCCAACATCATGAGTCTGGGCGGCATCGCCATCGCGGTCGGCGCCATGATCGACGCCGCCATCGTGATGATCGAGAACGCCCACAAGCACCTGGAGCGGGCGCCCCCCGGGAGCGACCGGGTCGCGATCCTGATCGCGGCGGCCGCCGAGGTCGGGCCGTCCCTGTTCTTCTCGCTCCTGGTGATCACGGTCAGCTTCCTGCCGATCTTCACCCTGGAGAGCCAGGAGGGCCGCCTGTTCGGGCCGCTCGCCTACACCAAGACCTTCGCGATGGCGGCGGCCGCCCTGCTGTCGGTGACGCTGGTGCCGGCCCTGATGGTGCTGTGCGTGCGCGGGCGGATCGTCCCCGAGCACCGCAACCCGCTGAACCGGCTCCTCGTCGGGATCTACCGGCCGGTGATCGCCGCCGTGCTGCGGGCCCGGGTCCCGACGATCCTGCTCGCCGCCAGCCTCCTGGCCGCGACCGCGTGGCCGGCCCGGCAGCTCGGCTCGGAGTTCATGCCGGACCTCGACGAGGGCAGCCTGCTCTACATGCCGACGACGCTGCCGGGGATCTCGGTGACGCAGGCCGGCGCGCTGCTCGCCACCCAGGACCGGATCATCAAGAGCTTCCCGGAGGTGGCCTCCGTCTACGGCAAGGCCGGCCGGGCGGCCACGGCGACCGACCCGGCGCCGATGGAGATGTTCGAGACGGTCATCGCCCTGAAGCCGAAGGCGGAGTGGCGGCCGGGAGTCACGCTCGCCGGCCTCAAGGCCGAGATGGACGCGGCGCTGCAGTTCCCGGGCGTGTCGAACGCCTGGACGCAGCCGATCCGCGCCCGCATCGACATGCTGGCGACCGGCATCCGCACGCCGGTGGGCGTGAAGGTGCTGGGCACCGACCTCACGGCGATGGAGGGGGTGGCCCGGCAGGTCGAGAGCGCGCTCCGGACCGTGGCCGGCACGTCGAGCGCCTACGCCGAGCGGGTGATCGGCGGCTACTTCCTCGACATCACCCCGGACCGGGAGGCGCTCGGGCGCTACGGCCTGCGGGTCGGGGACGTCCAGGACGTGATCGCCACCGCGCTCGGCGGCCAGAGCGTCACCGAGACCGTCGAGGGCCGCGAGCGCTACACGGTCAATGTCCGCTACCCGCGGGCCTTCCGCTCGGACCCGGCCGCCATCGCCGACACGGTGCAGGTGCCGCTTCCGGCGGGCGGGACCGTGCCCCTGCGCGAGGTCGCGGCCGTGGCGCTGGCCCGCGGGCCGACGGCGATCCGCACCGAGAACGGACAGCTCGCGGTCTACATCTACGTCGACATCGCCGGCCGGGACCTCGGCGGCTACGTCGCGGCGGCGCGGCAGGCCGTGGCCGACGCGGTGACGCTGCCGGCCGGCACCACCCTCCAGTGGAGCGGACAGTACGAATCCCTGGAACGGGCCGAGGCGCGCCTCGCGATCGTCGTCCCGCTGACGCTGCTGCTCGTGTTCCTGCTCCTCTACCTGAACTTCCGGCGGCTCACCGAGACCCTCATCGTCACGCTGTCCCTGCCCTTCGCGCTGGTCGGCGGGGTCTGGCTGCTCTGGTGGATGGGCTTCAACCTGTCGGTTGCGGTGGCGGTGGGCTTCATCGCGCTGGCCGGCGTCGCCGCCGAGACCGGGGTGATCATGCTGGTCTATCTCGACCACGCCCTCGACGCGGCGCGGGCCGCGTGCGACCGGGCGGGGCGGCCCCTGACCCGCGCGGATCTGCGGGCGGCCATCATGGTCGGCGCGGTCGAGCGGGTGCGGCCCAAGATGATGACGGTCGTGGCGATCATGGCGGGACTGCTGCCGATCCTCTGGAGCCAGGGGGCAGGCTCGGAGGTGATGCAGCGGATCGCGGTGCCGATGATCGGCGGAATGGTCTCGTCGACCCTCCTGACCCTGATCGTCATCCCGGCGGTCTACGCCCTGGTGAAGGGCTGGGGCCTGCCGGCAGCCGGAGGGGACATCCGGCCGGCGCCGCGGCCCCGCCGGCGGCGGAGCGCCGACAGCGCCGCCGGCTGACCGGGCGACCGTGCGAGCGCGGCGACCGGGAGCGGGTCGCCGCGCCGCGCCGATCAGTTCGCCCGCGAGACCTCGACGAGGTTGTCGGAGAACGACGGCGCGTGGCCCATGTCGGTGAAGGCCGCCGACGAGATGCTGTTCACCGTCCCCTCGTTGAGCTGGCGCCAGTAGCCCAGCGTCGCCACCACGACGCCGTGCGTGACGTCGTCGGTCACGCGCGCGACGCCCTTGAAGGCGCCGCGGGCGTTGGCGACCTGGACGCGGTCGCCGTCGACGATGCCGCGGGCCGACGCGTCGGCCGGGCTGATCATCACGAACTGCTCGCCCTGACCCTTCTGCTTGTCCTCCATGTTGGCGTAGCAGGAATTCAGGAAGTAGTGGCTCTTGGGCGAGACGATGTTGAGCGGGTAGCGCTTGGCCAGCTCGGGATCGTTCGCGTGCGATTCCCGCGCGCCGACGTAATCGGGCAGCGGGTCGAGGGGCTCGCCCGGCTGGAAGCCCTCGTACATCTGCCGGAACGGCGGCGCGACGAAGTTCGTGGCGCCCTCGATCTTGAGCATGCACTTGCCGGTATCGGTCGGGAAGTTGCCGTCGCGGTGCGGAGCGCGGTCGTCCGGCGTGCCGACCTTGAGCCGGGCGAAACCGTGCGCGCGCATGTACTGGAGGTCGATGCCCGCGCAGGCCGGCGACGACCAGTCGACGTAGTGCTCCAGGCACTCCGCGTCGGTCCACTTGAAGTTCTCCTCCTCGAAGCCGAGCCGGGCGGCGAGGCGGCGGAAGATCTCGTTGTTGGGGATCGCCTCGCCGGGCGCCTCCGCGCACTTGGTGTTGTAGGTCAGGTAGAGGTGGCCCCAGGACAGGATCATGTCCTCCATCTCGGCGCCCATCGCGGCCGGCAGGAGGATGTCGGCGTAGGCGGCCGTGTCGGAGATGAAGTGCTCGGCCGAGACCATGAACAGGTCCTCGCGCATCAGGCCCTCGACGATCTTGTCGGTCTCGGGCGCCTGCGTGACCGGGTTCGAGTTCCAGCACATCATCGACATGATCGGCGGGTCGAGCTTCAGCTCGCCGGTCAGCGCCCGGCCGATCTGGAGGTTCGAGACGACCCGGGTCCCTTCCGGGATCAGGTCGGGCCGGCACATCACGTCGAACTTGTAGGGATGCTCCCAGACCGGGAACTGGGTGACGCCGCCGCCGACGTGGCGCCACGCGCCGGTGAGCGCCGGGATGCAGGTCACCGCCCGGATGGTCTGGCCGCCGCCGTAGTGCCGCTCCAGCGCCACGCCCATCCGGATGCCCACCGGCTGCTCGGTCGCCATCTCGTAGGCGAGCTTGCGGATATCCTCGGCGGGGACGCCGGTGATCTCCGCGGCCCATTCCGGCGTGCGCGGGGCCGCCCGCTCCTTCAGGTCGGCGAAGCCGATCGTGTGGTTGTCGACGTAGTCCTGGTCGACGAGGCCCTGCGCGATGATGGAGTTGATCAGCGCCATGGCGAGCGCGCCGTCGGTGCCCGGCCTCGGCGCGATGTGCCAGTCCGCGGCCTTCGCGGTGCGCGAGGCGTAGGCGTCGATGACGACGACCTTCGCGCCCTTCTTCTGGGCGTCCTTCACGATCGCCCAGTGGTGCAGATTGGTGCTGACCGAGTTGCAGGCCCAGATCACGATGTACTTGGAGTGGATGTAGCTCTCGGGATCGAGGCCGGCCGTCGGCCCGACGGTGAGGAGCCAGGCCGTGCACGAGCCCTCGCCGCAGAACGTCCGCTCGGTCACGGTGGCGCCCAGGCGGTTGAAGAAGGCGTCGCCGCCGTTCAGACCGTGCACGAGGCCCTGGTTGCCGAGGTAGCTGTAGGGCGCGATGGCCTGCGGCCCGTACCGGTCGATGATCGCCGTCCAGCGGTCGACGATCGTGTCGAGCGCCTCGTCCCAGGTGATCCGCTCGAACTGCTTGGAGCCCTTCGGGCCGACGCGCTTCATCGGGTAGAGCACACGGTCCGGGTGGTAGTGGCGCTTCTCGTAATCCTTAAGCTTCACGCAGAGACCGCCGCGGGTCATCGGGTGGTCCGGGTTGCCGCGCACGCTCAGGAGCTCGCCGCCCTTCACCTCGAAGAGCATCGAGCAGGTGTCGGGGCAATCGTGCGGGCAGGCGCCGTAGAAGACCTCCGAGTAGGCCTCGGGCTGGACGATCTCGTTCATGCTCTCTCCCTCATCGGCCGCAGGCGTCCCGTTATTGTTCAGGCGTCCCGGCTCCCGGCGGGAGAAGCGTACAACGAGAGGAAGAAAAGTTCTAATTCGAGTCGCGGGGCGCCGATCGCGCGGGCCGGCAGGATGATCCCGCACCCCTGAGCCGTCATGGCCGCGCCTTCCCTTGCGCGCGCCCGCACCCATCTGAAGGGCGGACGAAGCGGGGGCCTGCAGCATGCGGTTCGAACTCTACCGGGACGCCAAGGGCGAGTGGCGCTGGCGCCTGCGGGCACGCAACGGCGAGGTAATCGCCGAGTCGGGCGAGGGCTATGTCCGCCGCGAGGATTGCGAGCACGGCATCGCCCTGGTGCGCCAGAGCGCCGAGGCGCGCATCGAGGACATGACGACGAAGATCGCCTGACCGCGCGTCTCAACCCGCGGTCAACCCTGTCCGAAACGTCGCAGCGGTTAAGCTGCAACGCTTCCGCTCGCCCGTGCGTTGCAGCGGTTCGGACCGGGCGGAGGGCCCTCGCTTCCCGTGCGGTTCGTCGACCAGGACGTAACCATACCAAGGGAGTCGAGACCGTGCTGAGGAAATTCCTGCTCGCGGCCCTGCTGGTGCTGGGCTTCGCGGCCGCGGCGCCTGAGGGCGCGTCCGCCGCGCCCATCGGCCCGGGGCTGGCTCTGCCGGCCGAAGCCGCGCCGGCGGTGGCCGAGAAGGCCCAGTACTACTACCGTCGCCGCTTCTACGGCCCGCGCCCCTACTGGCGCCGCCCGTACTACGGCCGCCGGTTCTACTACGGCCCGCGCCCCTACTACCGTCGTCCCTACTGGCGCCGTCGGTTCTACTACTGATCGGCTCTCCGACCTGACCGGCCCGGCGGTTCCATCGAGCCGCCGGGCTTTCTCACGCCCCGATTCGGGGTGCGCGAGCGCGAGCCTTGCTTTATCGTGCCGGGAACGGGACCGTCGACGGCAGATCGGCGCGCCCGAGAGGAAGCCCGATGAACGATATTGCGCAACCCGCCGAGCCCGCGGCGGCGACGCCGGACCTCTGGCAATCCATCCCGCTCGAATGCATCCTGAGCGCGGTCGCCGTTCTGCTGGCGGCGGGGCTCAAGCTCGCCGGCCTGATGTCCTGACGGCGCGCGGGGGCGGATGGACGGCATGCAGCACGTCGCACTCTCACCGGCCGGAAGCGCGCCGTCGCCCGCGGAAGTCGATCTGCCGAAGGGCGACCTCACGGTCCGCACCATCGCGATGCCGGCCGACACCAACGCCAACGGCGACATCTTCGGCGGCTGGGTGCTCTCGCAGATGGATCAGGCCGGCGGCATCGCGGGCGTCGACCGGGCCCAGGGCCGGGTGGTCACCGTGGCGCTGGAATCGATGACCTTCATCCGGCCGGTCCGGGTCGGCGACGTGCTGTGCGTCTACACCCGGGTGTCGCATGTCGGCCGGACCTCGATGAAGATTGAGGTCGAGGCCTGGGCGCGGCGGTTCTGCACCCAGGTCCGCGAGCGGGTCACGCAGGCCACCTTCACCTTCGTGGCCATCGACGAGGACGGCCGGCCGCGGCCGATCCCGCCGGCCGTGCCGTCCCCCTCCGCGACGGCTACTTGATCACCCCGCAGGCGATGCGGTCGCCGGCACCGCCGATCGGCTGGGTGTTGTGGTCGTCCTCGTTGGCGTGGATGATCAGCGCCGCGCCGTCGCCGTCCTTCAGGCCGCCCTCGCCGTTCAGCGGGGTCTCACTCGAGACCTCGGCGTTGGCCGAGCCGTCCTGCGCCGCGTAGAGGTTCGGCAGGTCGCCCTCGTCGGGCCCCTCCGCGTTGAGCAGCCCGTGCTTGCTCTGGTCGTGGTTCACGTGGGCCTTGGAGTTCATGAACTTCGGGTCCGAGCAGTCGCCCACGGCGTGGAAATGCATCCCGTGCCAGCCGGGCGGCAGTCCGCCGGGCTGGATCGTCACGCGCAGGACCAGGGTATTCGCCCCGTCGCGGATCGCCAGCGTTCCGATCGGGTCGCCCTTCGCGTTCTTGATCGGCGCCGTGTAGGTCTCTGCCGGTTTGGCCGCCTCCTTGGGAGGCTCCTGCGCCAGGGCGCCGCCGGCGGCGGCGGTCCCGAGCAATGCGAGCAGCGGCAGGGTGCGGGTCATGCGGTGGCTCTCCTTTCCGGCCCGGTCTAGTTAGGGAGCGCGCCGGCCTTCGACAGGGCGGCGGCCCGAAACCTCCGCCGCAGACCTGCCGGAACCGCACGAAGCCCCGATGACCCGAGACCGGACCAGCCCGGACCGCGCGGCCCCCGCGGACGACCCCGCGGACGACCCTGGTCCGCGACGCGCCGACCTGTACCTCGTGGCGCACGGCCATTTCGAGAGCCGGGCCCGCGCCCAGGCGGCGATCCGTGCCGGACTCGTGCGGGTCGACGGGCGGCCGCTCGCGCGCCCCTCGGACTCGATCGCCCCCGGGGCCCGGGTCGAGGCGGAACCCGAGCATCCCTACGCCTCCCGCGGCGGCCTCAAGCTCGCCGCCGCGCTGGACGCGTTCGGCGTCGATCCGGCCGGCCGGGTCGCCCTCGACGTCGGCGCCTCGACGGGCGGCTTCACCGACGTGCTGCTCGCCCGCGGCGCGCGCCACGTCCACGCCCTCGACGTGGGCCGGGGCCAGCTCCATCCGCGCCTCGCCGGGGACCCGCGCGTGACCAACCGCGAGGGCACCGACATTCGCGGCCTCGGCGCGGACACCCTCGTCCCGCCGCCCGACCTCGCGAGCGTGGACGTGAGCTTCATCGGCCTGCGCCTCGTGCTGCCGGTCCTCCCGGGCCTGCTGAGGCCGGCATCGGCGATCGTCGCGCTGATCAAGCCGCAATTCGAGGCCGGCCGCGCCCGGGTCGGCCGCGGCGGCCTCGTGCGCGACCCGGCAGTCCACGCGGAGGTCTGCGCGGCCGTCCGCGAAACCCTGGAGGGGCTCGGGGCCACGATCCTGGGCCTGATCGACTCGCCGGTGCCGGGCGGCGACGGCAATGCCGAGTTCCTGATCGGTGCGAGGTTCCCGTGAGCGAGCCAGCGAATAGCGAGACGGTCACGATCCGGGCGCTCGGCGCCCGCGGCGACGGGATCGCCGAGGACGGGACTCTGGTACCCTACACGCTGCCCGGGGAGCGCGCGGAGATCCGCCGGGAGGCGCGGCGCGGCGTCCTGCTCGGCGTCGCGCAGGCCTCGCCCGACCGGGTCGAGCCGTTCTGCCCGTACTACATGCGCTGCGGCGGCTGCCGCACTCAGCACCTCGCGCGGCCCGCGGAACTCGCCTGGAAGCGCGACCTCGTCGCCCAGGCCCTGTCCCAGGCGCGCCTCGACGTCACGCCAGGCCCGACCCTCGACGCCCACGGGGCGGGCCGCCGCCGCCTCACCCTGCACGTGCGGGAGATCGGCGGCCGGGCCGAGGCCGGGCTGATGGCGGCGCGCAGCCACGCGCTGGTGCCGATCGACCATTGCCCGATCACCGTGCCGGCGCTGCACCCGGCCCCCGAGGTCGCGCGCCGCCTCGCCGCCCCGCTGGGCCACGGGCGCAAGCCCCTCGACGTGGCCGTGACGGCCACCGACCAGGGCCTGGACGTCGACCTGCGCGGCCACGGACCGGTGAGCGCCGGCGTCGGCGCCGCGCTGGTGCGGATCGCCGGCGAGCTCGGTCTCGCCCGGCTGTCGCTGCACGGCGAGCGCCTGATGGAGGCCGAGCCGGTCTCGGTCACGGCGGGCGATCCCGCCGGCGGCACCTCCGGCGCCGCGCGCCTCTACCCGGCCCCCGGCGGCTTCCTGCAGGCGACCGCGGCCGGGCAGGCGACGCTCTGCGACCTGACCCTGGCGGCCCTGGGACCCCGCGTCCGGCGCGTCGCCGACCTGTTCGCGGGCTGCGGGCCGCTGACCCTGGCGATCGCCCGGACGGCCGCGGTCCACGCGGTCGAGTCCGACGCCGCCGCCCTCGCGGGCCTCGACCGCGCCGCGCGCGCCGCATCGGGCCTGCGCAGGATCACCAGCGAGCGCCGCGACCTGTTCCGGCGGCCCCTGCTCCCCACCGAACTCGATCCCTTCGACGCGGTGGTGTTCGACCCGCCCCGGGCCGGCGCGGAGGCCCAGGCCCGCCAGATCGCCGCGGCGCGCGTTCCCCTCGTGATCGGCGTCGCCTGCGATGCCGGAACCTTCGCGCGGGACGCGGCGACCCTGGTCGCCGGCGGGTACCGGCTGGAGACCGTGACGCCGGTCGATCAGTTCCGCCATTCGGGCCATGTCGAGATGGTCGGGGTGTTCCGGCGCGAGCCGGGACGGCGGCGCTAAGCCAAGCAACCTGCGGTCAAGTTTCACGTTTCCCCGGCGACCGGAGAGCTATCATGATCCGCGGAATCCTTCCCCCCGCAACGCTCGGCGCACTGAGCCTCGCCCTCGCCACCCCGCTCGCGGCGCAGACGCTGGCGCCCGACCAGACCGGAACCGGCAGCGGCCCGGCCTCGACCATCACGGCGCCGAACACCAACAGCCTCGGCGTGACCAAGCCGCCCGGCACGTCCCTCGGCCCCGGCGAAGTGCCGACCCGCGAGCAGCGGCGGCGCGAGCGCGCCCTGACCGACAAGATCGAAGGCAGCATCTGCGACGGCTGCAACTGAGATCGAACCGGAGCCGACCGCTGCGGCGGAGCCCGGTGCCCGGCCTCCGACCCGGCACACCGTGAATGCGCGCGCGCCGCGCCGCGCGCCCGTCCACCCGCGGGGCGGGCGCGGGGCGTCACGGAAGCGTCAGAAAACAGCGCCACATCCGCGGCACAGCTTGCATCGGCCACCGTGGTGCCGGATGCGGGCTGCGGCCCCGCGCTGTCCCGTGACCGACCCGCATCCGAGACCCGTACGTGATCTTCATCCACCAGCCCGCCGTCGGCGCCGGAGCCACGCTGCTTGAGCGCCGCGTCATCGATCTCCAGGACACGATCCCCGAGGACACGGTCTGGCTCGACCTGATCCGCCCGAGCCGCGAGGAGGAACTGAAGGTCGAGTCGTTCGCGGGCATCGAGGTGCCGACCCGCGAGGAGATGAAGGACATCGAGCCCTCGGAGCTGCTCTACGTCGAGGACGGCGCCCGCTACATGACCGGCCGGGTGCTCTCGAAGGTCAGCGACGCCGAGGAGCCGGGGCTGGCCGGCATCACCTTCATCCTGCGCGGCAACCGGCTGGTGACCGTGCGCCACGAGGAGCCGCAGGCCTTCCGCATGTACACGCAGCGCGCCGGGCGCTCGATGGGCAACGGCGGCGCGTCGACGCCCTCGGGCGAGTCGATCCTGGCCGGGCTGATCGAGGCGGTGATCGACCGGGCCGCCGACGTGCTGCAGCTCCAGGGCGAGCGCATCGACCGCCTGTCGGGCAAGATCTTCGAAGTGCAGGAGGACCCCTCCGCGCGCAACACAGCGCTGCAGGACACGTTGCGCGCCCTCGGCCGGCACGGCGATCTCATCTCCAAGCAGCGGGAAAGTCTCGTCTCCATGGAGCGGATCCTGCTCTCGCTGTCGGCGACCTACCGGACCAACAAGGCCCCGCGCGACCTGCGCGAGGATGTGCGCTCGACCCTGCGGGATCTCCAGTCCCTGGAGGAGCACGCGACCTTCCTGTCGACGAAGATCCAGTTCCTGCTCGACGCGACCCTCGGGCTCGTCAACCTCGAGCAGAACAACATCATCAAGCTGTTCTCGGTCATGGCCGTCGTCTTCATGCCGCCGACCCTGATCGCGTCGATCTACGGCATGAATTTTAAGTCCATACCGGAACTAGATTTCGCATTCGGATACCCGATGGCGCTGATCATGATGGTCGTGGCCGCCGTATTCCCCTACTTCTTCTTCCGTTGGAAGAAGTGGCTCTGACAACAAATGCTGGTCTAGAGCCGATAGAATTTTAAGACCTCTGCGGGAGCATGGTGGGGCCTGAAGGCGCGGCGCGGCCGCGAGGACGGAATCTCCCATGCGCTTCTCCCTCAAGACGGTCCTCGCCGGTGCCATCGGCCTGCTCGCCCTCGCCGCCGTCGGCCAGGGGATCGCCAGCGTCGTGAGCCTGTCGGAGATCGAGCGGAACGCCGCGGCCATCTCGGAGCAGGCCCTGCCGGCGCAGAACCAGGCGGAGGCCATCGGAACGGCCGTGCGGGACGCGCGCCTGCGGCTCTACCGACTCGCGGTGGCCTCGCCCGACGCGGCGGCCCTCGACAGGAACCAGGCGGCGCTGACCGACGCCCTCGGCGACTTGTCCGGGCTCCGGCAGGCCTATCAGGAGCGCCTGACGAGCCCGGAGGCCCGCGCGATCTACGAGCGCTTCACCAACGCGTGGAACGCCTACCAGAACGTCCAGCTGCAGGTGGTCGAGCTGATGATCGCGGGCGATCAGCCGGGCGCCCTCGCGCTCGTGCTGGACCCCGCGACGGGCGCGCAGAACGACGCCGCGGTGGCCAGCCTGACCGAGTCGATCGCGGCGGCCCGGGGCCAGACCGTGGCCAACGTCACCCAGACAGTGCAGGCGGCGACGCGGGCCAAGCTGATCGCCATGATCGCCACCGTGGTCGGCCTCGCGGTCGCGGCGGCCGCGATGCTGTTCGCCCTGTTCGGGATCGCGCGGCCGATCCAGCGCATGACCGGGGCGATGGGCCGCCTCGCCGAGGGCGACGAGACCGTGCCGGTCCCGCATACGGGACGCCGCGACGAGATCGGCGCGATGGCCGCGGCCGTGCAGGTCTTCAAGGACAACCTGATCCACACCCGCGCCCTGGAGCGCGAGACCGCCCTGGCGCGCGAGGGCGCCGAGGTGCAGCGCCGGCGCGCGGTCCACGCCATGGCCGAGTCCTTCGAGGCCGCAGTCGGCGGCGTGCTGGCCCGGGTGGCGGACGCCGCCCTCGGCCTGCGGGCCGATGCCGAGGCGATGAGCGGCACGGCGACGCACACGGCCGAGCGCTCGGCCACGGTGGCGGGGGCCGCGCAGGAGGCCGCCCAGCACGTCGGCACGGTCGCGGCGGCCGCGGAGGAACTCGGCGCCTCGGTGCAGGAGATCGGCCGCCAGGTCGACGGGTCGGCCGAACTCGCCCGGAGCGCGGTGGTCCAGGCCGGCGACACGGCCGGCCTCGTGCAGGAGCTGAGCAATGCCGCGGGCCGGATCGGCGACGTCGTGCGCCTCATCACCGACATCGCCGGCCAGACGAACCTGCTGGCGCTCAACGCCACGATCGAGGCGGCCCGCGCCGGCGACGCGGGGCGCGGCTTCGCGGTGGTCGCCAGCGAGGTGAAGCAGCTCGCCGCCCAGACCGCTCGGGCCACCGAGGAGATCGCCGGTCAGGTCGGCCGGATCCAGGGGGCGACCGGGCAGACCGTGGACGCGATCGACGGGATCGCGGCGCGCATCCGCGAGATCGACGGAGTGGCGACCTCGATCGCGGCCGCCGTCGAGCAGCAGGGCGCGGCCACCCGGGAGATCGCCCGGAACGTCGCCGAGGCGGCGTCCGGGACCGGCGCCGTCACCGGCACGATCGACGCGGTGGCGCGGGCGGCCGACGACACGGGCACGGCCGCCACGCGGATGCTGGCCTCGGCGTCGAGCCTCTCGGAGGAAGCCGCCGAGCTGCGCCGGGAGATCGACGCCTTCCTGCACACGGTGCGCGCCGCCTGACGCTCAGCCGGGGCTCGACAGCTTCATCAGGACGAGCCCGGAGCCGATCAGGCCGGCGGCGAGGATGCGGCCGGCGCTCGCCTGCTCCCCGAGGACGGCAATGCCGACCAGGAAGGCGCCGACCGCGCCGATGCCGGTCCAGACCGTGTAGGCGGTTCCCAGCGGCAGCGTGCGCATGGCCAGCGCCAGGAAGCCGACGCTGCCGGCCATCGATACGGCCATGATGGCGGTCGGCCAGACGCGCGTGAAGCCGTCCGACTGCTTCATCGCGAAGGCCCAGACGACCTCCAGCAGGCCCGCGATGACGAGATAGATCCAGGCCATGGCGGCCCTCCGGAAAGGGCCGGGCCGTCCCGGACTTGTGCCCCGCGCGACGGGGGGAGGACGTGGCCTCGCGGCGGGTCAG
>NZ_BBUX01000033.1:0-60425 GCF_000974725.1 Methylobacterium sp. ME121
GGCGCCCGCCGCAGACCGAATCTCCACATCACCAGTATTGATTTGCATCTCAACTGCATCCGTAATGGAAGACCCGGGTTCGACACCTATCGGTCCGATCGGAATCCTGGAGATCTGAGGACACTCAAGACGCGCACTCACCACTCGCACTCACCGCGGAGCGTGGCCATGCAGGATCTCGAGGCGTATTCGGTACTGGTGGGGTCGATCTACGACCGCGTCGGCCAGCCGGAGGAGTGGTCGGCGCTCCTGGAGGATCTGACCGACTTCGTCGGCGGCCGGGTCGGGCAGCTCGCCGTGTTCAGCCTCGACGGGAACCGCAAGCCGCTCTGGGCGGTGTCCGGCTTCGAGCGGGCGCGGTACCGCGAGTTCCTCTACCGGCACGCCACCGAGGATCCGCGCCTCCCCTACATCCTGTCGAACCAGGGCAAGGTCATCCGCGCCGAGGAGGGCGTCGACGCGGTGCAGTTCCGCGAGTCGGCCCTGTTCAAGGAGGTCGTGCAGCCCTTCGAGATCGAGCACAGCCTCGTCACCTACTTCGCCAAGGAAGCCGACGTGATGGCGACGCTCGCGGCGATGCGCGGCGAGGACGGCGGCCCCTTCCGGTCCGACGAGGTCCGGCGCCTGGCGATGCTCGTCCCGCACCTGCGCCGGGCCTTCGAGCTGTACGCGCTGATGCGCCAGGCATCCGAGCGCACGTCCGACCTCGCCTCCGCCCTGGACCTGCTCGACGCCGCCGTGATCCTCACCGATTCCGACCTGCGCGTCGCGCACGCCAACCGCGCGGCGGAAGCGCTCGCGCGGTCCCGGGCCGGCCTGTCCTTCGTGAAGGGCAGCCTCGTCCTCAAGGACAGCCAGACCGGGCGGCGGATCGCCCGCGCGGCCGGCGAGGCGCTCGCGGCCGCGAGCGGCGACGTGGCGATCACGCAGGCCGACCACATCGCGGTGACCTGCGGCGAGAGCGGCGTGCCCTACCGCGTCTCGTTGCACCCGCTGTCGAAGCGGCCGGCTGGCACCGGGTCGAAGGTGCGGGCCGAGCTGGCGATCGTGATCCGGACCGGGACCCAGAAGGTCCAGGAGAGCAACGCCGCGCGGCTGCAGAAGCTGTTCGGGCTGACCGTCGCCGAGTCGAACCTCGCCAACGCGGTGGCTTCGGGGCGGTCCCTCGACGCCCACGCCCGGGACCGCGGCATCGCGATCTCGACCGCCCGCACCCAGCTGCGCGCGCTGTTCGCCAAGACCGAGACCCACCGGCAGGGCGAGCTCGTGGCGCGCCTGCGCGAGGGGCTGGACGTCTCGCTCAACTGACCACCGCGCGTCGGGCCGGACGGCCCGCGCCTCTCCGCGAAGAACCTTGGAGGTCGTGCATGCGCGCCGCCGCTCCCGAGACGCCCTGCCTCGCGTTCCTGGAGGCCCTGCCGGTGTCGGAGCGCTGGCAGCGCGCCCGGGACTGGATCGCCCGCGCGCCGCGGCCCTTCTTCGCGCAGCTTCGCGCGCGGCGGACCGCGCTGGATTGCGGCGCGGCCATCCTGGTCGCCGGCCGCGCGGAGGTCGAGGAGATCCTGTCCTTGCCGCAGGTCTTCTCCGTCGCGCTCTACAAGCCCAAGATGGGCGAGTTCATGCTGGCGCTCGACGGCACGGAGGTGAATTACCGCGACAAGGCGGTCATGCGCGCCGTGCTGTCCTGGCGCGACCTCCCGGCCATCCGCGATCTGGCGGGCGCCGTCACCGACGCGGCCCTCGACGCGGGCGAAGGATCCATCGACGTCGTGGCGTCGCTCTCGCGCCTCGTGCCGCTGCGGATCGTGCAGCGGTTCTTCGGCTTCGCGGCCCCGGATGCCGACCTCCTGCGCTGGTCGTACGCGAACCAGTTCGACCAGTTCAACAACCTTCCCTTCGACGCGCGCCCGGATGCCGAGGCGATCCACGCGGCGGCGGATCGGGCGCGCCAGGAGATGCGGGCGGCGTTCGCCAGGATCATCCCGGCGCGCGTCGCGGCGATCGAGGCCGGCGCCGACCTGCCCGACGATGTCCTCACCCGCCTGCTCCGGCTGCACCTGCCGGCGGCGGCCGGCTTCGGCATGGACCGCGTCGTCATCAATGTCGGCGGCCTGCTGATCGGGGCCATCGAGACCACGTCGGAGGCCGTGGTGAACGCCCTCGCCGAGCTCCTCGGCCGGCCGCAGGTCCTCGAAGCCGCGCGCGCGGCCGCCCGGACCGGGCCCGCCGCCTTCGACGGTTACGTGTGGGAGGCGCTGCGCTTCGCGCCGATCGTCGCCTTCATGTTCCGCCAAGCGGAGACCGACCACGTGCTCGGCCGGGGCAGCCCGGCCGAGAGCCGGATCGCGAAGGGCCGGATCGTCCTGCCCCTCAGCCTCTCGGCGATGTTCGACGCGACCGGCGTGCCCGAGCCGGACCGTTTCGACCCGACCCGCCCGGATCAGACCTACCTCCATTTCGGCCGGGGCCATCACGAGTGCCTCGGCCGCTACGTGGCCGGCGCGATGATCCCGGAGATCGTCCGCCGCATCCTGCTGCGCGACGCCGTGCGGGCCGAGGGCGCGGTCGAGGACGGGGGCACGCCGTTTCCGACCGCGTTCCGGATCTCCTACGCCGGACGGTCGGCGGGCGCCGCCGCGCCCGGTTAGCCCGGCGCGCGGGCAGGACGTCGCCGATACCGGGCGCCCGGCCCCTCCGTCGGGAGCCCGCGCCGCGCGACCGCGCGTCCGGATCCGGGGCGTCGCGTGCAGACCCGCCCGATCGGCGCCCGGCCGCGTGGGGGCTCCGGCCGCGCCGCGCGGACCGTCCCGTCAAGGCTTCGTCACCGCAGATCCCGGAGCATCGACATGGCATCCTTCACGGATTTTCAGGACGGCTACGAGCGGACCTGGGCGTCGCTTCAGATCCGGCCGGAGAAGCTCGCGACCGTGCGCGAGCTCGCGCAGCAGCTCGCCGCCGGCAAACCGCGCTACCGGGAGATCGAGGCGCGCACGGGCGTGCCCTGGTGGTTCGTCGGGCTCTGCCACTACCGGGAATCGGCCTTCGACTTCGACACGTATCTCGGCAACGGGCAGACGCTCGGACGACGGACCACGATCGTCCCGAAGGGGCGCGGTCCCTTCACCGGGCCGCAGGCCTTCGTCGAAGGGGCGGTCGACGCGCTGCGCCTCCAGGGCCTGATCGGGGTCGGCGACTGGAGCGTCGCGCGCGCCCTCTACCGGCTCGAGGGCTTCAACGGCTACGGCTACCACGGCCGGGGCGTGAACTCGCCGTATCTCTGGGGCGGGTCGACGGCCTACGGGCCGCCGGGCGCGCGCGGCGGCAAGTTCGTGCGCGACCACGTCTTCGACCCGAACGTGGTCGACACGCAGATCGGCACCGCGGTGATCCTGCGGAGCCTCATCGACATCGACGCCACGGTCGCCCTCGCGGCGCCGCGCGCCGTCGAGGCTGCCGTGTCCCGCGAGCCCGACGACGAGCTCGCCGACAGCACGCTCTGGGTTCAGCAATCCCTCAACCGCCTCGGCGCGGCGCCGCCCCTCGTCGAGGACGGCCGGAACGGACCGCGGACCATGGCGGCCGTGGCGATGTTCCAGGAACGGTGCGGCCTCGACGATACCGGCCTCGCGGATGCGCGCACGATCGCGGCGATCCAGGAGGCGCTGCGGCCGGCGCCGGACAGGGCGGTGCTGGCGCGGATCCAGGACCTGGAGCGCCAGGTCGCCGCGCGGGCGGCCAGCCCGACGCAAACCGCCCCGCTGCACTCCGCACCGCTGCAACCCGCCCCGATGCACCCGGCGGTGATCGCGCCGGCCGCGCCCGTGCCGGCCGCGCCCCCCGCGGATGCCGCGGCACGGCTCGACGAGCTTCTCCAGGCCCTGCGCCGGCAGATCGACGGCGCGCGCCTGCCGACCGCCCAGATCCGGCCCGGCCCGCCGGCAGCGCGCCCCGCCGGCACGGTCCTCGGGCCGGTCAACGGCGCCCTCGGGCAGACGATCGGGCAGCTGCTCTCCGGCAAGAAGTCGGCGATCGGTATCGTCGGCGCGGTCGTCACGCAGATCCTGTCCCAGGTGCCGGCCGGCACAGGTCTGGGCCAGGTGCTCGCCCAGCTCACGCCCGCCTTCGGGCTGAGCCCCTACACGATGCCGATCTTCATCGCGCTGACGGCGTGGGGCGTGCTCGGGAAGTTCGAGAAGTGGAACGCGCGCGCGGGGCAGGCGGCGGCGTAGCGCGCAGGGTCCCGAGAAGGCCGGCCCTCACGAGGCGCCGCGCCGCCGACACTGCCTCCGATAGGCGACGGCCGCCGTGACCGGCGGCAGGGCCGCGAGCACGAAGCCGGCGGGCTTCCACGCGGCCGCGTCGCCGAGCATCACGACGAGGCCCGCGACCGTCAGCGTCGCGAGGCCCAGCGCGAACAGGACCGGACGCCGCTGCCACAGCGCGGACACCCCGCTCATGCGGGACCCGCCTGCGCGCGACCGGCGCGCCGCCCGCGCCCGCGCGTCCACCACAGCCAGGCCCCGTTGCCGGTGATGAACAGGGCGGCCCAGGACAGCGCGCACCAGAGGATCTTGAGCGGCCAGGACCCGTAGTCGCCGAAATGCAGGGGCTGCGACAGCCTGACGATCGTGAGGTACCAGGGGAGACGGGCCACCTCCGAGACCCGGGCGTCGCGGGCGTCCACCAGGGCGATCTCGAACAGGCGCTCCTGCAGACCGGTCGGGCCGGCGAGCAGCACCGTGAAGTGCCGGTCCGTCGACAGCACCGTGTCCGGAACGATCATCAGCGTGGCCCGCCAGCCGGGCCGGGCGGCCTCCGCGGCGGCCCGGACGGCGTCGAGGGAGACGGCGGCGGGCCCGTCGACGCGCCCGGCGGAGGCCGGGGCGTGGGCGCGCACGAGGCGCTGCAACTCGGTCGCCTGCCACGCCAGGAGGCCGACGCCCCCGAGGGCGAGCGCGATCCCGGTGACCGAGACGAGCAGCGTCCAGCCGAGCGTGGCGACGCCGATCAGGTTGTGCAGATCGCGCTGGCGCAGGGCCGCGCCGCACCCGCGCCGGACCGCGCCGAAGGCGAGTCCGCGGATATAGGGCCCGTAGATCACGGTGCCCGAGACCAGGCAGAGCGCGACCAGCAGGGCCACGGCGCCGCCGGCGAGCTGCCCCGGCAGGCCCAGGAACCAGTTCGCGTGCAGCCGCAGCAGGAGGCCGAGGGGCGTCGTCCGCGGGTCGGGCCGCGACAGGACCGCGCCGCTCCGCGCGTCCATCAGCACCGGATCGGCCCCGGCGACCGTGCGGATGCCGGGCGCGGCGAGGTTCACCGTGACCCGCTCCGGATGCTCCGCGTCGAGCGCGACCGCGACGACGCGCCGGCCCGGCGCGCGCGCCAGCGCCGCGTCGGCGAGCGCGGCCAGCGGCCGGAGCGGCGCGTCAGAGGCCTCGACCGCCGGCTCGAAGCCCGCCCAGGCGTCGATCTCCTCGTGGAAGATCAGGACGGTCCCGGTCAGGCAGAGCACGAGGAAGAACGGCGCCGCGACCAGCCCGCTCCAGCGATGCAGCCACAGGCTCAGGCGGAAGGTCCGCGAGGCCGTGAACCGGGGCCCCGACGCAGGGCGGTTCCCCGCCGGGGCCGGTCGCACGGAGACGGTCGGTGCCGCGCGCGTCATCGGCCGGCGACCCTACCAGCGATACGTGAGCGTCCCGAACACGCTCCGGCGGAACCCCTCGAAGACGTAGCCGGTGTAGAAGCCCGACGTGAAGTACCGCTGGTCGAAGATGTTGTTGGCGTTCACCGACAGGACCGCGCCCTTCCAGGCCGGGTTCAGCTGGGCGAGGTCGTAGTTCAGCGAGGCGTCGACGAGGGCGTAGGCCGGGATGCGATCGACGTTGGTGGCGTCCGTCCGTTCGCCGACGTAGCGCACGCCCGCCCCGGCCCGGAAGCCGGCGAAGGGCGAGTTCAGCGGGAAGGTGTAGTCGGCGAAGAGCGACAGGGTGTTGTCCGGCGCGTTCGGCAGGCGGTTGCCGACGAGCGCCGGGTTGGTCGCGTTCCGCGTGACCTTCGTGTTGAGGTGGGCGTAGCCGAAGATCAGGTTGAACCCGTCGAACAGGCTCGCCTTGCCCTCCAGCTCGAAGCCCCGCGATTCCGCCGCGCCCGTCACGATGAAGAAGCCGGGATTGAGGGGGTCGGCGAGGGGGATGTTGGTCTGCGTGATCTCGAAATACGACGCGGTGACGAGCGCGTTGGTGTCGACCGGCTGCCACTTGACGCCGCCCTCGATCTGGCTGGCCTCGCGGGGCGGCAGCGCCGAGCCGTCCGCCCGCTGACCCGCGATCTGCGGGTTGAACGACGTCGAGTAGGCGGCGTAGGGCACGATCCCGGCGGCGAACGCGTAGCCCAGGGCGGCCCGGTAGCTCAGGGCCGAGAAGTTCTGGTTGTCGATCGTCGTCCGGTTGAGGGTCGCGACCGGCAGGTTCGGGAAATTGAAGGTGGTCCGGACCTGCTGCTCGACCCAGTCGTTGCGCAGGCTGCCCGTGAGGATGAAGCCGTTCCACTTCATCTGGTCCTGGAGATAGGCGCCCGTCTGCTGCTGCAGCGCCCGGGTCGCGACGTTCGTTCGCTGCGGGAAGGCGATGCCGAGGTTGTAGACCGGATCGTACAGGTCGATCAGGCGGTTCGCGGCGCTCGTCGGGTAGCCGTTCGGGAAGGTCCGCGCGTCGCGGCGATAGTAGTTCTGGAAGCCGACGCCGAGGACGACGTCGTGCTGGATGTCCCAGGTGTCGAAGCGCCCCTGGACGTAGTTGTCGGTCAGGAGCCCCTGGCTCGACTGGTCGCGCAGGTACGGGAAGACCGAGACGGCGAGGAAGCCGGGCGGCGTGAAGGCCGGGCTGGCGCCGACCGCGTCGAACTTCGAGGTGGTCTCGTAGGCCCGGAAGGCGGCGTGCAGCAGCCATCCCGGCGCGAAGCTGTGGTCGAGGATGTAGCCGATCTCCTTGTTCTCCAGGAGGCCGGTGTTGAAGTTCGGCTGCCCGACGAACGGGCTGCGCGGGAAGAAGCCGCGCGCGCTCGGCAGGATCGAGCCGACGATCGGCAGGCTCTGCTCCGATCCGCCGCCGCGGTACTCGGCGTACTTGCCGAGGACCGTGAGGGCGGTGTCGGCGTCCGGCCGCCAGGTCAGCGCCGGGGCGATGAAGGTCCGGTCGTCCGGCGTGTACTTGACCTGGCTGTCGGCGTTGCGGACGAGGCCGGTCACGCGATAGGCGAATTGCGGCGCGCCCTCGACCGGGCCGGACAGGTCGAAGCCGGCCTGGACGCGCCCGTAATTGCCGCCCTGGAGGAACACCTCGTTGAACGGGACGAAGGTCGGGCGCTTCGAGACGAGGTTGATGATGCCGCCCGGCTGGCCCTGGCCGTAGAGGACCGAGATCGGCCCCTTCACGACGTCGATGCGCTCGTAGGCGTAGGGCTCGATGTTCTGGTCGAACGAGTTGAAGCCGTAGCGCAGGCCGTCCTCGTAGACGCTGTCGAAGTTGTTGGCGTTGAAGCCGCGCAGCGTGAAGGTCGGACCGCCCTGGCCGCCGGGATAGTCGACGGCCTGGACGTTGGGCGTGTAGGCGACCGCGAGGTTGACGTCCTGCACGCCCCGGACATTCAGCTCGTCCCGGGTGATGACGCTGACGGTGGCGGGCGTCTCCAGGATGGAATCGTTGCCCTTCGAGCCCGCCGTGGACCGGGTCGCGACGAAGCCCGTCGTCCCGAAGGTCGGCTGCTGGGCCTCGACCGAGAGCTCGTCGAGGGTGACCGACGCGGCGGCCGCCCCGACCGGCGTCGGCGCATTCGAATCCCCCGGCGACAGGGACGCCTGGGCGTAGCGCGGGTTCACGAGGGTGATCGTCGCGTGCTTCGCGGCGCGGTAGGTCAGCCCCGTCCCGTCGAGCAGCCGCGCGAGCGCCTCCAGGGGCAGGACGTCCCCCTCGACGCCCCGCGTCGCGCGGTTCTCGGTCAGCGCCGTCCGGTAGGCCAGCGACAGGCCCGTCCGCGCGATGAGGCTCGCCAGGGCCGGCTCGAGGGGACCGGGCGCGATCGAGAGCCGGACGCGCCGCGCCGAGAGCGCGCGCGGCGGCCCGGCGTCCCCGGCGGCGACGGGCACGATGTTGAGCCGTTCGCCGGCTCGCACGAAGGTCGGGGTGATCGGCCGTTCCTGCGCGGCCGAGGCCTGCCCGATCGCGATCAGGGACGCGCTCGCCAGGGCCGCCCTGCGCCACGTGCCGCCCAGCGCGCTTCCGAGAGTGCCGCCCAGCGCGCTGCCGAGAGTGCCGCCGAGATTCCACACCGCCATCCGTGCCCCCGTTCCGCGGAGGGCGGCACGCTCGGCGCGCGCTCTGGGCCCTCACGGACACACGACAATCGAGCCGCGCGACTCCTGACCTCCCCGCGCGGGTTTTTTTCGCCCCGTCAGCCCGGCGGCCTGACGAGGACGAGGTACGGGGTCAGGCGCGTGACGCGCAGGCCCATCGTCGCGACCAGCACGTCGAGCGCTTCGTCGGTGTCGCGGATGTCGAGCGTCCCGCTGAAGCGCTGCGCGCCGAGCCCCGAGCCGAGCAGCACGATGCGTCCGCGCCGATAGCGGTTCAGGTCGGCCACGACCGCGGCGAGGGGCTGCCCCGTGACGACGAGCCGGCCCTCCCGCCACGCCGTGGCGCGCCCGACATCGCCGCGCTCGACCATCAGGTGGCCGTCGGCGCTCCGGAGGGCCACCTCGCCGGCCCCGATCGTCACGGCGCCGGCGGATGTCGACGCGTCCACGCGCCCCTCCGCCACACCGACCGGTTCGGCGTCCCCGCCGGCCCGGACGAAGAAGCGCGTCCCCACCGCGCGAACCCGCAGACCGCCGCCGTGGACCACGAAGGGCCGGCCGCTGTCGGGCACGACATCGAACTCCGCCTCCCCGCGCAGCAGGTGGACGTCGCGCTCGGCGGCCGTGAAGCGCAGGACCAGCGCCGTGTCGGTGTTGAGGGCGGCGCGGCTGCCGTCGGGGAGCCGCGTCGTCTCGATGTCCCCGATACCGGTCCAGACATCGGCGCGGACGCGGTCGAGGAGCCCGCTCTCGTAGGCGACGAAGCCGGACAGGCCCAGCGCCGCCGCGAGACCGACGAGGCGCGTCGGCGGCCGCCGCTTGCGCCGGCGGGTATCGGGCGCGCGCCCGGCGACGCGCCGCCACGCCTCCATCTCCGCGTAGGCCTCGGCATGGGCCGGGTCGGCCGCGCGCCAGGTCGCGAAGGCTGCCCGGTCGGCGTCGGTCGCGTCGGGGGAGGCCAGGCGAACCACCCAGAACGCGGCCCGCGCGTAGACCGGGTCGTCCGCGGCCTCGTCGTCGCCCGCGGGCGTCCGCTCCTCCTCCATGTCGACCCGCTGCCCGCTCCGCCCGTCCGACCTATGAAGACCATCGAGGCCGCGAAGTCCTGACGTGCCGGATCAGAAGAATTCGTGGCACGCGCGGCGGATGTGCAGCAGCGCCTTGATGAGGTGCTTCTCGACCATGTTGCGGCTGACGCCGAGACGGGCGGCGACCTCCCCGTTCGAGAGGCCCTCGAAGGTGCTGAGGAGGAACGCCTCGCGGCAGCGCGGCGGCAGCCCGTCGATCGCCGCCGCGACGAGGCGCAGCTGCTCGCGGGCGATCACCTGCGTCTCGGTCTGCGCGCGGCCGTCCACGACGCTGGACAGCTCGAGATCGGTGATGGACCGGAACAGGCCGGCCTCGAACCGGCGGCGCTTGCCGAGATTGGCGGCGACGTTGCGGGCGAGGTGGAACAGGAACAGGCGCGGCTGCTCCAGGTCGGTGGTGGTGAGCGCCTTGACGAGACGGAGATACGTCTCCTGCGCGGCATCGGCGGCATCCGCGGGATTGCCGAGCTTGCGGAGCAGGAACCGATGAAGGTTCAGGTTCTCGCTGCGATGCAGGGCATCCACCGATACCGCCGCCATTACTCCAATCCTCAGATGCTCGCGCCGTGCACAGTCGCGTGCAGCGTCCGACGGATTAAAATAATATGGCCCCGATTGGCGCAAGCGGCTCAGATCTTTGTAGCACCTCTAAACTGCGGTTGCTCTGTTCGGTCAAACGGTTGTCTAGACGCGAGAAATGAATGGCCGGACAGCGGGGCGTTGGACTGGAATAATTCCAGCCCTCCCGGCTGTTTCCGGCGCCTGTTGCAAATCTGCGGCATGGCGAGCCGCAGAGGCCGCCTTGCCCGCGCTGCGCCCGCTCACTCGGCGAGCACGAAGGCGAGGCCGAGGATCGCCACGAGCAGCGCTCCGCCCGCGAGTTCCTCACGCGGCTCCTCCGCGAAGCGCGTCGACCGGCTCGCGCTGGCGATCCCGGCTCCGACGAGCCCGATGATCAGGAAGCCGAGGCCGAGCAGATCGGTCATGTGAACGGACGGTAGCATAGGTCGATTCTCCGTCGGCGGTGGCTCTTACCCCTCTGGCCAAGCCCAGTGCGCCTCGACGTGCGCGATCAGCCCGAGCGCGTGATCGCGCACGAGGACCGCGGCCCGATCCGCGTCGCGTGCCTGCAGGGCGGCGATGATGGCGGCATGCTCGCGCATCGAATCTTCGAGCCTCCCGGCCCGATGGAGGAAGGCCGACCGGAGCGCCCGCATGTGGATGAACAGGTTGGTCGTCATCTCGACCATCAATCCGCAGCCGCCGAGACGGATGATCGTCCGATGAAAGTCGAGGTTGGCCTCGTCATAGGCTTTCAGATGATCGGGTAAAGTGGATATCTCGAAATCTTCGAACGCCCTGCCGAGCGCGCGAAGTTCGGAATCTTCGGCGTGCCGCGCGGCGGCATGGGCCGCCATGCCCTCGAGCGCGGCCCAGACGGTGATCATCTCGACGATCTCGCGCTTGGTCTTGCGCGTCACGAAGAGGCCGCGGCGCGGCACCGTGCTCACGAAGCCTTCCCGCTCGAGAAGCGTCAGGGCTTCCCGGACTGGCGTGCGGCTGATGCCGAGATCCTGCGCGATCTGGTGTTCGTGCAGCCGGATCTGCGCTGAGCCGTCGTAGAGATCCATCGCCAGGATCGATTGCTTGATGCTGTCGTAGGCCTGCTCGCGCAGGCTCGCGGTCTGCCCGATCGAGGCCAGACCCAGGGAGGTCTCGGGAGGCTGCAGCACAGTCGATCTCCGAAAACGCGGGAACTGGTTCCGGCCTCAGATCTCGGGCGGGCGCCGGAGCGCGGCTGGAATGTCGCGTGAGAGCGAGGCGCCGACGAAGCACGGCATGATCGGAGGTGTACGCCCGAGGATCCGCAGGTGCCCGCTGCGACGTGCGTCCCGAAGAGACGCCGCGACGGTGCCGGCGGCGCGCAACCCCCTCGATCGTCTCTGCCCCGGCTCCGAGATTCCGGAGCCGGGGCGTCGCGGGTCCGGCCCGGCCGCGGAGCGGCCGAGCCGGTCACTCAGGCGTGCGCCAGCGTCAGCGCCGGCGCCGCGGCGTCGTTGTTCGCCGCGTGGTGCTGCTTGAGCATCGGCCGCAGCACCGCGATCGCCAGGATGGCGGCGATCAGGTCCATGGTCGCCACCGTGTAGAGGACCGTCGCCCAGGTACCGGTCGCCTGCATGATCAGGTTGCCCACCGGCACGAACAGCGCCGCGAAGCCCTTGGCGCAGTAGAGCACGCCGTAGATCTTGCCGATGTGCTTCGAGCCGAAGGTGTCGGCGGCGGTGGCGCTGAACAGCGAGTAGACCTCGCCCCAGGCCAGGAACACCACACCGGACAGGATCACGAAGGCCCACGGATTCGAGCCGAAATAGCCCAGGGCCACGATGCCGATACCCTCCATCGCGAACGCGATGAACATCGTCTTCTCCCGTCCGATCCGGTCCGAGACGAAGCCGAAGAGCGGGCGCGAGATCCCGTTCATGATCCGGTCGAGCATCAGCGCGAAGGGCAGCGCCGCCATGGCGAAGAAGTACAGGTTGACCTGGAAGTTCTTCACCCCGAGATCCTGCGCGATCACGCCGAGCTGGGCCACAGCCATCAGGCCGCCCGTCACCGTGCAGGTGAACATCAGCAGCATCACGTAGAACACGGGGGTGCGCAGCGCCTCGCCCAGCGTGTAGTCGCGCCGCGACTGCAGGACCTTGGTGGAGAACGGCACCTGATCCTTGCGCGGGGCGCGCATGGCGATGGCGGCGGCAATGATGATGGCGCCCTGGATCAGGCCGAAGACGAAGAAGGCCTGGGCGTAGTTGCCACCGTCGATCATCTTGGCGATCGGCAGGATGGTGAGCGCCGAGCCGGCGCCGTAGCCGCCCGCCGTGAGGCCGACCGCCAGGCCGCGCTTGTCCGGGAACCACTTGAGCGCGTTGTTGACACAGGTGGCGTAGACGCAGCCGACGCCGATACCGCCGGCCACTGAGCCGAGGTAGAAGCCGCTCAGGCTGGTGGCGTAGGAGTTGATGACCCAGGCCAGGCCCGTCATCAGGCCGCCGAACATCACGACGCGGCTAGGGCCGTACTTGTCGATGAAGTAGCCCTCGATCGGGGTCAGCCAGGTCTGGACGACGACGAAGATCGTGAAGGCGACCTGGATCGCGGCGCGGTCCCAACCGAAGGTCTTCTGGATCTCGGGAACGAACAGCGTCCAGGCATACTGGATGTTCGCCGCGGCAACCATGCAGATCACGCCGAGCACGATCTGCAGCCATCGATTGGTACTGGGTATTGCCGTAGCCGGCGTGGCGTTTGGCATGGCCATGAGCTTCCTCCCTCGTCCCTGCGCTGACATTCGGCGACGTGCTATAGGATTGGCGTGCACGTCGGCGCATCGCCGGCCTCGCCGAAACCTCGTGTCGGGTTCCGATATTGGCTTTGCGGCATGCATTATTCTGTGTGCCAGGATCCTATGGCAAGCAAAATAATTCACACGCCGCGGTCGACGGAGCGGGATTATAAGGCGGCGCCGCGCGTGCAGCCTCGCTGCGCGACCGCCCTCCCCTCGATCCTCGCCGGTTCGGGCGAGGCCTCGCGGCCGGTTCCGGGTTTCGCGGACATCCGTCCCGGCTGTGCCGGTGAAGCCGGCTATCCGCGACGCAGCGTCCGGTAGATTCCCGAGCCCGGTGCCGCCGCGTTGACGGGCCGGTCCCGGATCGTGCTGGCCGGGAGGATCGGCCGGGACCGGACGAATCGGCGATGAAGCGCGGGGAAGGGGCGAACGATGGGCCGGCCGTGCCGACGCCGCGCCAGATCGGAGAACCGACGACGCACCGACATCGCCGCAGCCCGTGAGGCGATCGATGTCTCCGGTCCGAGATCCTGTCGTCGATGCGAAGCGTATCGCGGACCGAAGGTCGGTCAGGCCCGGACGATGGAGGGCCCTGAGCGCGGGCACACCCGCCCGCGCCGGCTCGCGACCGGGAGCGTCCGCTCACGGGACGCTGTGAAGCCATCTGATCGTGGCTCCGGGAGCGGGCGGGCACAAACCGATCCCGCCCTGTCGCCGGATACGCCATCCACCGACGCCGTTCGAGCCCGATCTCCGTATCCGCGCGAGCGGCCAACGGTGCTGATGGGCGCGGGCCGCCTTGAGGGGATGGCGCAATCGACGACACGGCCGCGCGGTCACGGCCAGGGCCGTGCCGAGCTCGGCGGTCCGGGCCCCGAGCGCCCGCGGGTCGAGCCCGACGCGGTCGGACGACGCGAGGCCCGCGAAGGGGCGGCCCTCCGGGGCCGGCGGGTCGCGGACCGCGTCCGCGTCAGGGGATCAGCTTGCCGGGGTTCATGAGGTTCCGGGGATCGATGGCGCGCTTGAGGGTCCGCATGAGGCCGAGCGCCTCCGGCCCGTGCTCGCTCTCCATGAAGCGCATCTTCTTCTGGCCGATCCCGTGCTCGCCCGTGCAGGTGCCGCCCAGGTCCAGCGCGCGGGCGACGAGCCGGTCGAGAAAGCCGGCCACCGCGGACATCTCCTCGGGGCTGTCGGCATCGACGAGCGGGAGGGTGTGGAAGTTGCCGTCGCCGACATGGCCGGCGATCGGCGCCGTGAGCCCGGTCGCGGCGATGTCGCGCTTCGTCGCCTCCACGCATTCCGCGAGCCGCGAGATCGGCACGCAGACATCGGTCGACATGTTCTTGATCGTGGGACCGGGCCGCAGCGCGACCGCGGCCCAGTAGACGTCGTGGCGCGCCTGCCAGAGGCGCGCGCGCGCGTCGGCCCCGGTCGCCCAGTCGAACGGGCCGCCGCCGAGCTCGGCGGCGATCTCGCCGAACCGCTCGGCCTGCTCGCGCGCGCCCGCGTCCGTGCCGTGGAACTCGACCAGGAGCAGCGGGGTCTCCGGCAGGGTCAGCTTCGAGTAGCGGTTGCAGGCCGCGACCTGCACCTCGTCGAGGAGCTCGATGCGCGCGACCGGGATGCCGGACTGAATCGTCAGGATGGTGGCGTCGCAGGCCGCCTTGATCGAGGGGAACGGGCAGATGCCCGCCGAGATCGCCTCGGGGATGCCGTGCAGGCGCAGCGTGACCTCGGTGATGATCCCGAGGGTGCCCTCCGAGCCGACGAGGAGCCGGGTGAGATCGTAGCCGGCGGACGACTTGCGCGCCCTCCGGGCGGTCGTGACGATGTCGCCGTTCGGCATCACCGCGGTGAGCGCGAGCACCGCGTCCTTCATCGTCCCGTAGCGCACGGCGTTGGTGCCCGACGCCCGCGTCGCCGCCATCCCGCCGATCGTGGCGTCCGCCCCGGGATCGATGGGGAAGAACAGGCCGGTATCGCGCAGGTACGCGTTCAAAGCCCTGCGGGTGACGCCGGCCTCGACCGTGCAGTCGAGGTCATCGGCATTGACCGCGCGGACACGATTCATCGCGCCCGTGTCGATCGAGACGCCGCCGAACGGCGCGTTGACGTGGCCCTCGAGGGAGGTGCCGACGCCGTAGGGCACGATCGGCACGTCGCGCTCGGCGCAGGCGCGCACGACGGCCTGCACCTCCGCGGTGGCGTGCGGGAAGACCACGAGGTCCGGCGGCTCGCACGGCGCCCAGGTGAGCTGGTTGGCGTGCTGCTCGCGCACGGCCCGGCTCTCCGTCACCCGGTCCCCGAGCACGGCCCGCAAGGCCTCGGTGAGACCCGCGATCGTCGCCGCGTCCGGGCGGGTGCGGGGGGCGGGAGCGGGTGCGTTCATGGGCTGCTCCGATGGGTTCGAGCCGGCGCGTCGCCGGCGACGGCGTGTCCCCGGGCTCGCGCGGCCCCGCAACACGGCCTCCGCCGGGAGGACAGTCCGACGCTGCCATAAGTCGATCGGCCGCCGGCCGCCACCCGCCGCCCCCCCCGGGCGCGGCAGGGCGGCGGCGCGATCCCCTGCCCCCAGATCGCGTCTCCTGCGCCGCGTCTACTCCGCCGCGTCTACTCCGCCGCCTGCGCACCGCGCGCCGCGGCCTGCTCCAGGTGTGGGTCGTGGGTGAGGCAGAGGACCGTCACCATGGCGGCGAGCCCGGCCGCCGCGATGAGGAGGAGGCCGCCCGTGAAGGTGCCGGTGGCATCCTTGATCGCGCCGACCGCGTAGGGGGCCGCGAAGCCGGAGAGGTTGCCGAGGGCGTTGACGATGGCGATCCCGCCGGCCGCCGCGGCGCCGGACAGGAAGGCGGTGGGCAGCGTCCAGATCACCGGGAGGCCGCCGAAGACGCCGAAGGCCGAGACGCTGAACAGGACCATCTTGGCGTAGGGATCGGAGACCAGTGCCGCCCCGGCCGTGCCGCCGGCCGCGAGCAGGAGCGCGAAGGCCGCGTGCCCCTTGCGCTCGCCCCGGCGGTCCGAGGAGCGTCCGAGGGCGAGCATGCCGACGATCCCGATCGCGAAGGGGATGAGGCTGACGAGACCGGTCTGGACGTTCGTGAGGTCGAAGCCCTTCACGATCTGCGGCAGGAAGAAGCTGAGCCCGTAGAGCAGCGCCACGTTGCCGAAATACACGAAGGCGACGGCGAGCACGCGCCGGTCGAGGAGCGCGTCCCGGACGCTGTAGCGGCGGGCGGATTCGCGCGCCCGCCGCTCCTGCGCGAGGCGCTCGGTGAGCCAGGCGCGCTCGTCCGCCGGCAGCCAGCCCGCCTGCGCCGGCCGGTCCGTCAGGAAGCCCAGGACGATGCCGGCGCAGATGACGGCCGGCAGGGCCTCGAGGACGTAGAGCCACTGCCAGCCCCTGAAGCCCCAGACCCCGTCGAGGCCCAGCAGCGCCCCCGAGACCGGCGCGCCGACGACGCTCGACAGCGGGACCGCGACCATGAAGGTGCCGATGATCCGCCCGCGGTAGCGCGCGGGGAACCACAGCGTGAGATAGAAGATGATGCCGGGAAAGAAGCCGGCCTCCGCGGCGCCGAGCAGCAGGCGCACGGCGTAGAAGCTCGTCTCGCCGACGATGAAGGCCATCGCGCCCGACAGGAGCCCCCAGGTCAGCATGATCCGGGCGATCCACACCCGCGCCCCGACCCGCTCCAGGATCAGGTTCGACGGCACCTCGAACACGAAGTAGGTCAGGAAGAAGATGCCGGCCCCGAGGCCGTAGGCCGTGGCGGAGATGCCGAGGTCCTCGTTCATGGTCAGCGCGGCGAAGCCGACATTGACCCGGTCGAGGTAGGAGATGAAGTAGCAGGTGATCAGGAGGGGCAGCAGCCGCCTGCTGACCCGCCGGACGGCGCGCGCTTCGACATCCATCGGTCGGCCTCCCTCGAGGATCCGGAACGGACGCCGTGCGCCCGGTCCGACCGGTTCTCCGGCCGGTTCGCGGGAGACATAGCCGGGCGGCGGGCGCCCCGATAGCCGAGGACGCGGTGCGGCGGCGGGCGCCTACGCGCCGGTGCGGTGCCCGGCCCCGCCGCGTGCGAGCGCGTCGAGCAGGAGGTCGACGACGGCTTGGGGCCGCTCCTGCTGCACCCAGTGCCCCGCCCCCGCCACGAAGTGGCAGCCGAGCAGGCCCGCGCCGGCGGCCTCCTCCATGCGCCCCAGCGCGCCCGGCACCTGGAACGGCCCCCAGTCGCGCGCTCCGGACACGAACAGGAGGGGAACCTCGATCCGCCGGCCGGCGAAGCGCGCGAGGTCGCGGTCGATGCTGCCATCCATGCGGCACCGGTAGCCCTGGAGCGCGCCCTGGAAGCCGGACCGCGCGTACTCGGCGGCGTAGACGGCGAGCTCCGCGTCCGTCAGCCAGGCGCAGTCCGCGCCGTCCCGCGGCGGCATCTCCGGCGCCACCGTCGCGGGCATCGTCCGGCCCTGATCCATCACGTAGTAGGTCGGCATCTCGGCGAGGGTCTCGGCCGTCCAGCCGGCGAGCGCGCGGGGTCGGTTGTCCGGCCAGTCGGCGCTCTTGTGGTGGAAATAGGCGCGCAGGAAGGCGGCGAGACCCTGGGGGCTGCGCTCCATGTCGGCGGCGGCGCGTCGGGACGCGTAGTAGCGGTGATAGTGCGTGCGCGGGCGCGGCAGGGCGGCCAGTGCCGCGTGGATCGGGTCGTCGGCCGGCGTCCGGAGGCCCCGGGCCAGGGCGTCGAGCCCCGGCGCCCCCGCGAAGGGCGCGCTCATGAGGGCGACCGTGCCGAAGAGATCGGGCCGCGCCAGGGCGCAGTAGCCGCAGACCCAGGACCCGTAATCGTGTCCGACGAGCGCCGCGACCCTGTCGCGCGTCAGGGCGCTCATCAGGCACAGCAGGTCGAGGAGATGGTTGTGCAGGCGGTAGGGCGCGAGGTCGTCCGCGAAGGCGACCGGCGCGTCCGCGGTGCGGCCGTAGCCCCGGAGGTCGGGGGCGACGACGTGGTAGCCCGCCGCGGCCAGGGCCGGCATGACCTTCCGCCAGGAATAGGCGATCTCGGGGAAGCCGTGCACCAGCAGGATGAGGGGGCGGTCGGGGCCGGCCTCGCCCGCCTCCAGCACGTGCATGCGCAGGCCGTTGACGCCCTCGACGAAGCGGGCGCGGATGCCGGCCGGGAGCGCGGCCGGATCGAGCGGGGGCAGGACGTTCGTGACCATCGCCGCGCGCTCCCGAGTCGATCGTTCGACGGCCTCTGAACGTACCCGATCCCCGATCCGACCGCGAACCGCCGGGACGCGCGGGGACGGGCAGGCTCGAAGCCGCGACGCGCGCCGGCCTGCCTCGCTCGCCGACCCGCGGGCGTCCGGTCCCGCGTCGGGCGCGCGATCGGCGCGCGGCCGAACCGTCAGGCCATCAGGGCGGCGCGGCCCTCCCGGTGCCCGGCCTCGGCCCGCCACGCGTCGCGCTCGGCCTCCAGCCCCTGGATCCGGGCGTGGAGCTGTCCCGCATCGATGGCCGTCTCCATCAGCATGTCCTGCGCGCTGGCGAGCTGCTCGCGCAACTCGGAATTCTCGGTCACGAGGGTCAACAGGATCGCAGCCACGTCGTCGCCCATTCGTCCACCTGCCTCACCGTCCGGGGTCGCGGCTGGTAGGACCGGCATGGTTACCGCCCCGGAAAGGATGGCGGCCGGGCGGCCGTGCCGGAGCCGCTGTCCACAGCAGGATTGCGCCGACCGCCGGCACACCGCCCGCGGCCCGCGCCGTCACGGCCGCGCGGTGAGCCCGACGCGCGCTGTCGCGAAGCGGCCGCAGGAACAATCGTCCGTGCGGGAAGATGCCGTCATGCGCACCCCGCGCGAACGGAGCTGCTCGCATGTTCATGAAGCTCGACCGCCTTCAGGCCGAACTGCCACAGCCGAAGAAGCCCGATCCCAACGCGGCGGCCGCGCTGCAGGAGCTGCTCGGCGGCAAGTACGGGGAGATGTCGACCCTCGGGAACTACATGTTCCAGAGCTTCAACTTCCGCAACAAGTCGAAGCTGCGCCCCTTCTACAGCCTGGTGTCGAGCATCTTCGCCGAGGAGCTCGGGCACGTGGAGCTGGTCTCGACCGGCATCGCGATGCTCAACAACGGCCCCGGCGACGACACCGAGGAGGTCGACGTCTCGAAGGCCCCGTTCCACGACATGCAGGACATCCGGCTCGCCGGCAGCTTCCTGAGCAACGGCGGCGGCGCGACGCCGGTCAATTCCAACGCGCAGTCCTGGAACGTCGACATGGTCACGACGACGGGCAACATCATCATCGACCTGCTGCACAATTTCCACCTGGAATGCGGCGCGCGCCTGCACAAGCTGCGCGTCTACGAGACCCTCAAGGATCCGACCGGCCGGGAGGTCTGCGGCTACCTGCTTGTGCGCGGTTCCGTGCACGCGCACGCCTACGCGCTGGCGCTCAAGAAGCTGACGGGCGTCGAGATCGAGAAGATGCTGCCGACCCCGAACATCGTTCTCGACAAGATTCCGGAATGCCAGAAGTATCTGCAGGAGGGCTCGCATCGGCGCCTCTACCGCTTCAGCCCGGACGACTACAAGGAAGCGGCCGGCGTCTGGTCGAACGACGAGGTCGCGCTGCCGGGCGATCCGCCCGGCAACCTCGAGGTCGTCGACGGCCTGCCGGAGGGCGGCAAGGTCCCGGAACTCGACGGCAATTACGGGGCGTTCGCGCCCAACTACGCCCCCGAGGAGATCTTCGAGATCGCGAGCAAGCTCTACAAGAAAGGGCGCTGAGCCGCGCGCGGAGCCCCGCGGTCTCAGGGCCGTGGGGCACGCCGTCCTCGGTCAGTACCAGTCGTCGTCGTCGGCGGGCGATCCCGGCGGCAGGGGGCCGTCACCCATCACCCCGGGATCCCCGTAGTTGAACGGAGGTCCGTCGAAACCGACGACGCCGTCCGGATTGTCCGGCGTCACGTTGGGATCGACCTTCAGCTCGGTATCCTCGCGCCCGAGCCGTTGATCGAGGCGATCCACGCGCTTGAGATCCCGCTGGATCGGGATGTCCTGCTGGGCCTGCGCGACGATGACGGGGCTCGTCAGAGCGAATACCAGAGCGGCGACGGTCAAGCGTGTCATGGCAATCGGCCTTTCGCGTCCAGGCGCGCTCATGGCGTCGATTCATACCGTACACGCGCCATCGAGCATAGCATTGACGGCCGTCAACACTAATCGCGCGTGCATGTCGGCCGGACACGCCCGCGGCGAGATCGCGTCGCCGTCCGGCGCGGGCGGGCCGAGGTCTGCCGCCGCGCCGTGGAGCGCGCGCACCCGTCGAGCCCTCGCGGCACGCCTGCGGGCGTGTCGGCCGGGCGTTCGCTTTCCGTACTCATGTGGCACCGGAGCGGCAGTCAGCGCGTGGCGGCTCCGCTACGGTGCGGACGTCTCCACGAGGCGCCCTCGATGCTCATCTCCGCCCTGACCATCCGCCGCGTCCTCCTGCTGGGGCTCGTGCTCGTCGCCCTCGTCGCGCTCGCGGACGGCGTGGCCCGCCATGAGCTGCGCACGGCCACGCGCGCGATGACCCTGGCCGACGCGGCCCCGCAGGCGGATCGCGCGTCCGATGAGTAGGCGGTCGCCCTTCGCGGCGGGCCTCGCGCTCCTCGCAGCCCTCGCCGGTGCCCGGCCCGCCGCGGCGCTGGAAGCGGGGCCGGGCGACCTGCCGGGCCTGGAGCGCGCTTGGCACGGCTGCGTCCGCGAGGCCTTCGACCAGCAGCCCGCACACAGGAGCAAGCCCGGACGGGAGCGGGGTGCCCTGGACATGTGCAAACCGCAGGAGGACGCCTACGTGGCCGCCCTGATGGCCGCTCGGCCGATCGACGCGAACCGCCCGGCCCTGGCCTGGGCGCGGACCTGGATGGCCTACGTGGTGGATCCCCTGAAGGACTGGATCGCCGCGCTGCATCGCTGAGCCGTCCCACCCGCGGTCGGCCAGGCGCGCCGGTCCCCGAGCGTGTGGCGAGAGGCGCTGCCGCGAGCCCGCGACCGATCGCGGGCTTCCGGCGACCACATCGCGCGCCCGTGCGGGGCGAGATGCCCAAAGGTCTCGCGCAGCTCTATCGAAGGCGCGCTTCGAGCATTCGCGCCAGTCATGTGCATCCCTTCGCATTGTTCGTGCGTTCCATCCTCGAACCAGCCGATATTTCGGTGCGATTGTCGACATAGAGGAGGCGCGAATGCTGCGCGGTGGATTGCTGTGGCTGCTGGGAATCCCGCTGCCGATCATTCTGTTGTTGTATTTCCTCGGCGTGTTCCACTAGGCACCGGCAGGCGGACGTCGTGCCCTACACGGTCGAGATCACAACGCCGCCGGTTCAGATCGACGGCGCCGAGCAGGCGTCGCGGATGTACCAGCTGCCGGATCCGTTCAGCACGCTGGCCGAGGCCAAGGAGGCGGCGATCACGCATATCGCGGGACTGGGCCTCGATCCGGCCGGCGTCCTCTACACAGTCTTCGACCGCGAGGGCTTCACGGTCGCCTCCAACGCGGATCAGCGCGCCGAGGCCGGATAGATCGGGCCAGCAGGTCCGGGTCCGGTCCCGCTCTGCGGGGTCCTCCGAGCCGGGAGGCGGCCGTCCTGCCCGCCTCCGGCCGGTGCGCAGCCCGAGATCCGTGCGCGAACAGCGGCTCCGCAGGTGTTCTCGGACACGCCGGGCCTGAAAGCTCGGGCGTACATCGGGATCACACCGCGAGCACGGTCGCGAACCCGATGGAGACGACGATGACCTGGACGAACCGCATCACCCTGGCCGCGACCCTGATCGCCGGCGCCATCGCCCTCGTGGCCTACGCGCAGGCCCTCAGCCTGCCGGCGCATTTCGCCTAGACCGACGCCGGCCCGGCGGCTGTCTCGCTCATCGGGGCAGCCTGAACCCGCGCCCGGTTCCGCCGTGCAGCGTGCCCCTTCGCGCCGCACCCGCCCGGCCGATCCGGCCTCTCGTTGCAGGTGGTGGTCCCGGGTCTCGCCCGAGACCCGGGGCTCGATGAGAGGCGTGCACGACATGGTTCTGAAGGGCTTCTCCTACGCGATGATCGGCGCCTTCCTGAGTGGCCTCGCGATGACGGTGGGCGGCTCGGCCGGCGTGCTGATGGGCTTCTGAACCGCGCAACGCGCTGGTCCTCGGGTCCGCCCGAGCGCAGGCCGAGGCCGCGCTCACGCGACCGGGTCCTCCCATCCGATGGCGCGGCGCAGGAAGGTGAGCCCCAGCGCCCTGAACGCCGCCGTCTGCTCGCTGTCCTTGCCGGCGCCGTGCCCGCCCGTCGCGGGCTCGTAGAAGGCGACGTCGCAGCCGAGGACGCGGAGCTTCTGCGCCATCTTCCGCGCGTGGCCGGGATGAACCCGGTCGTCGCCGCGGCTCGTGGCCAGAAGGATCGGCGGGTAGGGCCGCCCCGCTTCGGCGGCGTGGTAGGCGGAGATGCCGGACAGGAACGCCCAGTCCTGCGGATCGTCCGGATCGCCGTACTCCCCGATCCAGCTCGCGCCGGCGAGGAGCTTCGTGTAGCGGCGCATGTCGATCAGCGGGATCGTGCAGGCCAGCGCCCCGAACCGCTCCGGGTAGCGGGTGAGCATGTTGGCGATCAGCAGGCCCCCGTTCGAGCCGCCCTCGGCCGCGATCCGCCTCGGCCGCGTCACGCCGCGGGCGACGAGGTCGGCGGCCACCGCGGCGAAGTCGTCGTGCGCCCGCGCCTTGCCCTCGCGCCGGCCCGCGTCGTGCCAGCGGGTGCCGAACTCGCCGCCGCCGCGGATGTTGGCGGTCACGCAGGTGCCGCCGCGCTCCAGCCAGAGCTTGCCCAGCACGGGCTGGTAATCCGGCAGGCGCGAGAGGCCGAACCCGCCATAGGCCGTCAGGTAGACGGGGGCCGCACCGGTCTCGGCCTCCGGCCCGACCTGGACGTAGGGCACGCGCGTCCCGTCCGCCGACCGGGCCTCGTGGCGCGTCACCCGGATGCCGCGCGCCTCGAAGGCCGGGGGCGCCTGACGCAGCACGGCCGGGGCGTCGAGCGCGGGCGGGAAGGCGAGTAGCGCCGGCGGCGTCACCGGATCGTGGGCCAGCGCGAGCAGGGCTCCGTCCGCCCGCTCCGGATCGCCGTCGAGGGGCCAGAGATGGACGGAGCCCAGCGCGGGCAGCCCGGCGACGGCCCGCTCGGTCCATCCCCCCGGCCCCGGCTCGAAGACGCGGTAGGTGGGACGCAGGTCCTCGAGCACGTCCACGATCAGCCGCCCGGCCGACCAGAACACGCCCTGGAGGGCGCGCCGCTCGTCCGGCCGCCACAGGACCGTGAACGCGCGGCGGCCCGCCAGAAGATCGGGCAGCGCGATCGCCAGCACCGTGTCGGTGTCATGCGCGACGCCGTCCACCGTCCAGGGCCGCCGCGGCCGCACGGACAGGTGGTTCCGGTGCAGCTGGACCCCGGCATGCGTGGGCAGGTCGAGGCGCACGTGCACGCCGGTGCGGTCGCCGATATGGATCGCCGCGTCGAAGAAGCCGAGCCGCTCGACGACGGTGATCCGCTCCGTCCCGGTCTGCCGATCGGACGCGCCCCAGACATCCATGCTGGTCTCGGCGGTCTCGAACAGGACCGGCGCGTCGCGCGGATCCGTGCCGCGCGGCCAGAGCCGGACGGTGCGCGCGTATCCGGACCGCGTGGCCATGCCCGGCCCGAGGGCGCTCGACAGGAGCACGGTGTCGCGATCGAGCCACGTGGCGCCGCCCTTGCCCTCGGGCAGGACGAAGCCGTCGGCCATGAAGGTGCGGGTGTCGAGATCGAACTCGCGGATCACGGCCGCGTCCTTGCCGCCGCGACTGAGGCGCACCAGGGCGCGATCGAGATCGCCCTTGAGGATCGCCGCCCCGGCCCAGACCCAGTCCTCGCCCTCGGTCGCCGCGAGGCTGTCGAGATCGAGCAGGATCTCCCAGTCCGGGACCGCGGCGCGGTAGCCGGCCTCGTCGACGCGCCGCCACAGGCCGCGCGGATGCGCGCCGTCCGTCCAGAAATTGTAGAGCCAGGCGCCGAAGCGCTGGACGAACGGGATCCGGCCCGGCCGGTCGAGGAGGTCGCGGGCGATGTCGCGGTCGCGGAGGAAGACGGCATCGCCGTAGCGGGCGAGCGTCTCCGCGTTGCGCGCCTCGACCCAGGCCAGCGCGTCGGGCCCGTCGACCGCCTCCAGCCAGAGGTAGGGATCGTCGTCGGGTCGGGCGAGCGTCGGCCTGGGATCGGGGTGGGGGTCGGTTGCCGCGGACATGGCCGGGAGCGTAGCCCGTGCGCGCCGTCCTCAAAAGTCGCGCGGTGCCCCTCCGATCAGCGGTCAATCGTCCCGGACGCGCAGATCTTCGCGCGCGTCGCGCAGGTCGAGCGGCGGATCCGGTCGCGCGGATCAGGGATGTTCCGCGCGCGCGCGGCCGATCCCTCCCCCTGCAACGTCGCCCGCTCGCCCGCCATCGTCTCGGCCGGCGGGGCGCACACGTCCTTCGTGCGAGAATATACTGGTCTTATCGCCGCCATTCAGATCATCTCATCGCTTTGACTGTTTTGATTTTCGGCATTTCAGCACATTGGGCTTGCGCGCACCTCGATTATGGTCTTCTATGACGGTTCGGTGGCGTACGTTCCGGTTCGTGCTCTGAGTCCCCATGCCGTCTCGGGGGTCGCAACGATGCGCATCGGCGAGCAAGGGTCACGCGGTTCTCGCCGGGAGGGCCTCGGCCACGTGGCGACGATCGCCCTCGTGGGCGCCGCCGTCCTGGCCTCGGGCGCGCTCGGCGTCTCGGCCGGACGGGCGCTGGACGGGGACGCGGTCGTCGGGACCTGGCGCCTCGTCACGGCGACGCGCCGGATCGTGGACACGGACGAGACCATCGACGCCTACGGCGGCCCGAAGCCGACCGGATGGATCCATTACGGCCGCGACGGGCGCATGATGGTGGTCTGCGCCTACGAAGGCCGGGAGAGGCCGATCGCCAACGACAAGATGTCCGACGCGGACCGGGTCAAGCTCCACAAGACCTTCTTCGCCTATGCCGGGACCTACCGGTTCGAGGGCGACCGGATCATCCACGACATCGACACGTCGTGGAACGAGGCCTGGACCGGGACCTCCCAGGTCCGGCACGTCGCGCAGGAGAACGGGCGGCTCATCCTCCGGACGGTGCCGTTCAAGTTCAACCTCGACGGCAGGATGAGCATCATCACTCTCATTTGGGAGAAATACCCTTAGTCGAAGCCCGCAGACCCCGTGCCGTCACGCTCTCATCAACCAGAACACTTCACGATGGAGGAAGACATGCTGCGCCCTCACGTCCTGCACGCGACCGTGCTCGCCGTGGCCCTGATGACGCCGAGCCTGTGCCGGTCGGATACCGTGCAGGCCGACGCGCAGAGCGCCGCGAGCCGGTGGGACGCGGCGTATAACGGCGGCGACATGGACACGCTGGCCAAGCTCTACGCGCCCGACGCGATCGTCGTCACGAAGGGCGCCCCGCAGACCAGCGACGGCATTCAGAAGTTCTTCGCCGGGCTGAAGGCGAAGGGGTGGGACGAGCACAAGACGACGGTGAATTCGGCGCTGCCCAAGGACAACCTGCTCATCGTCTCCGGACGCTGGGAGATGACCGGCCCCGGCGACGGGGGCGCGCGGAAGAAGTTCGAGGGCAACTGGGTGAACGTGCTGGAGAAGCGCGACGGCGCCTGGCGCACGGTCCTGCACACCTGGAACTGATCGCTCCGCCCGGCCGGGAGACGGCCGGGCGGCGGGCCGCCCGGTCTCAGAGGATCGGCCGCGGGACCGCGTCCCGCGCCCGGTCGGCCGGGCCGCCCTCGGCCGGCGCGACGCCCGCCTCCAGGCTCTCCAGGCTCTGGCTGCGCGGCTCGACGCCGAACGCCGCGACCGCCACGATCTGCAGGGCGAGCAGCCCGATCATCAGGCCGGTCACGCCCGCGATGCCGTAGGCCTCGAACAGGGTCACGACCAGGAAGGGCGTCACGATGGTCGCCCCGCGCCCGACCGTGTTGCACAGGCCCGAGGCCCGCAGGCGCACCTCGGTCGGGAACAGCTCGGGGATGTAGATCCCGAACAGCAGGGCCACCAGCACGTAGATCGGCACCGTCAGCCCGAACCCGACCAGCGGCAGCAGCACCGGGTCGAGGGTCATCGGGTAGAGGATCCCGAACAGGATGGCCGTCGCCGAGGCGCCGACGATCGTCGGCTTGCGACCCCAGCGGTCGGCGGTCAGGGCGCCGATGGCGCTGCCCACCGGCGCGCCGAGCCCCATCAGCAGCGCGTAGCCGAAGGAGGTCGCCACCGAGAGTCCCTGCCGGATGAAGAAGGTCGGCAGCCAGGTCACGAAGCCGTACAGCAGGGTGTTGATCACCACGAGGCACAGGCAGCCCAGCAGCAGCCGCGACAGCAGCGGCGGCCGGAACAGGGCGGCGAGCCCGAGCTGCGTGACCGGCGCCATCGCGGCGGCGGGCGGCAGGGGCGCGCCGCGGGCGGCCTCGGCCTCGATCGCGCGCATCAGCGCCTCGGCCTCGGCGTGGCGCCCCACGGCCTCGAGCCAGCGCGGCGATTCCGGCAGGCTCTTGCGGGCGTACCAGACGGCGAGCGCCCCGAGACCGCCCAGCGCGAACATCGCGCGCCATCCGAAGGCCGGGATGATCAGGTAGCCGATCAGGGAGGCGGCCGGCAGGCCCGTGACGACGAACACTGCCATGAGGCCGAGGAAGCGCCCGCGCGAGCGCGCCGGCACGAACTCGGTCATGGTCGAGTAGCCCACGACGTTCTCGGCCCCGAGCCCGACGCCCATGATGAAGCGGAGCACGATCAGCACCGTCATGTTGGGCGCGAAGGCCGCCCCGAGCGCGGCCAGCCCGAAGACCAGCAGGTTGGCCTGGTAGGTGAAGCGCCGCCCGTAGCGGTCGCCGAAGAAGCCCGTCAGGAACGAGCCCGCCATCATGCCCACGAAGGTGGCCGAGACGAACCACGCGTTCTGCGGCAGGGTCGAGAAGCCGCTCTTCAGCGTCGCGCCGAGCACGGTGGCGGCGATGTAGATGTCGAACCCGTCGAAGAACATGCCGATCCCGATCAGCCACATGATGCGGCGGTGGAACGGCCCGATCGGCAGGCGGTCGAGGCGGCCTCCGGCGTTGACCGCCGGGCTCACGGCTTCGGACATGGGGCGTTTCCTTCCTCGGGTTCGGGGCCGGCGCGGAAGGGGTCCGTCTGGCGCGGACCTCGTATCCCCCGCGCCGTAGGTCGTCAGTTCAGGCGGCGCTGGCCGGCCGTGTCGCGGTACCAGTCGAAGGGCCCGTCGCCGGTCGCGACCATCACGCTCTTCACGTCGAAATGGTCGTTGAAGCTCTCGATGCCGCACTCGCGGCCGAGGCCGCTGTCGCCGACCCCGCCCCAGGGCGAGGCCGGGTCGAGGCGGTGGTGGTCGTTGATCCAGACGATGCCGGCCTTGACCGCGTGCGCCACCCGGTGGGCCCGGGCGACGTCGCGGGTGCGCACGGCCGCGGCGAGGCCGAACGGCGAGTCGTTGGCCAGCCGGAGCGCGTCGGCCTCGTCCTCGAAGCGGGTGACGCTGGTGAAGGGCCCGAACACCTCCTCCTGGAAGATGCGCATGTCGGCGGTGACGTCGGCGAACACGGTGGGCTCCACGTAGTAGCCGCCCTCGAAGCCCGGCACCCGGGCCGCCCGCCCGCCCGCGACGGCGCGGGCACCCGCGTCGCGGCCGTAGCCGGCATAGGCCAGCACCCGCTCGCGCTGGCGCTCGGAGATGACCGGGCCGAGCTGGGTCGCCGGGTCGAAGGGGTCGCCGAGGCGGATCGCGGCGGTCTTGGCGGCGAGCCGCTCCACGAACTCGTCGTAGATCGAGGCCTGGACGAGGTGGCGGCTGCCGCAGACGCAGGTCTGGCCGGCGCCGATGAAGGCGCCGAAGGCCGCGTAGTTCACCGCCCGCTCGACGTCGAAGTCGTCGAACACCATCACGGGGGTCTTGCCGCCGAGTTCCATGGTCTGGTGGGCGAAGACCTTCGCGGCCGCCGAGCCGGCGATCCGGCCGGCCTCGGTGCCGCCGGTGAGCACGAGCTTGTTGATGTCGCGGTGCTCGGCCAGCGCCTTGCCGGTGGAGGCGCCGAGCCCCAGCACGATGTTGAACACGCCCGGCGGCAGGCCGGCCTCGGTGAAGATCTGCGCGAGCTTCAGGGTCGTGAGCGGCGTGTACTCGGAGGGCTTGACCACCGTGGTGCAGCCGGTGGCGAGCACGACCGCCAGCGACTTGCACAGGATCATCAGCGGGTGGTTGAACGGCGTGCAGTTCGCCACCACGCCGATCGGGGTGCGGCGGGTGTAGTTGAGGTAGTTGCCCTCCACGGGGATCACGTCGTCGCGCCGCGCCAGCGCCACGCCCGCGAAGTAGCGGAAGAAGTCCGGCAGCCGCGAGAGCTGGGCCCGGGTCTCGTTGACCGGCCGGCCGTTGTTGGTGGTCTCCAGCCGGTAGAGCGTGTCGAGACTGGCCTCGAACGCGTCGGCGAGCCGGTTCACCAGCCGGGCGCGCGCCCGGATGTCCATCCCGCCCCACTCCCGGCCCTCGAAGGCGGCGCGGGCCGAGCGCATCGCCCGGTCGACGTCGGCCGGCCCCGAATTCGGGATGCGGGCGATGACCGCGCCGGTGGCCGGGTTGCGCACGTCGATCAGCGTGCCGTCCCCGGCCTCGACCTCGCGCCCGTCGATGAAGTTGCCCCGGGTCTCGACCGTCGGTTCCGGCGCGTGCAGGGTCATGGCGTCTCTCCCGTGTCGGGCCCGCTGTCGGGCCCGTGTCGTGTTCGACCGCGTCCCTCGGCTCCGCGCCGGGCGCGGCCTCGTTCAGAGGACGATCGCGCTGCGCTCCAGGGCGGTCAGGATGCGGCGCTCGGCCTGGGCGACGTGCGCGCGCACGAGGCGCCGCGCGCCGCGCCCGTCGCGCCGTTGCACGGCGTCGATGATGGCGGCGTGCTCGTCCACCAGCTGCGCCGGATCGCGCCCGCGGATGCCGTCGAGGCTGACGCGCACCAGCCGGTCGGCCTGCTCGACGAGGTCGCGCACGGTCGCGGCCATGCGGCGGTTTCCCGACGCCTCGGCGAGGGCGATGTGGAACGCGCGGTTCTCCGCGATGAAGTCGGCGCCGTCCGCGACGGTGCGGAACGCGTCGAGGGACGCCACGACGGAATCGGGCGCGCCGGCGGCGGCCTCGGCCGCGCAGGCCGGCTCCAGGGCGAGGCGCATGCGCAGCAGATCGCGGGCGTCGGCCACCGAAATCGCGTTGATCTGATATCCCTGGCGGGCGTGAACCGTGACGAGGCGCTCGCGCTCCAGGCGCAGCAGTGCCTCCCGGACCGGCTGCCGGCTCACGGCGTAGCGCTGGGCCAGCTCCTGCTCGCGCACCTCGGCGCCGGGACGCAGGATGCAGGCCAGGATGTCGGCGCGGATCGCCGCGTAGATGTTGTCTCGGAGCAGCACGCGCAGCCTCGTTCGGTCGACACATGCTGCCATCCGTGAAATATCACGTCAACCGGATTGCGAGCGAACGCGTCGGATGCGACAGCGTCGTGGAGCCGCCGGCAGAGGCGGCGGGGGAGGTCTCGGATGCAGGCGATGTTCGCGGATGGCCAGGTCGCGGTGACCGCGTGCGGCGAGGGCCCGCCCCTCGTCCTGCTGCACTCGCTGCTCGCCGACCGGACGAGCTTCGACCGGGTCACCCCGGCGCTCGGCCGCGACTTCCGGCTCCTCCTCCCCGACCTGCCCGGATTCGGCGCCTCCGCGCCCGCCCCGGGCGGCCTCGAGGCCGTCGCCGACCGGGTCGGCGCGGCCTTGCGCGCGGCGACCGGGGGCCGGCCGGCGGCCGGGCTGGGCAACGGCTACGGCGGCTTCGTGCTGCTGCTCTGCGCCCTGCGCCACCCCGACCTCTTCGACCGGCTCGTCTTCGCCGATTGCGGCGCCTGCTTCCCGGAGCCCGGCCGGGCCGCGTTCCGCGGCATGGCCGGGGCGGCGGCCGAGAAGGGGCTCGCGGCGATCGCCGACACGGCCATGCGCCGCCTGTTCGCGCCCGCGTTCCAGGCCGCGCACCCGGACCTAATGGCCGAGCGCCGGGCCGCCTTCCTGCGCACGGACGTCGACGTGTTCCGGGCCGCCTGCGCGGCCCTGGCCGGCCTCGACCTGCGCGCCCGCCTCTCCGAGATCCGCGCGCCGGCGCTGGTGCTCGTCGGGGAGGAGGACGAGGCGACCCCGCCGGCCATGGCGCGCGAGCTCGCGGCCGGCCTGCCGGACGCGCGGTTCGTGACGCTGCCGGACTGCGCCCACGTCCCGCAGCTCCAGGCCCCCGAGATGTTCGCCAGCGAGGTCCTGGCGTTTCTCCGGCCGGGCGCCGCCTGACCGGGCGCGCGGAACGGTGCTAGGTTCGGCCGCTCCGGCGGGGTCGGTGGTCCCGATCCGCGCGGCCGCGACGGCGCGCCATCCAGCGAGACGGACATGAAGACATTTTTCGTGCAGATCAAATGCGAGATCGGCAAGACTTACGCCGTGTCCGACGCGCTCGTCGCGATGGAGATCGCGTCGGAGATCTACTCCACGGCCGGGCGCTTCGACATCATGGCCAAGTTCCACGTGGACAACGGCGTCGATATCGGGCTGTTCGTGAACGACTTCCTCCTGCGCCTGGACGGCGTGAAGGATTCCGAGACGATCATCGCCTTCAAGGCCTTCCACTGACGCGCCCGACCGGGACCGGCGCCCGGAAGCCCCGCGCCGCGGACGTCCGGGGCGGCCCGGCTCAGCGGACGCGCGACGGGTCGATCACCAGGAAGTACTCGCACGCCTCCGTGCCGACGTTGGTGAAGGCGTGCCCGGCATCGGCCTCGAAATACAGGCTGTCGCCGGTCTCCATGATGACCGCGCGCTCGCCGATCACCGCCCGCAGGCGGCCGCGCAGGACGTAGATGTACTCGGACACGCCGCGGCGATGGGCGGTGAACTCGCCGGTGCTGGCGCCCGGCGGCAGCGTGTTGAGCACCCAGTCGATGCCGCGCCCGGGCAGGACCGGCGAGATGCAGCGCCGCAGGTAGCCGGACGCCTCGTCGCGCAGGATCGGCTGGCGGCTCGCCGGGATCAGCAGGATCTCGCGCTCCGTCGCGGGCGCCATCAGCCGCGAGAAGGTGACGCCGAGCGCCTCCGCGAGGCGGGACAGCACCACCGTCGACGGCACGGCCTCGGAGCGCTCGATCTTCGAGATCATCGAGCGGCTGACCCCCGAGCGCGCCGCCAGCGTCTCCAGCGACAGGCCCTGCTCCCTGCGGCGCCGCCGGATCTCCTCGGCGATGTGGATCTGCGGGGACGTCTCCGTCGCTGCCGGGTCCGCCCCGATGATCGTCCTCGCCGTCATGCCCCGTCATCCGCGCCCGCGACCGGCCCGCGCGACCGGGGCGCGGCACCGAGAGAGTCGCCCCCGCCTAACGCAGGGGCGGCCGAATTGCACCTTGCGCCGCACTGCGCGCCGCACTGCGCGCCGGGTCGGCCGCCGGGCCGCTGCGCGCCGGGCTGGCACGCCGCTTGCCTCCACAAGAATGGATTTTCATCCATCACAGTGGAGGATGTGCCGTGGCCGATACCGCGTTGCCCCTTGAGGCGTCCCCGGCTCTCGAGGCCGGCCCGGTGCCGGTCGCCGACCGGCGCCAGATCGTCTGGTCGAGCGTCATCGGCACGACGGTCGAGTGGTACGACTTCCTGATCTACGGAACGGCCACGGCGCTCGTGTTCAACAAGCTGTTCTTCCCGAGCTTCGACCCGCTGGTCGGCACCATCGCGGCGTTCGGCTCCTACGCGGTGGGCTTCCTGGCGCGCCCCCTCGGCGGCGTCATCTTCGGGCATTTCGGCGACAAGATCGGCCGCAAGGCGATGCTCTCGCTGACCATCATCATCATGGGCCTCGGCACGTTCCTGATCGGGTGCCTGCCGACCTACGCGCAGATCGGCCTGTGGGCCCCGATCCTGCTCGTGGCGCTGCGCCTGGTCCAGGGCATCGGGATCGGCGGCGAGTGGGGCGGCGCGGTCCTGATGGTGGTCGAGAGCGTCCCGGCGGAGCGGCGCGGCTTCTTCGGCAGCATCGTCCAGCTCGGCTACCCCCTCGGCGTCATCGCGTCGATCGGGGCCTTCGCGCTGTGCGGCTTCCTGCCGGAGGCGGACTTCCTCGCCTGGGGCTGGCGGATCCCGTTCCTGGCCAGCGCGCTGCTGGTCGGCCTCGGGCTGTTCATCCGCCTGCGGCTGCACGAGACGCCGGCCTTCCAGCGGGTGAAGCGGCAATCCGCGGTGGCGCGCCTGCCGGTCATGGAGATCCTCACCGAGCACCCGCGCACCTTCCTGAAGGCCGTGGGCCTCAAGGTCTCGGAGATCGCCTACGTCAGCGTCGTGACCGTGTTCTCGATCTCCTACGTGACCGGCCAGCTCGGGCTGTCGCGCAGCATCATCCTGAACGGGATCCTGGTGGCGGCGGTGATCGAGCTCTTCACCCTGCCGGCCTTCGGCTGGCTGTCGGACCGCTACGGCCGCCGGACGCTGTTCGTCGCCGCCTGCCTGTTCTCGATCGCCTTCGCGTTCCCGCTGTTCACCCTCCTCGACACGCGCGACCCGATGGTCATCACGCTGACCGTCGCGGTGGCGCTGAGCTTCGGCCAGGGGATCATGTTCGGCACCGGCGCCGCCTGGATGTCCGAGCTGTTCGACGCGCGCCTGCGCTACAGCGGCGCCTCGCTGGGCTTCCAGGTGGGCGCGGCCCTGAGCGGGGGCTTCACGCCCCTGATCGCCGCGGCCCTGCTGGGCTGGAGCTCCGGCGCGACTTGGCCGATCTCGGTCTACCTGATCGCCCTCGCCTGCATCACGCTGACCGCCACGCTCCTCGCCCCGGAAACGGCGCGGAAGCCGATCGACTGACCGGTCGGCCGGCCGTCCCGAAGGCGCTCGGACGCTTCCCATAGAGTGGATTATCGTCCACTATCTGAAACAACCCTGCGAGAGACTGACCGCATGACGAAGCACACCATCCGCACCGAGAAGGCCGCCCCGGCAGTCGGGCCCTACGCCCAGGGAATCCGGGCCGGCGGGCTGGTCTTCGCCTCCGGACAGCTGCCGATCGATCCCGCCACCGGCGCGTTCCCGGAGGGGGTCGAGGCGCAGACCCGGCGCTCCCTCGCCAACCTCGCCGCCGTGCTCGAGGCGGGCGGAGCCAGCCTCGCGAGCGTCGTGAAGACGACGGTGTTCCTCAAGGACATGAACGAGTTCGCCGCGATGAACGCGGTCTACGCCGAGCACTTCCCGGGCGAGGCGCCGGCCCGCTCCACCGTCGAGGTCGCGCGCCTGCCGCGCGACGCCCGGGTCGAGATCGAGGCGATCGCGCTTGCCACGGAGGCCGCATGACCAGCGAGACGGCACCCCGCATGGTCGAGGCGTTCGCGCACGCGGCGGGATCGGCCGCCGTTCGGGTTCCGGGCGGCGCCACCGGCTGGGTTGGCACCCTGACCCACATCCACATCGCCCCCGCGGCGAGCTTCGAGATGGAGGCGCTGTCCGAGGCCGTGTGCGTGGCCGGCCGCGGGATCGAGGGCGACCGCTACTTCCTCGGCACCGGCACCTACTCGCCCAAGCCCGACGTGCGCGAGGTCACGCTGATCGAGCAGGAGGCCCTCGACGCCCTCAACCGCAACGACCCGCCGCTGCAGGAGGGGCCGCTGCGCCTCCTGCCGGGGGATCATCGGCGCAATCTCACGGTGCGCGGCGTGCCGCTCAACCACTTGGTCGGCCGGCGCTTCCGGGTCGGCGCCGTGATCCTGCGGGGTGGGCGCCTCAACTTCCCCTGCCGTTATCTCGAGGAGCTTCTCGGGATGCCGGTCTACCTGCCGCTCTACAATCGCTCGGGCCTGAACTGCGGGATCGAGAGCGGCGGCGTGATCCGGCCCGGCGACGCGATCGAGCTGCTGGACTGACGGAGCTGCGCGCGATGACGGCCCGCCTGATCATGAAGCTGCGCGTCGCCGAGGCGGTCGCGACGACGCCGGAGGTGCTGCACCTCAGCCTCGTCCATCCCGCGCGCCCGGAACTCCCCGCCTGGACGGCCGGCGCCCACGTCGACCTGCGCCTGCCGGATGGTCGGGTCCGGCAGTACTCGCTGTGCGGCGACCCGGCCGACCGGGGCCGTTACGAGATCGCGATCAAGCGGGAGCCGGTCGGCCGGGGCGGCTCGGCCTGGGCACACGACACGCTCGCGCCGGGCGCGTTCGCCCACGTCTCCGCGCCCCGCAACAACTTCCCCCTCGAGCCCGACGCCCGCCGCCACCTGCTCGTGGCCGGCGGGATCGGGGTGACGCCCCTGCTCGCCATGGCGCGCGCGCTCTCCGCGTCGGGGGCCGAGTACGCGTTCCATCTCTGCGCCCCCTCCCCCGGGCAGGCGCCGCTGCTGGCGGAGGTGCGGACGGTCTGCGGGCCGCGCCTCAGCTGCTGGTTCGGGTCCGAGGGGCGGCGCCTCGATCCCGGCGCCCTCGGCCCGGCCGAGGCCGGGACGCACGTCTACGCCTGCGGGCCGCGGCGCCTCATGGACGCGGTGCAGACGGGCCTGGTCGCGCGGGGCTGGCCCGTCGAGCGGGTGCACAGCGAGCATTTCGAGCCGCTGCGCGACGAGGGCTTCGTGCCGGAGCCGTTCGAGGCGCGCATCGCCTCCACCGGCCAGGTGCTCCACGTCCCCGCCGACCGGTCCCTGCTCACCGTCCTGCGCCGCGCGGGGTTCGACCTGCCGTCCTCCTGCGAGCTCGGCGTCTGCGGCTCCTGCGAGTGCGGCTATCGCGACGGCACGGTCATCCACCGCGACGCGGTGCTGCCGCTCACCAAGCGCCGGAGCCGCATGATGGCTTGCGTCTCGCGCGCGCGGGACGCCGTGACACTCGACCTCTGACCACGGGATCCGCGAAAGGGCATTATCAGACGTACCGCCTCGCGCGGGCGCCCTTCCAGGCTCGGACCGGGCCGCGCGGGTCCAGATCACGGGCCCGTCCACCTGCCGGAGCGGCGTCTCCGGCCGACCGCTTCGCCGCACGGCCCGCTCCAGCCTGGAGACTGCGCCGGTTTGGTGGCTGCGCCAGCGCGCCGCACGATTCGGATCAGCGAACCTCGCGCGGCGGATGGCGATGCCGCTCGGGCTGGGTTAGCCCGCCTCGATCGTGCCATCGCCGTGGGGCAGTCCCCAGCCCGCCAAGAGGAGGTCGTGAGAATGAGCCGATCCACGCTGTCCATCAGCGCCGGTCTGGCGGTGGCCGCAGTCGTCCTGGCGGGCCTCTGGGTTTCCTACGGACCCCGTCCTCACGCGAGCCGCGACAGGCAAGCGTCCACGACGATACCCGTGTCCAAGCAGGACCGATCCGGGATCGATCCCCAGGGAGAGAGCATCCGCTCCGTGTATCCGGGGCCGAGTTCCGGATCTGCCCAGCGCGTCGCCCCGGCGCCGCGGACCGGGGCGGCGGCCCCCCCGCCGTCCTCGGCGGCAATCTCGGCGGCTATCCCGGCAGTACCGCCGGATGCTCCGACCGCGGGCGGGGCGGCGGCGAGGCCGATGCCGCCGCAGCCGGCCGACAGCGCGTCCGGCTCGGGCCAGCCGCCGGCCTCTCCGGGTCAGGGCGTCGACCTCAACACGGCGTCCGTCGAGGAGTTGAACGCCCTCGGGGCCGGCATGATCGGACGCAGGATCATCGCGTTCCGGCCCTACGCGTCCCCTGAGGATCTCGTGACCCGGCGTGTCCTGAAGAAGGCCGATTACGAGGCGATCAAGGCTGCCGTCGCGGTGCGGCAGACCGATGCCGCGGGCGCCGGCCGCCCGGATTGAGCGTCGCGATCCTCGGGACAGAGCTTGGCTCCGCCGAGCCGTCAGGAGTGAGCCCTCCAGGGGACGCGCGTTCTTCGCCCTGAATGCGCGTCCGGCGGCGGTGCCGAGCCGCGCCGGACTACACGCGCCGCGACGGCGCGGCCTGCTTACCGGCGAGCCGTTTGCCGAGCCGCTCGATGTCGACGATCATCCGCTCGTGCGTCCCGGCCCCGATCTGCTCCGTCTCGTCCCAGGCCGCGACGCGGAACTGGATCTGGCGTCCGGCGACGCCGACGACCTCGGCCTCTGCCCGGACGCGGTGGCCGACCGGCGTCGCCGCCATGTGGGTCACGTCCACCTTCGTTCCGACGGCGCTCTCACCGGGATCGAGGTATTGGCGAACGGCGTTCAGCGCCGCGTTCTCCATGATCAGGACCATCATCGGCGTGGCGAAGACCGGCGGCAGGATGTTGTCCTTGAACTGGCTGGCCAGATGTGACGGCCCGACCAGCATGGCGAAGCTCCCCTTCGCACCCAACGGGATGTCCTGCATGCGCGCGCTCCAGATCCGTTTCAGCCCGACCACCGATAGGTAGGGCCGCGCGACCGCGTCCGGCCAGCCTCGGGCCTTCGCCGCACGCAGCCCTCCCCTCCCCTGCCCCCCTCGACCCGCCAAGGGATCGCCAAGGGATCGCCAAGGGATCGCCAAGGGATCGCCAAGGGATCGCCAAGGGATCACCGTAGCACCGCGGAGCGCGCCCGGTCAGCGCCGGCGGCGGGGCTGGCCGGCCGCCTCCAGGATGAGGTCCGCGATGTCCGGAGCGCGCGAGATCAGCGACAGGTGGCTCGCCTTGAGCTCGACGGTCCGCGCGTTCATGCGCTTGGCCATGAACCGTTCGAGGTCCGGGTCGATGGTCCGATCCTCGGTCGACACCGCGTAGAAGCTCGGCTTCGAGCGCCAGGCCGCGTGGGTGGTCCGTCCCGTCAACAGGGCCTTGCGGAACGGCTGCTGGACCGCGAACAGCACCCGGGCCTTCTCGGCCGGCAGATCGCCCGCGAAATCCCGCAGGAACGCTGCCTCGCTCAGGCGCCCCTCGTCACCGTCGAACACGATTCCGGCCGCGGCGGGCGGTGTCGGGTAGGTCCTGGCCAGCGCCGCGTAGTCCTCGTTCGCGTCCGGCGCCCGGGCCGCGACGTAGACCAGGGCCGAGACCTTCGGGTCGATACCGGCCTCGGTCACGATCATGCCGGAGAATGAGTGACCGACCAGCACGGTCGGCCCTTCCTGCCGTGCCAGCACGCGCTGCGCCGCGGCCACCGCCTCCTCGAAGGTGGTCAGCGGGTTCTGCACGGAGGTGACGGTGAGGCCGGCCGCCTGCAGGTGCGGGATCACCTCGGACCAGCACGACCCGTCGGCGAACAGCCCGTGCACCAGCACGACGTTGCGCGCCCGCGGCGGGTCCTGGGCCTCGGCCGCGCCGGAAAGCAGCGCGGCCGCCGCGCTGGCGGCGAGCGCGCGGTTCAGCGTTCTGCGCGTCATCATGGGGGCCTCCGTCTGGACGCGTCGGTGCGGGACGTCCCGTCCCCGTTCGCCGTCGGCGCGGGAAGGATACACCCGGTGACCGGCGAGGCGCACTTCTCGGCGCGGGCCCCGGCGCGCTCTGCCGGGCGGACGGCAACCGGTCGGGCGGGCCGGGTCTCAGGCGGGTGCGAGCGTCACGACGACAAGGAGCGGTGCGCCGCGCGCAGGTAGCGCCGGTCGATGTAGCGGTCCGCCTCCGAATGACGGCGGTTCGGCAACGCGCGGATCAGCGCGCTGACCTCGATCAGGGCCTGGACCGCGGCCGTGCTCGCGTCGCCGTCGCGGGGGAAGATCGCTTCGTCCGTGTAGGTCTGCCACGCCCTGGCGAGGTAGGCGGGCGCCACGCCGGTCTCGATCGCCGCGACGCGGGTCGCGGTGTCCGGATCCCGGTAGAACAGCGCGTGGGCGCGCACGAACGCCCGCAGGAAGCGCGTGAGGATCGCCGCGTTCTCCGCGGCCCAGCGCGCGTCGACGTTCAGGGACGTGAACTGGAAGTCCGGAACGTCCGCGCGGGGGTCGCACACGACGCTGAAACCCGCGTCGATCGCGACGGCGTCGAGCGGGGCCCCCTGCAGGCCGGCGTCGATCGCGCCGCTCTGGAGCAGCTCCCAGCGCGCCAGGATGGGTCCGACGGCCCGCAACGCGTAGTCGCCGGGATAGGTGAGCCCGCGGGCGGCGAGCAGCTTCATCACCAGGGACGAGCTGCCTGCCTCCAGGGACGAGACGCCGATCACCTTGCCGCGCAGGCCCGACACGTCCCGGATCTCCGGGCGGGCGATCAGGGAGAACGGCAGCTTGTTGACGTTGCCGCCCACGATCGTGAGGTGGCCCCCGGCCTCCCGGTCGAGGACGACGTGCTCGGTGATGCCGTAGGCGAGGTCGACCCGCCCGTCGCGCAACCGCTCGGTCACGGCATCGACGCCCTCGTGGAGCTCGATCGCCACGGTGAGGCCCTCCTCGGCGAACAGGCCGGCGTGCTGCGCGATCCAGACCGGGAGGTTGAAGTAGTTCCGCGACACGGCCGCGAAGGTGAGCCCGGTCATCGGTCAGCGGCTCGCGGCGCGCAGGGGAACCGGCGCGGCGGGCAGCGGCGGGGCCGCCCCGCGGATCGGACGGCGCGCGCCGAGCAGGACGATCAGCGCCCCCGCCAGGAGCAGCGCGCCCGCGATCAGGAACGCGCCGGCGAAGCCGCCGGTGCCCGCCACGACGTAGCCGGTGACGATGGGGGCGGCGAGGCCGAACGTGTTCCCGCCGACGATGAGCAGGCTGACGGCCGCGCCGTTGGCGGCGCCGTCCTCCAGGAGGTCGGCGGTGAGGGCGATGTTGAGGCCGGCCACGGTCCCGACGCAGCTCAGCGACACTCCGAACAGGCAGAGGATGAGCCAGACCGGCTGGACGAGCGGCGTGGCGAGGATGACCGACGAGGCGAGGAGGAGTCCGGCGATCAGCTTGCGCCGGTCGGCGGGCGTCGCTCCGGGCCGGCGCAGGAGCCGGTCGCTCAGGGCGCCCACGGCGAGGCCGACCAGCGCGGCGATGCCGTAGGGGATCGCGGTGAACAGGCTGCTCTTCAGCACGTCGAGGCCGCGGCTCACCGCGAGGTAGTTCGGCAGCCAGGTCATGAACAGGTAGCTGGTGTAGACGGTGCAGCCCTGCGTGATCGCGAGCGCCCACATCGACGGGCTGCGCAGCAGACGCGTGACGGGCAGGCCGGACGCCGCGCCCGCGGTCCGCCCCTGCGGGCCGCGACGGCTCAGGATGTGGGCGCGCTCCGCGTCGGTCAGCCACGCGGCCGCCTCCGGCGCCCGGTACAGGGCGAACCACGCGGCGGCCAGGACGAGCCCGAGGCCGCCGGCGATCCAGAACGATTCCCGCCAGCCGAAGACCGTGACGAGCCAGCCGACGAGGGGCGCCCCGAGGCACAGCCCCGCGTAGGACCCGCTGTTCAGGCAGGCGGTGGCGAGGCCCCGCTCGTCCCGCGGGGCCCAGGCGCAGGCGATGTGGCCGCCGGCGGGATAGTTCGCCGCCTCGCCGGCCCCGAGCGCCAGCCGGGCCAGGTACAGGGCCGGCAGCGAGGCGGCGAGCCCGGTCCAGACCGCCGCCAGCGACCAGACGGCCAGCGCGGCGGCCGTGAGGGTGCGGCCGCCGAACCGGTCGGCAGCGATGCCCATCGGGATGAGGAGCAGCACGTAGGTCCAGAGGAACGCCGAGAACACGTAGCCCAGCTGGATCGGCGACAGCCTGAACGTGGCGGCGATCGGTGCCGCCGCGACCGAGAGGTTCACGCGGTCGACGTAGCTCACGAAGGTGAGCAGGAAGAGGCCCCCGTAGACCGCGAACCTGCGCGAGCCGATCATGGCGCATCCTCGTTGACCGCGGCGGCGATCGCCGCCCGGACGCGCCGGGCGGTCGTCGTGCCTGCAGGTGTGGGTCCGAGGCCCGGCGCTTCGGTCCGGGAGACTCGGACGTGCGGACCCCTTATCGAGCCGCGGCGGCGGTCAACGGTAAGACCCTTTCGGTATACCTGCTATCGCCCGGGACGATACCGGCGCGCGGTCGCGATCGGCCGGGGAACGCGCCCGGAGCCCGGCCGGTAATGCTGCAGGACCCGGCCGCCGCGTGGATCGCCATGGACATTGCGCAGCTCAGAACGCTGATCCACGTCGCCGAACTCGGCAGCGTCAGCAAGGCGGCCGACCGGCTCAACATCGCCCAGCCTGCCCTCAGCCGGCAGATCCGCCAGCTGGAGCAGGAACTCGGTACCGACCTATTCGAGCGCCACGGGCGCGGCATGGTCATCACCGAGACCGGGCGCGCGGTGCTGGTGCACGCGAGCCGCGTGATGGCCGAGATGGAGGCGATCCGCGACACGGTCGCGTCCGGTCGCACGTCGTTCCGGGGCACGGTCTCGGTCGGCACCACGCCGACCGTCGCCGAGATCGTGACGGTGCCGCTCGTCACGGCGCTCCGGCGCACGCATCCCGACCTCGCGGTCCGGCTGAGCGCGGCCTATAGCGGGCACATCCTCGACTGGCTGCAGCGCGGGCAGATCGACGTGGCCGTGTCGTACAACCCGCGCCGCCTGCACACGCTGCGCATCGTCCCGATCATGATCGAGACGCTGCTCCTCGTCGGCCCGGGCGGCCGGGAGGAGCCGGGCGCGCCCGTGCCCTTCGCCCGCCTCGCCGGCATGGACCTCGTCCTGCCGAGCCCCGGTCACATGCTGCGCGACATCGCCCACGACTGTGCCCGGCGGGCCGGCATCGAGCTCCGCGTGGTCGTCGAGGCGGACTCGTTCCAGTCGCTGATCAACCTGGTGCGCGCCGGAATCGGGGCCACCGTGCTGCCGCTGGCGCCGGTCCACGCCATGGTGGCGGCGGGCGACCTCACGGCGGCGCCGCTCACCGATCCCAGTCCGACCCGCGAGCTGGTCGTCGCCTATCCCGCCGACCGGCCGGTGAGCCGCGCCGCGCGCCTCGTGGGCGAGACGGTGATCGGGATCGCGGCCGATCTCGCCGCGCGCGGCGTCTGGATGGGCCAGGTGCTGGACGCGTCGCGGGCGGCCCACGCGTCCGGCCGGGACGCTCGAGCCTAGCCGCCCGAGCTAGACATCCGCGGCATCTCTCGTTTCGCCGATTGCTATTGGCCCGGGCCGGGCCGGCGCCTCTACGATCCATCCCGAACCGGCGGGGGTCGGCCACGACCGACGGGTCAGGGCGGCAGGGATGAGGGGGGCGATGACGGGCCAGGAACCGGACCACGCGGCGGACTGGCGCCGCGACGTCTTCCGCGGACTCAAGACGGCGGGCGTCCGGCACGTGGCCTACGTGCCCGACGCGGGGCACGCGACCGCGATCCGCCTCGCCGAGGCCGACCCGGATCTCAACGCCGTCGTGCTGACCACGGAAGAGGAAGGGATCGGCTACCTCGCGGGAGCCTGGCTCGGCGGGCAGCGCGGGGCGCTGCTGCTGCAATCGAGCGGGGTCGGCAACTGCATCAACACCCTGGCGCTGCCGGCCTGCGGCGGCTTCCCGCTCCTCATGGTCGTCACGATGCGCGGCGACTGGGCCGAGTTCAATCCCTGGCAGAACCCCATGGGGCAGGCCACCGAGGCATCCCTGAAGCTCATGGGCGTGATGACGTGGCGGGCCGACGCGCCGGACGCCGTCGCGCCGCTCCTGCACGGCGCCGCCACCATGGCGTTCGAGGGCAACGCCGCCTGCGCCCTGCTGCTGGGGCAGCGACTGATCGGAGAGAAGTCGTGGCTGAAGTGAGCGCGGGCGGGCCGCTGGAGCGCCGGGAGGCCGTGGCGCGGCTCCTGGCCGGCCGGGACGATCTGCTGGTCATCACCGGGCTCGGCTCGCCCTCCTACGACGTTATGGCGGCGGGCGACCATCCCGGAAACTACTACCTGTGGGCGGCGATGGGCTCGGCCGCCACGGTCGGCCTCGGCCTCGCCGTCGCCCAGCCGGCGCGACCCGTCCTGGTGATCACCGGCGACGGCGAGATGCTGATGGGGCTCGGCGGGCTCGCGACGATCGCCCTGCAGCGACCGCCGAACCTGACCGTCGCGGTCCTCGACAACGGCCATTACGGCGAGACCGGCATGCAGGCGAGCCACGCCGGCCGCGGCCTGGCGCTCGAGCGGGTCGCGGAGGCCTGCGGCTTCCCGTGGAGCCGGGCGATCGCCGACAGCGCCGGCCTCGACACCCTCCGCGACCGGGTCGCCGCCCGGGCGGGCCTGACCTTCGCGGCGATCAAGATCCGTCCCGAGAACCCACCGCGCGTCCTGCCGCCGCGGGACGGCGTCCACGTCAAGAACCGCTTCCGGGCCGCGCTCGGCTACCCGACTTCCTAGAGCGCGCCCCGGCGGCGGCCGGGACCGCGCGACCGGGAACATCCCGGCGGAAGCGTCGCGCGATGTCACCCGGATATGCTGCTCGATGCTGGACGAGGCCCGCCTTTCAGCCTCTGATGGTGCTGCGAATTGAATAAAAGCCGGGAGAGGAAACCGAGATGCTGCGACGCGTGCTGCGTCAGCTGACGGCTGCGGCCGCCCTGACATTCGCCGGTCCCGCCGTCGCCGAGGAGCCGCTGCGCTTCGAGGTCGATCCGGCCTGGCCGCAGCGCCTGCCGAACGACTGGATCATGGGCCAGGCGGCGGGTGTCGCGGTCGACGCGCAGGACAATGTCTGGGTCATCCAGCGGCCGCGCACCCTCACCGACGACGAGAAGGCCGCGAGCCTCGATCCGCCCCGCACCCGATGCTGCAAGCCGGCACCGCCGGTCCTCGTCTTCGATCAGGCCGGGCGCCTGGTGAAGTCCTGGGGCGGCCCGGGCGAGGGCTATCAATGGCCCCAGAACGAGCACGGCATCCACATCGACCACAAGGGCTTCGTCTGGCTCGCCGGCAACGGCGACACCGACGGCCAGATCCTGAAATTCACGCCGGACGGCAAGTTCGTCCTGCAGATCGGCAAGCAGGGGCCGCAGACCGACAGCCGGGACACGAGCCGCCTCGGCAAACCGGCCGGCATGATGGTCGATCCGGAGACGAACGAGCTCTACGTGGCCGACGGCTACTACAATCACCGCGTCATCGTGTTCGACGCGGAGACCGGCGCGTTCAAGCGGATGTGGGGGGCCTACGGCAAGCCGCCGACCGACGACAAGCTCGGCCCCTACGATCCGGCGGCGGCCCCGTCCCAGCAATTCGCCAACCCGGTGCACTGCGTGCAGATCGCCCGCGACGGCCTCGTCTACGTCTGCGACCGGACCAACGACCGGATCCAGGTGTTCAGGAAGGACGGCACCTTCGTGAAGGAGATGTTCGTCGAGAAGAACACCCGGGCCAACGGCTCGGTCTGGGAACTCGCCCTGTGGCCGGACGAGCGCCAGACCTACCTGCTCAACGCCGACGGGGCCAACAACGAGGTTCGCACCCTGAGCCGCGACACCGGCGAGGTCCTCGGCCGCTTCGGCCGCAACGGCCGGATGGCCGGCGACTTCCACTGGGTCCACAACCTCGCCATCGACTCCAAGGGCAACGTCTTCACCACCGAGGTCGACACCGGGAAGCGGGCGCAGAAGTTCCTGTTCCGGGGCGACATGGTGCTGCGCAAGCGCGCCGCCCTGCCGGAGGACGGCGCGCGATGATCGGCGCGGCGGATCATGGAACGGGCGGACCGGACGCCGGCGCCCGGTGCGCGTGCTGCCTGCCCCGCCGCGGCTTCATGGGCCGCCTCGCCGGGCTGGGAGCGGCGGCGATGACGGCCGGCGCGGCGCGTGCCGAGCCGTCGCGCTACACGGGTTTGGTCATCGACTGCCACGGGCATTACACCACCGAGCCGGCCGCCCTGCTGGACTGGCGCAAGCGCCAGATCGGCGCGCTCAACGACCCGGGCCAGTCCCCCGCGCCGTCGGACCTGCGGGTCAGCGACGACGCGGTGCGCGCCAGCGTGAGCGGGCGGCAGCTCAAGCTCCAGTCCGAGCGCGGCATCTCCCTGGCGCTGTTCTCGCCGCGGGCCGGCGGGATGGGCCACCATATCGGCACGGCCCGCACCAGCCTCGACTGGTCGATCGTGTCGAACGACATGATCCACCGGGTGACGAGCCTGATGCCGCGGAACTTCGTCGGCGTCTGCCAGCTGCCGCAATCGCCCGGCGTCTCGCCGAAGGCCTGCGTACCCGAGCTGGAGCGCTGCGTCCGGGAGCTCGGCTTCGTCGGCTGCAACGTCAACCCGGACCCGTCCGGAGGTTACTGGACCGACCCGCCGCTCTCCGACCGGTTCTGGTACCCGCTCTGGGAGAAGATGGTCGAGCTCGACGTGCCGGGCATGGTGCATGTCAGCGCCTCGGCCAATCCCAACTTCCACGCGACCGGCGCGCATTACATCAACGGCGACACCACCGCCTTCATGCAGTTCGTCACCTCGGACCTGTTCAAGGACTTCCCGACGCTGCGCCTGATCATCCCGCACGGCGGCGGTGCCGTGCCCTATCACTGGGGGCGCTACCGGGGGCTGGCCCAGGACGCGAAGCGGCCGCCGCTGTCCGAGCTGATGCGCAACGTCTTCTTCGATACCTGCGTCTACCACCAGCCCGGCATCGACCTGCTGCTCAAGGTCGTCCCGCGCGAGAACGTGCTGTTCGCCTCCGAGATGGTCGGCGCGGTGAACGGGATCGATCCCGAGACCGGCCACGCCTACGACGACACCAAGCGCTACGTCGAGGCCGCCGCGATTCCGGACGCGGACCGGGCCAAGATCTATGCCGGGAACGCGCTGCGCGCGTATCCGCGCCTCGCCGAGCGGCTCCGGTCAGTCGGCGTGACGCCGTAGCCCTTCCGGCCCTGCCGGGCACGACGCGCGGGATCGGGCGGGACCGGAGGACCCTATCGGGTCGGTGGCGGCTTCCTGCCGACGCGGGAACGCCGATTGCGCGAGCCCCGCGTGGCCGCGTATCCGGCCGCCCACTCCGCCGTGCTCGTCTGGCAGACACCATCACGGTCTGCAGTGCCGGGGCGCCCCCGCCACGTGGCCCCGGCACTGGCCGTCCGGCGCCGCGTCGTCAAGCGCGACGCCCTCAGGGGTCGCATGCTCGCCGCCCATGGCTGCCGCCAAGCCTTGGAACGAACTCTTCGCTAAGCCGGGCGGCCCGGGGCGGTCGCAGCCCGCTGCCGGCCGAGATCACTCTAGCGCGCCTGGATGCCGAGACACCGATCATGAGAACGCTCATCGCCTTCACGTCGGTCATGATTGTGTGCGCTGGTCCCGCCCTCGCCCAGACTGGTCGGCCGGGCGGAAACTGCGGCGACGATCCCGAGACGACAGGTGCCCTGCCCGCCGACCCGCGCAGCCTCTATCTGCCGGGCGAGCGGCCTGCCCGAGACCAGGACACGGTCGAGATCACGCCGCCCGAGGAAAGCTGGCAGGCGGCGGCCCGGGAGGATGCCGAGCGGCGGCGGCGCGCCATCCTCGCCTGCGGCGTGGACTGAGGCACCCGTGCGTCGGAATCAGCCGCCGTGGCTCAGTTGACGGCCCGACCGAGAGCGGCCGCCGGAAGGAGGGTCCAGCCGTGGGCAGTGGCCAGACGGATGTCCCCCTGCCCTGCCGGCCCAGGATACGACACGGCCGGCGTCACCGACCCGCGCCGTGCCGCGACAGGTCCCGAGAATCCGGGCGCGTCGCGCAGCCGTCAGCAGGCCCCTTCGACGGGTGTGATTCCGAAGGCGCGGCCACGGATGTCGTCACGGTGCCCTACCCCGGGCGTGTGCGCCTCGATGATCGTGGCCGGCTTCCGAGCGGCACGGCGGGTCGCGGAACATGGCTAACAATCCCTGAACGACCGCCCCTCCGCGTCCGGGGTCAGCTTCCGGCGTCGCGGCGAGCACCGTCGCCTCCCCGGGTCGGGGGTCGCCCAAGAGGCCGAAGACGGGGTCGGCAGCTCCTCCCGGCCGCCGTCGGAGATCGCGCTCCGGCGCATCGGCCGTTGGCGCCCCCTGCCCTCCGAAGCCTCGCCGTGCCGGCGTCGAGAGACCGCGCGGCGCCAGTTCTCAGGCTCTCCCGCAGCTAACCACCGCGAAGGCCGGCTCCACCGGAAATGCGCCAGGGATCGGGCCGACGCACCTCACCCGAGCGGCCAATGCAGCAGCCCGTTGTCCGATATCGGGAGCCGCTCCGGCCAACCAATCGGTGAGGCCCTCCCCTCGAATCGGAGGGGCCGCCGCCCGATGATCCGGCCCTCGAGATCGGCGACGGCCGACGTGTCCGGGCATCCCCTGCGCGTCCGGCGCTCGTCGGCGCAGCGCCCTCCCCTCCGGGCGAACCGCCTTCCGGCGAGCGGTGAGGGCGCGATCCCCTTTGCGACCAGGCGCGGAACGATCGCGCCCGTCGGAGACATCACGGCGCTGATCCTGACCGGCCATGCGGCCGCGCGTCACTCGGAGAGAAGACGCTCGGTGCGGCTTCCGCCATCGTCGCCGGCAAAGCTTCGGGAGATCGGCTGTGCATCCGGCACAGCCGATCTCCAGATCTCCCCAACGCCGCCTCGGTCTGCGGCGCCTGGGGTGGTCAGCCTCGGCTCGTTCGATAGGCTGCGAGGAGTTCGGGCAACCGGTCGGCCAGGTAATCACCGAAGCCGGGCGCGATCGACTCATCGAGCGTCAGGCGCAGACCGGTCGTGCTCCGCTCTACGCGGGCGAATTTCAGGCCTCTGGGATCCTTCAGCGTCTCGGCCTTCGGCTTCGCCTTCTGCGGCTGCGGCGCGGCGAGTTCGGTCAGGATCACGGCGAAGCGCTCATCGGAGGGTCTGCCGACCAGCTTCGGCGAGGCGAGGACGGCGGCGATCCGCTCCGGGCTCGCCGCTCGGATCCGGTCGGCGAGCGTCAGCCAGCGCGGACGACCGACCTTCGGGGCCGGACCGATGATCGTCAGAACCGGGGCAGGGATGCTCTCCGCGATGTCGAGATAGCGGTCGAGCTCGGTCCGATGCACGGCCATCGCCTTCAGGATCAGGTCGCGCGCGATGCCGGCCCGCTCCATGTTCCGGGCGAAATGGGCACGCTCGATGTAGCTGAGATCCTCGCGCGCCAGATTCTCTGAGCCCTGTGCGATCACGAGCTCGGCGTCGGTCAGGTCCTGCACGACGGCGCGCACGGGCTTGCCCAGCGCCGTCGCCGCCCGCGTCCGTCGCCGCCCGTAAGCGATCTCGTAGCGGTCGGGCTTGGTCGGATGCCGGCGAACGAGGATCGGGGTATGCTGGCCCTCCTCCCGGATCTGATCCACGAAGGCCTCGAACGTCGCGTCCGTCGCGTCGGGCACCCGGTCGGCGATGGCGGATGGCTCACACAGACCCGGATCGAGTTCCACCACGGCCCCGTCCTGCGCGGCTACAGGACGGGCCGCCGCCCACATGGCGGCGATCGAGCGCGCCGCCGCGGGCCGCTTCTCCGCCACCGGGGGAGGGGGTGTGACACCTGTCACAGGGGGGTAAGCCGTTGAAGAATCGGGATGCGCGGGCGAAGCCACATCCGTCTGGATCGGCGCGCCCATGATCGCGCTCAGGCGCTTCTTCTGGCTCATACCCGGCCCCATGCACGTGCGATCAAGGTCTCGATCTCACTGTTGACCGCGTCGAGCGCGTCGAGCGCGCGGCGGTAGGTCGAACCCGTCACCTCGTCGCGACGAAGCGGTGTTTCATACACGGTCTGGCCGCGCAGGCCCGAGTTCGAAACCGCGGCCGACTGCAGCATGGCTTTGGTCAGAACGCGCTCGCCGAACAGGCCGCGCAACATCGCGACCACCTCGGTCTGCGGGGTGTCCTGCGGCTCGAAGCGCGTGACGAGGTAGCGGAACCAGTCGTGGGTGCGCACGCCCCCCTGCTCACGCACCGGCTCCATCAGCTCGTCCATCATCGTGAGGAACTGGCGCATGCTCGAGACGTCGAGCATCTGCGGATGGATCGTGATGAGGAGCGAGGTCGACGCGCACAGAGCCGCGATGGTGAGGTAGCCGAGGCGCGGCGGACAATCGATCACGACGACGTCGTAGCGATCCGCGACCTCCTCCAGTGCGAGTCCGGCCCGCACGAAGAACGGCGGCTCGGGATCGTTCGCCTTCCGCCGCGCCATGTGGTTGGGCGCCTCGAACTCAAAAACCTCAAGTTCCAGATCGGCCGGCACCAGGTCCAGTCCCGTGAAGTAGGTCGGCCGGATGACCGCGCCGAGGCCGCACCGCTCCTCGCCGTAGCGGATTGCATCATAGATGGTGCGGTAGGGCTCGCGCTCGTTCTCGGGTCGGACGCCGAGCAGCGTGGAGAGGCTGGCCTGCGGGTCGAGGTCGACCGCGAGCACGCGGTAGCCGCGCAGCACGAGCGACTGGGCGAGATGCGCGGCGGTCGTTGTCTTGCCTGAACCGCCCTTGAAGTTGACGCAGGCGATGATCTGCAGATGCTCACCTCGGTCGGCATCGCGGTGTGGCAGGTAGCGGCGTCCCACGCGGTCGATTTCATCGAGATGCGCGCGCAGGGCGTGGATGTCGGCCAGCGTGTACATCCGTCGTCCACCCGGCGCGACCTCGGGCTCGGAGACGAGAAGGTCGGGGGAGAGTTGCCGGATTCGGCTGTCGGTGACGCCCAGGATGCGCGCGACCTCACCGGAGGTGAAACGCCGGAGCGTCTTGGCCTCGGACGGCGAGAACACGACGGACGCGATCTCCCGCAGTTTCGCACCGAGCAGCCGAGCATCGTCGCCGGCGGTCTGATTTGGCGCAGGCACGAGCCGCCCGCCGGAGAGATGCTGGTTCATCGGCCCTATCTCGTTCACGGTGAAACGGTTGAAATGCCCAGATCACCGCAAGCGATAGGATGAGCCCGATTCGCGCGGACCTGTCCAGCCCCGGGCGGCCGGGCCCTGCGCGGCGGACGATTCCTGAATGCGCCTCCTGAAAGCAGGGCAGGGGACGCGGGTGGGAACGTCGCCCCACACCGATACCGGTCCGCGACGCGCGGGAGCCGGCCACCAGCCCGCTCGGCTCACGTCATCTTCCTCCGCCGCATCGCCATGAGTTCGGCTTCGAGTCCGTAGCGACCTTCGGAACACAGGCGGACGAGCTGCCTGAAGTAGCCCCCCGGATTCCGGATTCGAATCTCACCCCGCCGCACGTCGTCGTCGTGCAGCTGCGCGACGATCAGTACGAGCACCGAGGCCCGGAACGGACCGAGGGCCTCACAGGCCTCACCCCAGGCGGAGGGATGCGCCCCGATCCCGCCCCGCATCAGACGGCCGACCTCGATGACGTCCGCCTCCGTTCTGAGTTTAACGCCGAATTCACCAGCCACCGGGCAGGCAGCCGCGATGAGACCCGGTTCGGGCAGGTGGATTGGCCCAGGCTCCTTCTCGGGAGCCCTTGCACAAGGATCGGTAGGAGATCCGGTGTCTTGTTCTAAGTGGCGGCTGGATATGCCGGCAGAGGCGGCTTGATAGAACCGTTCCTCCGTCATGATCTGAAGTTCCCCCCAAGCCTCAAGGACGAGATCCGGTTCGGCGTTCGACGCTCTGCGGCTCGGCGTACTCAGCTCCAGCGATTCCTGCGCTGCGAGCAGATCGGCCACGTCCGTTCTCGGAAAGCGCGTGCGGAGGGCGGTGAGGGCCTCCGACACAGCGCGGCGGCGGACGGTCAGGAGATCGAACGACCGACGTCTCCGGACTTCTCGCGCGGTCGCCTCGGCGAGCACCTCTGTCCATTCGCCCTGTCGGGCAACGATCGGCGTGAGGTCGAAGCCGTAAGCGTCGATGATGGCGCCGCCCGGTGCCCGGATGGCGAAGCGCTTGCCGTTCGCGCTGTCCCGGGGCGTGATGACCTCCAGGGCCACGAGGTCGCGCAACCCGTAGCGGAGCGCGCGCTCCGACAGCCCGGTCATTCCGCATAGGTGCTCGTTCGACGGCCAGACCACGAGGCGCTCCCACTCCTGCTCGCCCCACACGGCGCAGAGCGCCGAGAGGATGGCGCGCAGGGCAGGGCGCAGGCGCAGGGCCTTGGCAGCGTCCCGGCCGGCGGCCGAGAGCTCCCTGCGCGAGATCGTTCGCCCGGCCTCGAGCGCGCGTCTCCGACCGGCGAGCGCGGCGCGCGTGAGCGGCCGGCCACCGGAATGAACTGTCTCCACCTCAACCGCCTCCTCTCAGGAGGCAAAGCGGGACCGTTCACCCCGAAGGGTGTTCTTGACGACGGCCTGGGGGAGGGGGCATAAAGGGGGTGCGAATCGCCTGTCGCGCCCCATCCCAGGGTATGTCAGGTCCAAAGGCCTCGAGGTTCCCGCCTCGGGGCCTTCTGCTTTGCCCGTTACGTCATGCCGATTTCTCCTCGAAGGCAGACGCGAGCGCCCACTCGATCGCCTCGGTGCGGCTCTTGAACCGACCGTTCTGGATCGCTTGGTCGATGACAGCCTTGACCGACGGCTTCAGCCACACGTTCTGCTGGGTCATGCCCTTCTGCTTGAGAGCCTCCCTGCGACGTGTCTGACGGCGAATATCCGCCGCCTTCAGCTCTGCCAGCCGTTCCTCTGCGGTCATCGGTCCCCGCCCGATTCTGCCAACGTGACTGTTCATGTGGACCGATTCTGCAAACCGAGTCCAGCGGCGGCAGAGATTCGTGCGGGGATGGAGGGGTTTGTTAAGGGCGACCTGCTCCGCAGCCTCACCCGCGATGACCTGTGAATCGGCCCGGGACGCGCGGCCAATCTCGCGGCGGTCAACACCGGGCGGGCTCGAACCTTGCCGAAGGGTGAGCGCTGGACCGCGGGACGAGCGATCGAGCATCACGGCCGCGATGTCGCGGTCGGCGCCCCCGACAGACGCCCGTGCGGTTCGAAGCGGGCGGGGGAGGGGCGTGCGCCAGGGTACCCGTATCAGCGGCGAGGGCCGGATGTCTTTCCGAGACCTCCGAGGGCTTCGCGCGTCGCGCGCCTCATCTCACCGCTCCGATCCGGCCAGGCGACGAGGATCCCGGTGGCGCCGAGGTTCGGCGCCTTCCGTGATCCCCTCGGAGCAGCACGCCGCTCTCAGGCGAGATGCGCGACGAGCAGGGCACGGGCGCGGCTCACCCGGCTCTTCACGGTCCCGGTCTGGCAGCCCATCACCTCAGCGGCCGCCTCGTAGGTCAGGCCCTGTGCCCCGACCAGGAGCAGGGCCTCCCGCTGCAGTTCCGGCAGCTTGCCGATGTGGGACCAGACGACCTGCAGATCCGAACCGTGCTCCTGAGCTGCCGGGGCGGTGAGTTGCGCCGCGACAGCGCCGTTCACGTCCTCGATCTCGCGCTTCCGCTTGCGGCATTCGGTGTAGAACTGGTTGCGCAGGATGGTGCACAGCCACGCCTTCAGGTTGGAGCCCGGTATGAACAGCTCCTGTCGCGCCCAGGCCCGGAGCACCGTCTCCTGGACCAGATCGTCGGCGCGCGAGGCATCGCCCACGAGCGAGAGGGCGAAGGCGCGCAGGCCGGGGAGTGCCTCGGTCAGGCCGTCGCGAAAAACGGCGGCGTAGTCCCGTTGCGGTCCCTCCAGCGCCGCATCGAGCTGCGCGACGAGCTCCAGCAAACGCGGCGGTGTCTGTGCCCGTGTCACGGCCTCGTAGGCGACGCGCAACTGCAGACCGAGATGATCCCGCACGCCGGCCGGTAGAGCGGCCAGTTCCGGGGGATCCTGCCGGCTCGGCCGACGGGCCTCTCCGTCTTGAGCAACCAACGTGTCCGTCAAGTCACGTCCTTTCAAAGCGCTCGTCGCACGCCCCGATCCCGGCCCGCCCTGGGGCCCGCTCGGCGGCCCGCAGCGGCATCGGGCCATCCGACGGGACCGACCCGGATGCGCGCGTCATCGAGCGTTCATCTCCGCAGATAGGGCCAGCCACCTGACTGTACAGTGAACATCTAACCCTGCAAATGCGGGATCGTTCTCGGCGGCCCGAGCGTTGGGCCTCGCTTCGATCGGATGGGAGGTGTCAATGATGAAGTGAGCGGGTCCCGAAGATCTTCGCGTCCAGGGCGGCTCGAACGGCGATGTTCCCCGAGTCCGAGCGACGAATGTCGTGTCACGGTGAACGGAATACGGCGTCGGGAGCGGTGCGCGATTTCCACGAGACTGCGAGCTGCGCGCGCGGCGCCGCTGTGGCCCGCCAGATGAGGAACTTCAGAGCAGCTTCGATGCCGCAGAATGTAGAATATTGGATCACGGACAGACCGGATGGCCGGTTCGATGTTGTCGTGAAACTTGAATCCGGAAAAACCTTTCGCCGCACCGGGTGTGTCTCCCGAGCGGAGGCCGATACATGGATCGAAGGGCTGCGAATGCTGATGGCGGCGATCGGCGCACCCGTCTCTGCTGCCGACGCGACCCCTGAGGACGCCTCGGCCTTCGGGTCACAGACGATGCACGATGCGGGTCACTCCACGTCCTGAGCCCGCGCGGCTGGTCGTCTCCTTGCCGGGAACCGTCACGCGCGCCTCGCTCATCCGAGCGATCCTCACCTTGAGAGCGTCGATGGCCTACGCCTCGCCGGTCCCGGGCTTCCCGGCCGGATCGCCGAACAGGATCTCGTGGGTGATCGGGTCGTAGAAGCGCATGACGCTCCGGACGAACGCTCTCGGCTCGATCGCCAGCGCCTCGGCCCAGGCGCGGTACCGATCCGGAGGTATCCGGCCGCGCCCGGTCTCCAGCTGCGAGATGAAGGTGTAGTAATCCGCACCGACCAGCGCTGCGAGCTGTCGTTGCGACAGGCCGCGTGCCTCCCGAAGTTCCTTCAGATAGCGCCCGCCCTCCCGACGCAGCTCCAGCACCTCCTCGGAGTCCAGGCGTTGCTGATGAGCATACACGGAGTCTCGCCTTCCTGCCGACCGACGCCACTCAGCGCGGCGCTTATACAGCAAAAACCATATAGCCGACCCGGCGTCGCGCTGTCCAGACACGCGCCGTCGACCGTCGCCCCCGAACGCGACCCGATGCTTGGCAGGTATCCGACCAGCGCTATCATCATCCCGTAGGAAACGGTTTGAACAGAGGCGCGGAATGCCGCAATACCGGTCAGTGTCTCCAAATAGCGGCCCATGATTGTCGAGAATCGGACACGTGACCCACGCTCGCTGATCTGAGCGCCCGCGGGTCACGGACGCGAGCAGGACGGGAATCTGAGCCACCGGGTGTCGCCGGTCGTGCCGAACGATCGCAGGAAGAGGGCAGTATGGGCGATCATGCGCTGCAATCGGCACTGACCGTCGGCCTGCGCTCCCTGCGGCCGGTCCTGACGACCGCCGTGTTGTTCGGGCTCTTCATCAATCTGCTGCTGTTCGTCAGCCCGCTCTACATGCTCCAGATCTACGACCGCGTGATCCCGAGCCGGAATGAGACAACCCTGGCGGGGATCACGCTGATCGCGGCGTTCGGCCTGGCCGTCTACGCGATCTTGGAGATGCTGCGCGCCCGCCTCCTGGTACGCGGCGGCGTCGTGTTCGATCAGAAGATTGCCACGCCGATCTTCGATGCTGCCCATCGCGGCACGTTGGTCAAGCCCGGCGCGCAGCACGACACGGCGCTGCGCGACGTGGACATCCTGCGGGAGTTCCTGACCGGCAGCGGCATGCTGGCGTTCTGCGATCTGCCCTGGATCCCGATCTTCCTGCTCGCCTGCTTCATCTTACACCCCTGGTTCGGCTGGATGGCGCTCGTGGGCGGCGGCACGATCCTCGGCCTCACGCTGCTCAACGAGATCGCGACCCGCCGGACGCTCGACGCCGCCAGTCAGGCCTCGCGCGAGGCGGGGCAGAGCGCCGCGACGGTCTTTCGAAACGGTGAAGTGCTCCAGGCCATGGGCATGGTGGCGTCCATGCGCGGGCTCTGGAGCCGGCGTCACGACGATGTTCTGCTCCTCCAGGCGCGCGCGAGCGATCGCGCGGGCCTGATCGTCGCCGCCACGAAGTTCATCCGCATGCTCCTGCAGACCCTGGTGCTCGGCATCGGCGCGTATCTCGCGATGCACCGCGAGATCTCGGCCGGGTCGATGATCGCCGCGTCCATCATCATCGGCCGCACCCTCGCGCCGATCGAGGCTGTCGTCGGAAACTGGAAGGGCTTCACGGCGGCGCGGGCCAGCTATCGGCGACTGACCGATCTCATCGCCGTCGCCGGCTCGGAGACGCGCCGCCTCGTGTTGCCGCGACCGCGCGGCCTGATCGAGGCCGAGACCATCTCGGTGGCCGCCCCCGGAGCGTCGCGAGCCATCCTCGAGGACGTGAGCTTCCGGCTCGAGCCCGGCAGCGTCGTCGGGATCATCGGCCCGAGTGCCGCCGGCAAATCGACGCTCGTGCGCGCGCTCACCGGTGTCTGGCCCTTGCTGGAAGGCACGGTGCGCATCGACGGCTCCGACCTGGGCCACTGGGACAAGGCTCTGCTCGGGCAGCATGTCGGTTACCTGCCCCAGGACGTTGAGCTGTTCGACGGGACCGTCGCGCAGAACATCGCGCGCTTCGCCGCCCTGGACGATGCGCGCGTCATCGAGGTTGCCCGAAGGGCTGGCTGTCACGAGCTGATCCAGTCCCTGCCGGAGGGTTACAACACGGTGATCGGGCGCGGGGGACACGGTCTGTCCGGAGGGCAGCGGCAGCGCATCGCTCTGGCCCGGGCCCTCTACGGCGAGCCGAGCCTGGTCGTGCTCGACGAGCCGAATGCGAGTCTCGACCAGCACGGCGAAGCGGCGCTGATGCGCGCCGTCGCGGCCCTGAAGCAGTCCGGGGCGACGGTCGTGATGGTGACCCACAAGATGAGCCTGCTGGAGGAGGCCGACCATATCCTGCTCATGGGCGAGGGCCGCGTCCAACTCTCCGGACCGCCCAATCAGATCCTCGGCCACATCACCGGCCAGAGGCCTGTCCCGACCCTGGTGCCGCCCGTCGGCCCCACGACGTCCCAGAGCCACCGAGGCTCCGACGGGCAGCGGAGCGCGGGGTAAGCGATGACCGTCCCGCGCGCCGCGATCTTGAGCCCGTCACCTGTCCAGAAAGCGCCCGATGGAGAGCGGCCGGGTGTCACCGGCCTGACGAACTGGCGCGCCTACGCGGTGGCCGGCTACGCGCTCATCTTCGCGACGTTCGGAGTAGTCGGCACCTGGGCCACGTTCGCGCGCCTCGACCGGGCGGTCATCAGTCCCGGGGTGGTGGTCGCGGAAGGCAGCCGCAAGGTGGTGCAGCATCTCGAAGGTGGCATCGTCCAGGAGGTGCTGGTCCGGGACGGACAGACGGTCCGCGCGGGCGATGTCCTGCTCCGCATCGATCCGGTGCAATCGCGTGCCAGCAACGATCTCCTCCGTGGCCAGCTCGACGCGGCCCTGATCCTCGAAGCCCGCCTCCGTGCGGAGCAGAGCCAGGCGCAAGACCTGCTCCTGCCGCCGGAGATCGCGGCGCGGCGCGCTGAGCCGGCCGTCGCCGGGATGATCGACGATCAGGCCAGCCAGCTGTCGGAGCGGCGCGGGTCCTTCCAGGCGCAGCTCGCCCTCATCCAGGCGCGCGTCACCCAGTTGAGGACGGAGATTTCCGGGCTCGCGGTCGAGAAGGCCTCGGTCGAGCAGCAGGTCGCCCTGATCAAGCAGGAGCTGGAGGGCCTGCGCGGCCTGCGCGAGAAGAACCTCATCCCGCTCTCGCGCGTCCTGATGATGGAACGCGAGCACGCGCGCCTGGAAGGCGTGATCGGGCGGTCCGTGGCGGAGACCGCCAAGGCGCAGAACGGCATCAACGAAGCGGGGATGCAGACCGCGCAGCTTAAACAGAAGCTACAGGAGGCGCTGACTGCACAGCTCTTGGACACGCGGCAGAAGATCGCCGAGCTGCGCGAGAAGCTCATCGTGGCCCAGGATGTCCTCCGTCGGCACGAGGTCCGGGCCTCGCATCAGGGCGTCATCCAGGGCTTGAAGGTCTACACGATCGGGCAGGTGGTCCGCTCGGGCGAGCCGCTGATGGAGATCGTTCCGACGAACGACAGGCTGGTGATCAGCGTGCAGTTCGCGCCGAACGATCTCGAGGCGGTCCATGCCGGCCTGCGGGCCGAGGTGAAGTTCCCGGCTTTTCAGACGCGCCGCATGTCGGCGATCTTCGGCACGCTGACGATGGTGTCCCGCGATCGCCTGATCGACGACGGCACGAAACACGCCTACTTCGCCGGCACCGTCGAGATCGACGACCGCCAACTCCCGGACGACGTACGGTCACGCCTCCTGGCCGGCCTGCCTGCCGAGGTCGTCGTCTCGGCCGGCGAGCGCACCGCGCTCGACTATCTGGTGGCTCCGTTCTTCGACGCTCTGGGACGCAGTTTCCATGAGCGCTAGACCCTGCTTCTCAGTCACTGTGCGGACGTGAGGTCCCGATGGGCGCGGTCATCTCATTCTTCCGACCCGCGGCGACGTGCCGGGGTGGCTGGTCGCAGCAGGAACTCGCGGAATTCTACCGCGTCGAGGCCGCCCTGGTCCGGGCCGGCCTGCAGATCGGGAGCGAGCAGGGCCTGAGCGACGAGGCGGATCCCTGGTTCGTCTTCTGCCGGCCGGATGGCGACGCCGTCATGCACTTCGCCAGGATCGACGGCAGCTACGTCATCGCGTCCGAGGTCTTGGACAGCCCGATGCGGGGCAGCGATTTTCGCGCCCTCATCAACGAGATCGCCCGACGCTATCCCGAGCTTCTCCCGATCCCGCAGAGTGCCGGTGAGACGAAGCTCTCGGTTCACCCGGCGGCGCTGCTCGCCGCCCTCGTCGCGGCCGCGGCCCTGAGCCTGTCGCCCGACGACGCCCGCGCCGCTGACGAGGCCCGGTCGACCGAGAGCGCGTCCCAGGCCCCTCACGCGGGCCAGGCGCATCAGCAAGGGCCGTCCGAAGCGCGCGACACCGGTGATGCCGAAGACCGCGACGCGCATCGCAAGCAAGTCGGGATCATCGTGTTCTCGGCGATGGTCTTCGCTGTGGACGCCCTCGCCGACCACCCGGCGGAGGGACACGAAGCGCCATCAGATCTCGGCGCACCGGGTGGCATCAAGGCCTTCCCGGAGGACCAGGGCGGCGTATCGCCGATGGCGGGCGGAGCGCTGAGCCCGGTCCAGGCCGGTGGACCGCACAGCTCCGGCCGGCACGAAGGTCCGACGAGCGGCGCCTCCGGTTCCGTAACGGTCGAACCGATCTCGGTCGTTGCCGCCCGACCCGATGCTGCGGATTTTGGATCGATCGGCCTCAGAGATCCGGCCTCAGCCACGGGGCCGGCGCGGGCAGGCACGGAGCCCGCATATCAGCCCCTGGTGCACGGTGTGGAGGCGGGCGCAGCCCGCGCGGCGGGTTCATCGTCCTCTCCGGATACCGGATCGGACGGCAGTGCCGTGGCATCGGGGGACGCCCAAGCGCGGGAACAGCCAGCGCCATCGTCAAGCGCGACCGGTGAGGCCGGACCGCAAGTCCGGAGCGCGAACGCGACGACCGGGCCTGGAGCGTCCGAAGCTCCGCCCGCCCAGGTCAATGGCCTCAACCCCGCCGCACAACCCGAATCGAAACATGCGCTGCTCGCGACCGGGGAGGCGCAGTCAGGAAACTCGAACAACGGCTCGCGGGCGAGCACCTTTCCAGACGAACGAGCACGACCCGAGGCGAGCCCGGATGCGGATCCCTCGGGCAGAGGCGCGGGCGCACCCGAACGGGAGCAGCACGGCACGGACAGCCACAACGCAACAACGGTCGCTGGTGAGAGCCCTTCTGCGGGCACCGCGCAGGGCCGAGTGGAGGCTGCGGGGGCTGGCGGCGGTCAAAACGGCGATGGACCCGGCCGGGGCGCTGAAGCGCCGGGACATCGGGAGGAAACAGCAGCGGTCCAACGGGAGGCGGACGGTCGCGGCTCGGCCGGCAGCGCGGATCCGGGTCAACCGTCCGGCATCGCGCAGGTCGAGACCAGCGCTGCCGATCCGGGCCAAGCGCGGGCCGGCCCCGGGCGGAGCGCCGAGGCTCCCGGGCATCGAACGGCGGGCTCTGCCCAGCCCGATCCGAGCGATCACGAGACACCTGACAGCGTGAGCCCTTCCCCCGCGGCAGACGTCGCACAGGCTCGCGCGAACAATGCGGATCCGCGACACGGGCAGGCTGGCGCGGAATCGGGACGGACCGCCGAGGTACCAGGGCATCTCGAGAGCTCGGCGCCGCGAACGCGGGTCGCGCACGAACAGGGCTGGGGCACCGATGCGGATCCCGCTCAGCCGCAAGTCAGCGCGCAGGCGCGGGGGGGGAGGGCGGATGCAGGTCACGGCCAGCCCGTCGTCGGCCACGGCACCGCCGCCGGTCCAGATACAGACCCAGCCGCCGCACAGGCAGGTCCCGCGCAGAACAGGGTGAGTGCTGGCGAGGCAGGCCACTCGCAGGCCGGGGCGGAACCGGGCCGCAGCGCCGAGGCGCCGAGACATCTCCGGGACACGACACCGCACGCGCAGGATACCGACGGTCATGGCACCGGGGCCGACACGGTCCAAGGCCAACCGTCAGCGCAGGTGCAGGTGAGCGTTGCCGATCCAGGTCACACGCAGGCAGCCGGACCCGGGCGGAGCGCCGGGGCGCCCGGGCATGGTCAGGACACCGGACCGCACGCGCAGGATGCCGGGGGTCCGGTCGCGGCGAGCAACCCCGACCCGGCCACGCCGTCAGATCATGCGGCGGCGCAGGGGAGCGCTGCCGATCCCGCGCACGGGCAAGCCGCCGAACCGGGACGGAGCGCCGGGGCGCCCGGACATGGTCAGGACACCGGACCGCACGCGCAGGATGCCGGCGGTCCGGTCACGGCGAGCAACCCCGACCCGGCCACGCCGTCAGCTCACGCGCAGGCGCAGGCGAGCGCTGCCGATCCCGCGCACGGGCAGGCCGCCGAACCGGGACGAAGCGCCGAGGTGTCGGAGCATCTCCAGGATACGGAAGCGCGAGCGCGGGATGTTGGCGGCCACGCCGCGGCTACCGACGCGAACCGTGCCCCGCCGTCAGACGACGCGCCGGCGCAGCCGAGCGCCGCCGATCCCGGGCACGCTCAGACCGACGCAGGGCCCGGTCGAGGCGCCGAGGCATCCGGGCATCCCCAGGAGAACGGACCGCCTCCGCAGAATGTGGCCGAACCGAGCGCGGCGACCGGCACCGACACAGGGATCCCGTCGAGCAACACGGCAGGCCGAACGGTCGACGCGGCGTCCGGTCCACGGCATCTCGGCGATCCGAACGATGCAGCGCACGACCATGCCGGTGGAGCCGTGAACGTCGGTCCTCAAGTGACTCCGAACCCGCCGATCGCCCGCCAGGAGTCGGGGATCTCGGCCGAGATGAGCCGTGACCAAGCACCGCCTGCCGAGCAGATCGCCCCGCCCCGCGGCGGAGGTCACAGCTCGCGACCGACAGCAAGCGTCGACCCGAACGGTGACCTCGTCTTCGCGTCCGACAACAGACCCGGCCCGTCGGCCGGACCGAGCCACGCACCGGCCGACAGCGGCCACCACGGAGACGTCGGCCTGATCGGGATCGCGGATCACGGCGTCGACGCGCACCACCTCGACATCCACTCCTGATGAGAGAGCGAGGTCCGACGAACGCCGCGGAATCTCATGACCGCGCGATCGTTTCGAGGACCGACTTCGTCGCGCATCACGCCGATAGCGGCGCGATCAGCCATCCACGCGCACGACGCGGTTTCCAGCCGGGAAAGAGGATGGCCACTCACACGAAGGTTCAGCCAGGAGCGCCGTCGCGATCAAACTCCCGGTCGGCGGCCTTTGCGGACCGGCAACACGGAGTTCACGCATGGCCTACCGGTTGAAGCGTCGACGATGCCGGGCCCATCGATGACGCCGCGTCTCGCCGAGTAGAAGCTGCTTCGCATGATCGCGAATGTCCACGCTCGGAGATCGCCGCCAGGAGGGAAGCGGTCCTGAGCCAGCCAGGATCTGAGCAGTGTCTCTTGGACCAAGTCCTCAGTTCGATCTGCGGCCTTCGTCATCGATCCTGCAAATCGCCTCAAGTGGGGCAGTAATCGCACGAGCTCCCCTCGGAACCAGTCCGGATCGAACGGCGAGTCCGGGTCAGCTGCCGCGTCGAGATCCCACACAGGCAGACCACGCGGGTGGGTCTCTGCGGGGCCGGTCGCCGTGGGTGGGCGAACTGAGCGGCCATCAGCCTCGAGGCGCGGCGATCGAGGTACCTTGCCGGCGCCCGACCGTGACGGCGTGTCTGGATGGTACGGCATGCGATGCTCGGTCCCGCACTGACCAGAGGACCAGTACAGCAGCATCATATTAGAGGTTTGCTGTACAGGCCTCAAGGCCATGCCCGCGGCGTGAGCGCGGTCGTCGGCCCAGGGCAGGGCGACCGACGATCGGCCGAGGAGCCGGGACGTGTCGTCGAAGAGCGCGCGGACGTCGCAGAAGTCCAGGATCAGCCGGCGCACCGCGCTGCATCGAAGCCGCTTTCGCGGGTGCACGTCACTTTCAGGAGGATCGGCATGCGATCACGGCCGATCCAGCGCGCGATCTCCGGTCGGCAGCGGCGTCTCCGCTGCGCGAACTCAGATTGAGAGGTGGAGCGTTCCGGTGGAAAGCGGCGCCTGTGCGTG
>NZ_BBUX01000032.1:0-60467 GCF_000974725.1 Methylobacterium sp. ME121
GGAGAGGGGACATCTCATGACATCAGCCGGTCCGCACCGCCGCGCCGTCGCGCTGGCCGCCCTGGCCACCCTGGTTCTCGGCGCGCCGCTCCCCGGCACCGCCCGCGCGGCCGACCGGGAGGTCACCTTCGCCCACCAGGACATGGTGGTGCCGTTCCGCGCCCTGATGGCCTCCGGGGCGATCGAGAAGGCGACCGGTTACACGATCCACTGGCGCAAGTTCGGCGGCGGCGGCGACGTGATCCGCGCCATGGCCTCGGGCAGCGTCCAGATCGGCGAGGCGGGGTCGAGCCCGATCGCGGCGGCCGCCTCGCAGGGGCTCGACATCCAGCTGTTCTGGATCCTCGACGAGATCGCCGACGCCGAGCAGCTCGTGGCCCGCGCCGGCAGCGGCGTGACGGGCGTGGCCGACCTGCGCGGCAAGACGATCGCGGTCCCGTTCGTGTCGACCGCCCACTACCAGCTGATCGCCGCCCTGGCGGAGGCCGGGCTGACGCAGGCCGATGTCCGGATCCTGAACATGCGCCCGCCCGAGATCGCCGCCGCCTGGGAGCGCGGCGACATCGACGCAACCTTCATCTGGGATCCGGTGCTCGCCCGGGTGAAGAAGTCCGGCACGGTGGTGGTCTCGGCCGGCGACCTCGCCCGCCGGGGCAAGGCGACCTTCGACGGACTCGTGGTCGACCGGGCCTGGGCGGCGCGGAACCGCGACTTCCTGGCGACGCTCGTCCGGCTGATCGCCGCCCAGGACGCGGCCTACGCCGCCAAGCCCTGGGGCGCCGACGCGCCGGAGGTGGCGGCGGTGGCCCGGGTCACCGGCTCGGCCCCCGCGGAGGTGCCGGCGAGCCTCGCGGCCTACCGGTTCCCGACCCTGGAGGCGCAGGCCTCGCCGGCCTGGCTCGGGGGCGGCGCCGCCAAGGCCCTGACCGAGACCGCCGCCTTCCTGAAGGCGCAGGGGCGCGTGCAGGCGCTGGCGCCCGACTACGCCCGGTTCGTCACGACGGAGTTCGTCGAGGCGGCCCGGAAATAGCCTGTCGCCGGACCGGAGGGCCCATGATCGAGATCCGCAACCTGAGCGTCCGCTACGGGCAGGGCGCCGACGCGGTCGCCGCGCTGTCGGGGATCGACCTGACCATCGCGCCCGGGGAGTTCGTGGTGGCGCTCGGCGCCTCGGGCTGCGGCAAGACCACCCTGCTCTCGGCGATCGCGGGGTTCCTGGCGCCCAGCGAGGGCCGCATCCTCCTCGACGGGGTGCCGGTCCGGGGGCCGGGGGCCGAGCGGGGCGTGGTGTTCCAGCGCCACGCCCTGATGCCCTGGCTGGACGTGGCCGAGAACGTGGCCTTCGGGCCGAAGATGCGGGGCGTGCCCCGGGCCGAGCGGCGGCGGATCGCCCTGGCGATGCTCGACCTCGTGGGCCTGCCCGACTGCGCCGACCGGAAGGTCCACGAGCTCTCGGGCGGCATGCAGCAGCGGGTCGGCCTCGCCCGGGCGCTCGCCGGAGACCCGCGTGCCCTGCTGATGGACGAGCCGCTCGGCGCGCTGGACGCCTTCACCCGCGAGCAGATCCAGGAGCTGATCCTCGAGATCTGGCACCGGACCGGCAAGATGGCCTTCTTCATCACCCACGACGTCGAGGAGGCGGTGTTCCTCGCCACCCGGCTGGTGATCATGAGCCCGCGGCCCGGCCGCATCGTCGAGACGCTGGACCTGCCCTTCTCCCGGGCCGCGGTCGCCGGCCGCGACACGCGGGCCGTGAAGTCGGACCCCGCCTTCATCGCCGTGCGCGAGCGCGTGCTCGCGCGCATCCGCGGCGGCGCCGACGCGGCGGCCGAGGCCGTCCGATGAGCGCTCTGTCCCGCGCCGCGCCGGACACGGTCCCGGCCTCGGCGCCGGCCCCGCGGGCGCGCTTCGGATCCCGCCGCGGCGGGATCCTGGTGCCGGCGGCCAGCACCGTCACCGTGCTGTCGGCCCTCGGCCTCTGGCTGGTCGCCACCCGCGCCGGCTGGGTGAAGCCGCTGTTCCTGCCGCCGCCGGAGGCGGTCCTGGCGGCCTTCGGGCAGGCCTGGCGCGGGGAGATCGACGGCGCCCCGCTCGGGCTCCACATCGGCGACAGCCTCCTGCGCGTCCTCGGCGCCTTCGCGCTCGCCGCCCTGTTCGGCATCCCGGCCGGGCTCGCCATGGGCACGAGCCGGATCGCCCGGGGCATCCTCGACCCGCCGATCGAGTTCTACCGGCCGCTGCCGCCGCTCGCCTACCTGCCGCTGATGATCATCTGGTTCGGGATCGGCGAGCTGTCGAAGGTGCTGCTGATCTTCCTCGCCTGCTTCGCCCCGGTGGCGCTCGCCGCGCGGGCGGGGGTTGCGCTCCGCCTCGCTCGACCAGATCAACGCCGCGCGCGCCCTCGGGGCGAGCCGCTGGCAGGTCCTGCGCCACGTGGTCTTCCCGGCGGCGCTGCCGGAGATCCTGATCGGCCTGCGGATCGGCATGGGCGTGGGCTGGACCACCCTGGTGGCCGCCGAGATGGTGGCGGCCCAGGCCGGGCTCGGGCAGCTCGTCCTCAACGCCTCCAACTTCCTGCGCACGGACGTGGTGCTGATGGGCATCCTGGTGATCGGCCTGTTCGCCGGCCTGTTCGAACTCGGGATGCGGGCCCTGGAGCGCGTGCTGGTACCCTGGAAGGGCAGAAACTAGCGCCGCCGCAGCACCTGCTTGAGCCGGCTGTCCGCGTGCGGATCGACGTAGTGCAGCAGGGCGGTGGCCCGGATCGCGTCGGACGCGCAGGGCTCGTTCGTGTGCAGCGAGCGGTAGCCCCAGAAGAAGTAGAGGCTTCCCGGCTTCAGCGACAGGCGGATCACGCGGTTGCTGCCGCGGTCGTAGGCGCGGGTCAGGAGCGTCTGCGCGAGCGGATTGTCGACCAGCACCTTGTCCACGAGGTTGACGAGGTAGCTCCGACGCAGCGGGCGGGTGTTCGGGTGGATGATCAGGCGCCCCGGGGACCCGTGGTCCGGCATCGTGATGGGGATGAGGGCCGTGAGCACGTAGGAGTCGAAGTGGAAGCGCATCGAGTGCGTCCTGGCGCCCCCTCCCGTTAGGCAGCGCAGGATCTGGTAGAAGCCGACATCCGGCGCGGGCCGTCCCACGGCGCTCTCGTAGATGCCGCGGCACAGGGCGTTGAAGGCCGGGTCGTCCGGCAGGGCGGCCAGGAACGTGCCGCCGAGATCCTTCGTCCCGGCGAAACCCGCGTACTCGCCGCCCTTCGCGGCGACCGCCCGCGCGACGAAAGCCTGCGCGACACGCAGGTCCTCCGGGCTCACGTAGTCCTCGAGAACCGCGTAGCCCCGTGACGTGATCTGCTGTGCAATCGCCCCCGCGACCGGTCCGGAGGGGGCCTTGAACATGTAGCTCATGGGACCGTACCTTGCCGACGCGCGCCGCACGACGCCTGAGAGCCGGTAAATCCGCTACCAAGAACACTATCTAAGCCTATACAACCCAATTCGGCAATCGTTAACCGGCATAAATAGCTGCACGGGATGGCGCAATTTGCGCCATTACTGCACAGTCCGCCGGAGCAGCTGGATTCGTTCTCGCGGCGCGGCGATGGATGGTTCCGCGCGGAGGCTCTGTGGATCGACGGAGCCTGCCGTCTCGCGTGGGTCTCTGCATCCACGTCCGCGTCCCGACAAGATGTGGGGCCCATCAGGCAGCGGACGTGGAGGTCGGCAGAACCAACCCGTCCTTGATCGCGTCGGCCCGCGCGCCGGTCGCCCTCATTTGATGTGCTGACGAACCGCCCTCGGCCTTCGCGCGGATGTCCAGGGCGCGCCCGATCCGCTCCGGGTCGGGGGCGGCGCCGGTTCCGCTCGTGCCGGCGCAGATCAGGTGCCGGCCAGTGGAAGGGACGGCCCGTCGCCGCGCGAAGCAGAAGAAAATTCTCTTCCAGCCCTCCGCTCAACTCTGGCGGAAGCCTAGGGCCGGCCAACCGGACATGGAGAGACAACACATATATTTGAATACAAGATCTTTACGAACATTTATATTACGCTAAAACGAATTAGGCAGGATCACACGCGTCGTGCAGCATCGCCTCTGGCTGCGGTGAGATCGGGGATGTCTCGGATGGACCACGCGGACGACGTCGTATCCGAGGCGGCGCTCGTCGCGGCGCTCGAGGCCTCCGGCGGCGTCGGCTTCTGGATGTGGGACATCCGCCGGGACGAGGCGCGGGCCGATCCGGTGAGCGCCCTGCTGTTCAACATCAGCCCGGCCCGGTCGCGGGCCGGGGTCAGCCTCGCCGAACTCCTGAAGGCCGTCCATCCGGACGATCAGCCCCATATATCGCAGGTCATCCTGGACTGTGTCCGGACCGGCGGCTCCTACACGGCCGAGTACCGCGTCCGCTCGCCGGAGGGGCGGCTGCGGTGGCTGTTCACCCGCGGGCACTTCTACTTGGACCAGGACGGGCGGCCGACCACCGGACGGGGCGTGATCGTCGAGATCTCGGACAGCAAGTCGGCCGGCGCGGCCTTCGCGGAGCGCGACGGGGTCACGATCGACGATGCGCTCAACCGCACCGCCGACCTCTGCCTGTCGCTGCACAACACCGTCTCGGCGCTCGGCGACACCGCCCTGGTGGCGCTGGCCGAGACGCTGCTCCTCGAGACCGGCAAGCGGCTCGCGGAGCGCCAGCGCGCCGAGCGCAGCGGCGCCCTGCACTGAGCGGGGCGTCCGCTAGAGCTCGCGGATCTTCCGCTCGATGCGCGCCGCCTCGGCTTCGTCGACCTCCACCGGCCGGCCGGTATCGTTCGGCAGGCCGGGCCCCGTCTGGGCGATGGTCTCGTCGCGGGGGCGGGCGCTCGGGCCGTCCGAGAGCGGCGGCTCCTTCGGGCGTTCGCGCTCCTGGTCCATCGCCATCCTCCAGGTCCGAGACCGCGCCCCGGCCGGATGCCGGGCGCGCCTCACAGGACCAGAACCCCGCGCGGCCCCGTCCGGGTCCCGGCGCCGTGCCGTCCCGCTCGGGACCGGCGCACGCCCCGTGCGGTGACGGGGCGGGCCAGGCCCGCGCGGCCGGGCGGCCCTGCGCCTGCGACCTTCCGACCGGAACTTGGCCGTGCGGCACCCGTGTTTGCCGGTTGAAAGAGCCCCGGGCTCGCAACCACTGAGAGGTGAACACCATGACCATGGACGCCCGCGAGATCTACGTCACGGCCCTGAAGAACACCCATGCTGTGGAGATGCAGGCGCTGCAGATCATGGAGCGGCAGGTCGAGCGCCTGGAACGCTACCCCGAGATGGAGCAGGCCCTGCGCCGCCACATCGAGGAGACGCACGGGCAGCGCCACCGGCTGGAGGAGGCGCTCCAGAGCCTGGGCGACAGCCCCTCGACCCTCAAGGAGGGCTTCCTCGGCTTCGTCGGCAACATGATGGCGCTGGGCCACACGCCGGCCCAGGACGAGATCCTGAAGAACACCTACGCCAACCACGCCTTCGAGAATTTCGAGATCGCCGCCTACGAGTCGCTGCTCACCATCGGCGACGCGGCCGGCCAGCAGGGCCACCGGACGGCGTTCGAGCAGTCGCTGAAGGAGGAGCAGGCCATGGCGGAGGCGGTCCGCAAGCTGATCCGCCCGACCACCGAGCGCTACCTCTCCCTGACGACGTCCGGCGCCAAGGCCGACCGCTGAGGTCCCGCCGTCCCCGCCCCGAGACGGGGCGGGGACGGCGCCCTCGTGCACCTTCACCCCTTCCCGAGCCACGTCGAACCGGCCTGATCGCGCGCCCATGGACACCGGAAGCCGCCCATCGACGGACAGCCCCCGGCCGGAGCCGGGATCCCCCGGCGGAGCCCTGGGACGTGGCTGCGTCCATCTCTGCGTCGACATGCAGCGCATGTTCGCCGAGTCGACCGACTGGCAGACGCCGTGGATGAACCGCGTCCTGCCCCAGGTCTGCCGCCTCGCGGCGGCGCACCCGGAGCGGACCGTCTTCACCCGCTTCATCCCGGCAGCCCGGCCGGGCGAGGGCCGCGGCACCTGGGCGACCTACTCGCGGCGCTGGGCCGGCATGACCCGGGAGCGCCTCGACCCGGGTCTGATCGACCTCGTCCCGGATTTGGCCCGGCTGGCTCCGCCCGCCGAGATCGTCGACAAGACCGTCTACTCGCCCTGGCTGGAGACCGGCCTCGACGCGCGCCTGAAGGCGCGGGGCGTCGACACCCTGATCGTCACGGGCGCCGAGACCGACGTCTGCGTGCTGGCCGCCGTGCTCGGCGGGGTCGATCTCGGCTACCGGATCGTGCTGGCCACCGATGCCCTTTGCAGTTCCTGCGACGAGGCGCACGACGCCCTCCTGCTGATGTACCGGATGCGCTACGGCCACCAGGTCGAGACGATGACGACCGCCGAGATCCTCGACCGCTGGCACTGAGCCGGCCGCCCGCCTGCCCGCCGGGCCCGAACATTCGCCCTGTAATGGCCAAGCTCAGGCGAGTTCTCCGCCGGGTGCCGCCGGCCTTCCCGGTTCACGAACACTCGATCCGTGCGCTCGCGCACGCGAAAAACAGTCGCAACGCCTGAACCAGCGGCCGGCGCGACCGTTATGCTCCTGAACACGGTTCCGGAGGAAAGGTTATGGCCAAGCACGAGATCCTCGGCTACTTCGAGCACCGCCGCGACGGAGCCTGGGTCTGCGTCCGTCCCTTCACCCTGACCACGCGGGATGCCAGCGTCGACATCCGTCAGGGCATGCGCTTCGACTACGGCAAGCGTGTCGGGGGCGTCGATCTGGCCGAGTACCTCGAGCGCCTGGGCTCGCAGTTCGGGTCCTGAGAGAGCGGCCGCCGGCCCGCAACACAGCGCAGATCCTTCGACGCGGCGCCGGGCGTGACCCCGGCGCCGCGTCGCGTCGTTCCGGCCCCGTTCAGGCGCCCCCCCACTGCATCGTCAGGCCACCGTCGACCACCAGGGTGTGGCCGGTGACGTAGGCGGCGTCGTCCGAGGCGAGGTAGAGGATCGCCCGGGCGATCTCCTCCGGCTGGCCGGCCCGGTGCCACGGGATCCGCTCCAGAGACTGGTCGAGAACCTCCCGCTTCTCGAACCGGTCGGCGGTCATCGGCGTCTCGATCAGGCCCGGGGCGACGTTGTTGACGTTGATCCGGTCCTCCGCGAGTTCCCGCGACAGCGACCGGCAGAGGGAGCCGAGCCCGGCCTTCGACATGCCGTAGGGGGCGCTCTCCGGCGTCGGCAGGTGCTGGGCCACGGAGGAGACGAACACGATCTTGCCGTTCCCGCCCTGCGCCCGGCGCATCCGAATGAAGGGGCGGGCGCAGAACAGCGGCCCCATGAGGTTCACCCGCAGGATCCGCTCCAGCACCGCGTCGTCCATCTCGGCGACCGGCATGCCGCTCATGGCCTGCCCGGCATTGGCCACGAGGATGTCGAGGGTGCCGAACTCGCTGCCGATGCGGTCGAAGGCCGCCGTGACCGCCGCCGGGTCGCCGACATCGAGCTGGAGCACCAGCGCCCGGCGGCCCGCGGCCTCGACCCGCGCGGCGGTCTCCCGGATGCCGTCGGCGTCGCTGTGATAGGTGATGGCGACGTCGGCGCCCGCGCGGGCGAGCAGCTCCGCGGTCGCCTGCCCGATGCCGGAATCGGCCCCGGTGACCAGGGCACGGGTGTCGGTGAAGCTCATCGCGGATCTCTCGCTGGCGCCGCCGTCGCGGCCGGGTGCCTGGGCAATGGGTGTCGCCGGGGCCGGTTCCGGGCGCGCGCAGCCGCCGCAGGGGAACCCGATCTGGGTTCGCGTCTTTGACGCTCCGCCTCCGCATGGCCTAGTGAGGACGCATGTCCCTGGAAGTTACGATCCCCTCGCTCGCGGAGGAGTGCGCGCCCGACACGCGGAGCCGCATCCTCGCGACGGCGGACGCGTATTTCCGGGAGATCGGCTACCAGAAGACGACCGTGGCCGACATCGCCCGGACGCTGAAGATGAGCCCGGCCAACGTCTACCGCTTCTTCGAGTCGAAGAAGGCGATCAACGAGGCGGTGCTGGAGCGGCTGATCGGCGAGAGCGAGGCGGTGATCCTCGGCATCGCCGACCGGCCCGGCCTCGACGCCGCCGCGCGCCTCGCGGCGGCGATCGAGGCCCTGCATCGCGACTGCACCCGGCGCTGCGAGACGTTTCCCCGCCTGCACGAGATGATCGAGGCGGCGATGGCGGAGAGCTGGGACGTCTGCCGCCACCACGTGGCCCGGATCACCGCCGGGTTCGAGCGGATCATCCGCGACGGGGTGGCGCGGGGCGAGTTCGAGGCGGCCGATCCCGCCGAGGCGGCCGCCTGCATCCACGTCGCCATCGCCCGCTACACCCACCCGCTGCTGGTGGGCTGCTCCACCCTTCAGCCGGTGCCGCCCATGGCGGCGATGACCGCGTTCCTGTTGCGGAGCCTCGCGCCGCGCAGGCCCCTGTCGTAGCGCGCCGGGGCCGCCCCTCTCGGGTTCCGCCCCTTGCCCCGCGGGCTACTCGGAGGCCGGTCCCGCCTCCGGCGCCGGCTCGGAGGCGCTGGGCTGCGGGCCGTCATAGCCCTCGATCACCAGGATCTCGGCCTCGACGCCGCCGCGCTGCTTGGCCTTGGCGGCTTGGTAGAGGTCGGAGTTCCAGCAGGCGAGGGCGTCGGCGTAGCTCGGGAACTCGATCACCACGTTGCGGGACCGGGCCGGGCCCATCACCGCCGCGTGGGCGCCGCCGCGCACGAGGAAGCGGCCGCCGAACTTGGCGAAGGCCGCGCCGTTGGCCGCCACGTAATCCTTGTAGGCCTCCGCGTCGCGGACATCGACCCGCGCGATCCAGTAGCCCTTCGTCATGCTGCGTCTCCTGCCCTGCGGAGCGAAGTGGATCCGGCCCGCGCGAAGGCAATCCCTGTCCGGGTCAGGCGAGGTCCGCCACGATCGCCTGCGTGACCGCGCGGGGGTCGGCGGCACCGGTGATCGGGCGGCCGACCACCACGTGGTCGATCCCGGCCCTGCGGGCATCGCCCGGCGTCATGACCCGCTTCTGGTCGCCGGCCTCGGCGCCCGCCGGGCGGATGCCCGGGGTGACGATCAGCCTGTCCGGCCCGACGATGCGACGGACCGAGCCCGCCTCGGCGGCCGAGCAGACGAGGCCGTCGATGCCGATCTCGGCGGCCTGGGCGGCGCGCTTGGCGACGAGCTCCGCCACCGGCAGGCCGTAGCCGGCCTCCGCGGCGTCGGCATCGTCGTAGGAGGTGAGCACCGTCACGGCGAGGATCCTGAGCCCCGCGCCCCGGCCGCGGACCGCCGCCCGCATGGTCTGCGGGTAGGCGTGGACGGTGAGGAAGGTGGCGCCCGAGCCCGAGGCCGAGCGCACGCCCTCCTCGACGGTGTTGCCGATGTCGTGGAGCTTCAGGTCGAGGAAGACCTTGAGGCCGCGGGCCGCCAGCCGCTCGGCCAGGGCGAGGCCGCCCGCGTAGCCGAGCTGGTAGCCGATCTTGTAGAAGGTCGCGGCGTCGCCGATCCGGTCGATCAGCGCCTCGGCCGCCTGCACGCTCGGCAGGTCGAGGGCCACGATCAGGCGGTCGCGGGGGTCGGCAATCTCGGTCATCGGCACGTCCTTCGGGGGTCGCGGCAGCGATCCCGCGGAACGCCGGCGACGTCAATGCCGGCACGGCCCCTCACCCCGCCATCACCCGCGCCACCTCGGCGCGCAGCACCGGCAGCAGCTCCGCCTCGAACCAGGGCTCGCGCTTCAGCCAGCCGTTGTTGCGCCAGGACGGGTGGGGCAGGGGCAGGACCCGGGGGCGGCGCGGCTCGGCCAGGATCTCCCGCCAGCGCCGCACCGTCCCGGTGAGGCCGCCCTCCATCCGCCCGAGATGCCAGCCCTGCGCGTACTGGCCGATCACCAGGATCAGCTCCAGCTCCGGCAGGCCGGAGAAGAGCTCCGCCCGCCAGCGCTCGGCGCATTCCCGGCGGGGCGGCCGGTCGCCGCCCTTGGCGTCGAGGCCGGGGAAGCACGACCCCATCGGCACGATGGCCACCCGGGCGGGATCGTAGAACCGCGCCTCGTCGAGGCCGAGCCAGGCGCGCAGCCGCACCCCGGACGGGTCGGTGAAGGGCTGTCCCGTGCGGTGGGCCCGGGTGCCGGGCGCCTGGCTGGCGATACAGAGGCGCGCCGTGGCCGAACCCTGGACGATCGGTCGGGGCTCCTGGGGCAGGGGCGGCCCGTAGAGCGGGCTGTCGCGGCAGAGGCGGCAGGCGCGCAGGCGCGCGGCGGTGTCGTCGAAGGCGGGCATGCCCCGGAGATGGCGTCGCGGCGCCCGAAAAAGAAACGGCGCGGTGTCGCGCCGCGCCGTCGTCAGTCGGGTCTCTTGCCTTGGGGGGAAGGCTCCTCCGTCCTACGCCGATGCGCGCGATCGGAACGTGCGTTTCCTCACGCGCCCTTCACGCCCGAGAGGTCGAGGGGCAGCGAGCGCACGCGCCGGCCGGTCGCGGCGAAGACCGCGTTGGCGATCGACGGCCCGAGCACGGGTACGCCCGGCTCGCCGATCCCGGTGGGCGCCACCTGGCTCGGCACGATGTGCACCTCCACCTTCGGCATCTCGCTCATCCGGGTCGGCTCGTAGGCGTCGAAATTGTGCTCCTGCACGTGGCCCTCCTTGAGGGTGATGCGGTTCCGCAGCACCGCCGACAGGGCGAAGCCGACCGCACCCTCGACCTGCGCGCGGATCACGTCCGGGTTGACCGGCACGCCGACATCCACGGCCGCCACGATCCGGTTCACGCGGATCGCGGCGTCGCGCGCCGTGACGTCGGCCACCATGGCGACGTAGGAGCCGAAGGATTCGTGGACCGCCACCCCGAGGCCGCGCCCCTGCTCCTGCGGCTTGGCGCTCCAGCCGGCCTTCTCGGCGGCGAGCTTGAGCACGCCGGAGAGCCGCGGCGCCTGGGTCAGGAGGGACAGCCGGTAGGCTACCGGATCGACGTTGGCGGCGTGGGCCAGCTCGTCGATCATCACCTCCATCACGTGGGCCGTGTGGGTGTGGCCGACCGAGCGCCACCACAGGACCGGCACGCCCTCGCGGCCGTTATGGACACCGAAGCGGTAGGCCGGCAGCGCGTAGGCGGTGTCGGAGGCGCCCTCCACGGTGGTCGAGTCGACGCCGTTCTTCACGATCATCGCCTCGAAGGGCGAGCCGATCATGATCGACTTGCCGACCATGACGTGGTCCCAGCCGACCACCGCGCCCTTGCCGTCGATGCCGGCCCGGACCCTGTGCAGCACGGTCGGGCGGTAATAGCCGCCGGCCATGTCGTCCTCGCGGGTCCAGACGAGGTGCACGGGGGCCTTCTCGCCCGACGCCTTGAGGACGGTCGCGGCCTCCGCGAGGTAGTCGGCGGTGGGCGTCGCCCGGCGGCCGAAGGAGCCGCCGGCCCAGTTGCTGTGCAGCCGGACCCGGTCGGGCGTCACCCCGAGGATCGCCGCCATGGTGGCCTGCTCGACGGTCTGGAACTGGAAGCCCGCGTAGACGTCGTAGCCGCCGTCGGCCGCCCGCTCGATCGTGGCGTTGAGCGGCTCCATCGCCGCGTGCGCGAGGTAGGGGAAGGTGAACTCGGCCTCGACGACCTTGGCGGCGCCCTTCAGGGCCGCCTGCGGGTCGCCGCGCTCGGACGCGGTGAGGCCGGGACTTTTGGCCCGCTCGCGGTACTCGGCGAGGATCGCGTCGGACGAGCGGGTCTCGGCGGTGCTGTCGTCCCAGGCGACGGTCAGCGCCTCGCGGCCCTTCATGGCCGACCACGTGTCGCGGGCGATCACCGCCACGCCGGTCGGCACCTGCACCACGTCGAGGACGCCCGCGACCTTCCGGGCGGCCGCGGCGTCGAAGCTCTTCACGGTGGCGCCGAAGCGCGGCGCCCGGGCCACGACGGCCTTGACCTGGTTCGGGCGGCGGATGTCGAGGGAGTAGACCGCCGTGCCGTTCGTCTTGGCGACGGAATCGAGGCGCGGCACCTTCTGGCCGATCAGCGTCCACTCGCTCGGGTCCTTGAGACGCGGCTCGGACGGCACCGGCAGGGAGGCCGCCGAGGCCGCGAGCTCCCCGAACCGGGCCTGCCGGCCGGACGGGGCGTGGCGCACGAGATGGTCGGCGACCGTGATCTCGGCGACCGGCACCTTCCAGCGGAAGGCGGCCTCGGCCGTCAGCATCTCGCGGGCGGCCGCGCCGGCCTTGCGCAGCTGGAACCACGAATTGGCCACCGCGGTCGAGCCGCCGGTGCCCTGGATCGGGCCCATCAGGGTGTTGTTGTAGAGCGCCGCGTCGGCGGGCGCGAACTCCGTGCGGACCTTCGCCCAGTCGGCGCCGAGCTCGTCGGCCAGGATCGTGGCGAGCCCGGTCGTGTTCCCCTGGCCCATGTCGAGGTGCTTGATCACCACCGTGACGGTGTCGTCGGCGCCGATCCGCACGAAGGCGTTGGGCTGCGCCTTCACGTCGGCGAGGTTCGGGCCGGGCGCGGCGCGGGCGGGTTTCGGGTCGAGCCGGAACGCGACCACGAGGGCGCCGGCGCCGGCCAGCAGGCCGCGGCGGCTGGGGCGGGCGGGCAGGGGGCTCGGTCGACGGGCGTTCAGCATGGCGGCGAGGCTCCGGTCGGGACCGCGGGGGAGGGCGGGAAGGTGGGCGCCGGGACGGATCAGGCGAGGCTGCGCGCGGCTTCGTGAATCGCCGCGCGGATGCGCTGATACGTGCCGCAGCGGCAGATGTTGCCGTCCATGGCGCCGTCGATGTCGGCGTCGGTCGGCTTGGCGTTGCCCGAGAGCAGGCCGATCGCCGACATGATCTGGCCGGACTGGCAGTAGCCGCACTGGACCACGTCGAGCTTGCGCCAGGCCGCCTGGACGGCCTCGGCCACCCGGCCCGACACGCCCTCGATGGTGGTGATCTGCGCGGTGCCGACATCGCCCAGGCGCGTCTGGCAGGCACGGACCGGCTGGCCGTCGAGGTGGACCGTGCAGGCGCCGCACTGCGCGATGCCGCAGCCGTACTTGGTGCCGGTGGCGTCGAGCCGGTCGCGCAGCACCCAGAGCAGGGGCATGTCGGGATCGGCGTCGATCGCGTGCGTGACGCCGTTGACGGTGAGATTCGGCATGGTCGGCGACCCTCTCTCGACGCGCGTGTCCGGGCGCCCCGGACCGCGGCGTGCGGCCGCGCTCGGGCAAGCGGGCCTGCACACCAGGATAGCGAGCGCGGGCCCGGACACGATGTGCGGCACCGCACGCCGATCCGGCGGCACGACAGTCTCGATACAGCCCGCGATGCTTAAGATTGCAGGGATGTCGGCAGCCGCTTCTTAACACATCCACCCCATCCTCACGGAGTGCTTCCCAGCCACCGCCGCCCGTCCGCGCATTCGAGCCGAGTTTCAAGAAGCGCATGTCCGATCTCACCGTCGAGATGGTCCAGCGCGGTCGCGGCCCCTCGACGGAGGAGGCGGCGCGCCGCCTCGGGGTTGCCCGCGAGATCCGCTCGGCCCGCGAGAAGCTGACCTCGCAGACCGGACTTGAGCGGGCCTTCGACTACGAGCTGCTGCGCCACTACGCCCAGTACCGGGCCGGGGCGGGCATCCCGCTGGCGGGGTTCGCGGCGGCGCTGGCCGCGGCGGCGACCTTCTGGATCGCGCCGCCGGTGGCGGCGGCCTGGGCGCTCGGCGTCTTCCTCATGATCACGCTCAACACGACGTTGAGCCGGCGCTTCCTCCGCGCCGACCCAGCGACGATCCCGCTCGCCCGCTGGCGGCGCCGCTTCCTGGTCGGCGAGGTGCTGCAGAGCCTGTCGTGGGCCGCGATGATCGGGCTCGGCACCACCGGCGGCTGGACCTTCGCGCTGTTCGGCCTCGTCATCGCCTCCGCGGTCACAACCATGCTGGCCGCGACGGTGCCGCTCGCCGCCGTCGCCGCCCTGGTGCCGCTGGCCCTCGCCACCGCCTCGCTCGCGGCCTTCTCCCGCGGGATGGACCTGCTGATGCTGGTGGTGATGGCCGGCGGCGCGCAGGTCTTCTTCCTCGGCCTGTCCCGCCGCCTCTACACCTCGACGGTGGGCGCCCTGCGCTCCCGCGCCGAGAAGGACGCGGTGTTCGGCGAGCTGGAGCAGGCCAAGGCCAACTCGGACGAGGCCCGCCGCCGGGCCGAGGAGGCCAACCTCGCCAAGTCGCGGTTCCTGGCCACGATGAGCCACGAGCTGCGCACGCCGCTCAACGCCATCCTGGGCTTCTCGGAGGTGATGAAGAACGAGGTGTTCGGCACCCACACGGCGCCGTCCTACCGCGAGTACTCGCACGACATCCACGACAGCGGGATGCACCTCTTGAACCTGATCAACGAGATCCTCGACCTGTCGCGGATCGAGGCGGGGCGCTACGAGCTCAACGAGGAGCCGGTGCAGCTCGCCCACGTGGTCGAGGAGTGCCGCCACATGATGGGCCTGCGGGCCAAGGCGAAGAACCAGACCTTCCACGACCTCGTCGACGGCTCGCTGCCGCGGCTCTGGGCCGACGAGCGGGCGCTGCGCCAGATCGTCCTGAACCTCCTGTCGAACGCCGTGAAGTTCACGCCCCCGGGCGGCGAGATCTGGCTGAAGGTCGGCTGGACCGCCTCCGGCGGGCAGTACGTGTCGGTGAAGGACAGCGGCCCGGGCATCCCCGAGGACGAGCTCGGCACGGTCCTGTCCTCGTTCGGGCGCGGCTCGCTCGCGATCAAGACCGCCGAGCAGGGCTCCGGCCTGGGGCTGCCGATCGTGAAGGGGCTGGTGGAGCTGCACGGCGGGCAGTTCCAGCTGTCCTCCAAGCCCCGCGAGGGCACCGAGGTGGTGGTGACCCTGCCGGCCGCCCGGGTCATGGACACGCTGCCGCCGGTCGAGGTCGAGCCGGACTTCGTGGGCCCCGTGCGCGGCCCCCTCAACCGCGCGGCCTGAGCCGGCCGTCGGGCGGCGCGCCGCGGCTCAGCCGAGACCGCCGAGCGCGCAGACCCGCGCCCACTCGGCCTCGGTTACCGGCTGCACCGACAGGCGGGAATTGTTGACCAGCACCATGTCGGCGAGCGCCGGGTCGGCCTTGATCGCCTCGAGCGTCACCGGGCTCGGCATCGCCCGCACGGCCTTGACGTCGACCATGCCGAAGCGGCCGGTCTCGTCCGTGTGGTCGGGATAGTAGGCGCGGATCACCGCCACGATGCCGACCACCGCCTTGCCCTCGTTCGAGTGGTAGAAGAAGCCCCGCTCGCCGACCTGCATGGCCATCAGCTGCTTCTTGGCGAGGTGGTTGCGCACGCCGTTCCAGTACGTGCCGGCCTCCCCGGCCGCGACCTGCTGATCCCACGACCAAGTCGCGGGCTCGGATTTGAACAGCCAGTACGCCATCGCTGAAGTCCCAGTGGACCGCCCGGTCGGGCGGCGCGCCCCGCCATAGCCCAGCTTCGGCCCTCCGGGACAGGCCGGCCCGGCCCCGGCCGCGCGCGGCACCGCCGGCCAAGCAGAACCCGCGTCAAACGCCGCAGATCTTCTATCGTATTTCTTGGGTAAATATTAAATTCTGCATGCCAATAGCCGTACAAATCATCAACTACCAATTCTCGGTTGCATAGATGCTCGCAGTCGTCGGTTGTTTCGTCGGGGAACACAACCTGTGGCTAGTGGCCCTCGCGGCCCTGGTCTGCACGCTGGCGAGCGCCACCGCGATCGAGCTGCTCATCCATGCCGGCGGGGCCGGCGGATTCAGCCGCTACGTCTGGCTCGCGGTGGCCGCCGCCGCCGGCGGATCGGGGATCTGGGCGACGCATTTCCTGGCGATGCTCGCCTTCGAGCCGGGGCTGCCCTCGGGCTACGGCGTCGGGCTGACGCTCCTCTCCTACGTGGACGCCGTCGCGATCACGGGGCTCGGCTTCGCCCTGGCCGCGTCCGGCCGGGCGATCCAGGCGGGTCTCGGCGGCGCCGTGGTCGGCGGCGGCATCGCGACGATGCACTACACCGGCATGGCCGCCTATCAGGTGGCGGGACACCTCGTCTGGAATCCCGCGCTGGTCGTCGTCTCGGTCGCCCTCGGCGCGGGTCTGGGCGCCGCCGCCCTGGTGGTCGGCCTGTCGGCCACCACGGTCCGGGGTCGGTACGGCGGCGTCGCGCTGCTGATCCTGGCGATCTGCGCCCACCACTTCACCGGCATGGGCGCGGTGACCCTCCATCCCGACCCCACCGTGGCGATCCCCACCGGCGCGATCCGGACCGGGTGGCTCGCCGCGGCCGTGGCGGTGGCGAGCTGCTTCATCCTGCTGCTCGCCGGCGCCGCCCTGATGGTCGACCTGCGGGAGCGCCGCCGCGCCGATCTCGAGCGCGAGCGCCTGCGCAGCCTCGCCAACGCGGCCGTGGAGGGCCTCGTCGTCTGCCGCGGCGGCGAGATCGTCAGCGCCAACGAGGCCTTCGCCCGGCTCGCGGGCCTGGAGGCGGCCCTCCTGACGGGCCGGAGCCTGACAGCCTACCTGCCGGACCTCGTGTCCGGGACCGGGACGGCCGACCAGCCCCTGGAAACCGAGCTCGTCCCGGCAGGGGGCGCCCCCATCCCGGTCGAGGTGATCATGCGCCCGGTCGCCGAGTACGGGCGGCTGCCGCACCACGCCGTGGCGGTGCGCGACCTGCGCGCCCGGCGCCGGGCCGAGAGCGAGATCCACTATCTCGCCCACCACGACGCGCTCACCGGCCTCGCCAACCGCACGAGCTTCCACGCGCGGCTCGAGCGCGAGATGCGCACCGCCGACGCCCTGGGCGGCCGGCTCGCGGTGCTGTGCCTCGACCTCGACCGTTTCAAGGAGGTCAACGACCTGTTCGGCCACGCGGCCGGCGACGCGATGCTGCGCGACCTCGCGCTCCGGGTCGGCGGCCTGCTCGATCCCCGGCAGCTGATGGCGCGCCTCGGCGGCGACGAGTTCGCGATCCTGACGCCGCAGGCGGACGGATCCGCCGAGCGGCTGGCCGAGCGGATCCTCGCCACCCTGGCGGCGGTGCCGGCCGCCTCCGGCCCGGTGATCGCCACCAGCATCGGCATCGCGGTCTATCCCGACGACGCCGCGGACCAGCGCGCGCTCCTGAGCCACGCCGACGCCGCCCTCTACCGGGCCAAGAACGAGGGGCGCGGCACCTGCCGGCGCTACGACGCCAGCATGGGCGCGCAGATCCGCGACCGGCGCCAGCTCGAGCACGACCTCCGCCACGCTGTGGCGAAGGGCGAGCTGGAACTCGTCTACCAGCCGCAGACCCAGATCGAGTCCGGCGCGATCACGGGCTTCGAGGCGCTGCTGCGCTGGCGCCATCCCGAACGGGGCAGCATCTCCCCGGCCGTGTTCGTGCCGATCGCCGAGGAGACCGGGGCGATCCTGGAGATCGGCGCCTGGGTGCTGCGGGAAGCCTGCCGGGCGGCGGCCGGCTGGCCGAACCCGCTGGCGATCGCCGTCAACGTCTCGGCGGTGCAGCTCCACAATCCGCTCTTCGTCCAGTTCGTCCACGGCACCCTGTACGAATCCGGCCTGAAGGCGGAGCGCCTGGAGATCGAGATCACCGAGACCGCGCTGATCCGGGACCCGGCCCGGGCGCTCCTCACCCTGCGCCAGCTCAAGGCGCTCGGCGTGCACATCGCCATGGACGATTTCGGCACCGGCTACTCGTCGCTGTCGAACCTGCGCTCCTTCCCGTTCGACCGGATCAAGATCGACGGCTCGTTCATCAAGGCGGTCCACAGCAACCCGCAGGGAGCCGCGATCGTGCGCTCCGTCCTGGGGCTGGGGCGCGGCCTCGGGCTCGCCGTGGTGGCGGAGGGCGTGGAGACCGCCGAGGAGCTGTCCTTCCTGGCCGACGAGCAGTGCCACCTCGCCCAGGGCTACCTGCTGGGCCGGCCGGCACCGATCGCGCGCTTCTCGACCCACACCCACGGCGACGCCCGCGGCGTCCCGCCGGGGCCGGCGGCCTCGGCGGCGTGAGGGGGCTGCGGACCGGGGCAGGCGCTCAGTCGGTCTCCCCGCGCAGCGGCCGGGCCAGCAGGCCGGCGATCACGTCGTCGACGCTGGCCGTGCCGGCCACGATGGCGGCGACGGCCGCCGCGACCGGCATCTCGATGCCCTTGGCGGCGGCCAGCCCGGCGAGCGCCGCGGCCGTGAACGCCCCCTCGGCGAGCTTGCCGCCCGCGGCCTCGGCCGGGCTCGCCCCGGCGCCGAGGCGCTGGCCGAAGGCGAAGTTGCGCGATTGCGGCGAGGAGGCGGTGAGCACGAGGTCGCCGAGGCCGGAGAGCCCCATCAGGGTCTCGGCACGGCCGCCGAAGGCGCGGGCGAAGCGCATCAGCTCGGCGAAGGCCCGGGCGATCAGCGCCGCCCGGGCGCTCTCGCCGAGCCCGCGCCCGGCCACGATCCCGCAGGCGATGGCGAGCACGTTCTTGCCGGCACCGCCGATCTCGACGCCGCGCACGTCGTCGGTGTGGTAGAGGCGGAAGCTCGGTCCCGACAGCAGAGCGCTCAGGGCGGCGGCGCGGCCGGCATCGGACGCCGCCAGGGTCACGGCCGTGGGCAGGCCGCGGGCGACGTCGATGGCGAAGCTCGGGCCGGACAGGACCGCCACGGGCGCCCCCGGCGGCAGGACCTGCTCGGCCACCGCGCTCATGAAGCTGTCGCTGCCGCGCTCGATCCCCTTGGCGCAGAGGATGACCGGCCCGGCCGTCGCCAGGGGCCCGCGCAGGGATTCCAGTACGCCGCGCACGGTCTGGGCAGGCACGACCAAGAGCGTCGCCCGCGCACCCGCGAGGTCCGCGGCCTCGCCCGTCGCCCGGATCGCCGGGTGGAGGGGCACGCCCGGCAGGTAGCGCGGATTCTCCCGCTGGGCCTGGAGGGCGGCAGCGGCCCCGGCGTCGCGCAGCCAGAGGGTGACGGGATGGCCGGCCCCGGCGGCGGCGTTGGCCAGCGCCGTGCCCCAGGCACCGCCGCCGACGACGTTGATCGGGGTCTCGGCGCTCATGCCGCTTCCTCCCTGTCCGCGCAGTCCAGCCGGTAGAGCACGTGGTCGCGCAGCGGCCCTTCCGGCACCGCCGGATGCGGGAATGTCCCGGCCAAGCGCATGCCGAGGCGCTCCATCACGGCGCGGGAGCGGCCGTTGCCGGCCGCCGTGAAGGCCACGACGTCCCGGATCCCGCAGCGCCCGGCGAGGTCGGCGCGGGCGAGCCGCGCGGCGCGCGTGGCGAGCCCCAGGCCCCAGGAATCCCGCGCGAGGCGCCAGGCCAGCTCGACCGTCGAACCGGGCCGGTCACCGCCCGGGAAGGGCAGGGGGCGCAGGATCCGCATCGCGCCGGCGAAGCCGACGAACCGGCCCGCGCGCTCCAGGGCCCAGGGGCCGAACCCGTCCGCCACGAAGCGGCGGTCGAGGAGGCCGGCCTCGGCCTCGCTCTCCGTCGCGGTCCGGGTCCGCGGAAAGTGGGCCATCACCGCCGGATCGGCGTTGAGCGCCGCGAACGGCGCCGCGTCCTCCGAGCGCCAGCGGCGCAGGATCAGGTCGCCGTCGCGGAGAGCCGCTGGGACCGGCGCGAGGGCGATCTTGCCGCGCCACGCGAGCGAGCGGCGGTTGAGGAGGGCGAGATCCGCGCGACCCGCGAGCACCGCCTCGCCGAGCGCGATCGCCAGCTCCAGCTGCGCGAGGGGCATGGTGGCGTGGGCGGGCGGGCGGACGTGGTCGCGCCACGCGCCGCCGCAGGCGTGGTCCAGGAGGATGCGGGCGAAGCAATGGTCGAGCCGCACCGGCCAGCCCGGCCGGGCGGCCCCGGGCAGGCGGCGCTCCACCAGGTCCCGCCAGTGGGCGCGCCGGTCCGCCGCGCTCATCCGGCCGGGACCGCCGCGCGGGCCGGGGCGGCCGCCAGCGGCCAGCGCGGCCGCGCCGGGGCGGTGAGGTCGTCCACCAGCCCGAGGCGCAGGCGCTCCAGCCCGGCCCAGGCGATCATCGCGCCGTTGTCGCCGCAGAGCGGCAGGGGCGGGGCGACGAAGCTCAGGCCCGCCTCGCCGGCCAGGGACGCCAGCGCCCGCCGGACGGCACCGTTGGCCGCCACGCCGCCGGCCGCCACCAGGGCGGTGGGCCGTCCGGCCACGTCCGAGAAGGCGCGCAGGGCGACCCGGGCGCGGTCCACCACCACGTCGACCACGGCGGCCTGGAAGCTCGCGCAGAGATCGGCGACGTCGCGCTCGGCCAGCGGGGCGATCCGCTCGGCCTCGATCCGCACGGCGGTCTTGAGGCCCGAGAGGGAGAAGTCGGCCTCGCGGCGGCCGAGCATCGGCCGGGGCAGGGCGAAGCGCTCGGGATCGCCGGCCTCGGCCGCGCGCTCGACCTCGGGGCCGCCGGGATAGCCGAGGCCCAGGAGCTTGGCGACCTTGTCGAAGGCCTCGCCGATGGCGTCGTCGACGGTGGAGCCGAGGCGCACGTAGTCGCCGACGCCGCGCACGGCCACGAGCTGGGTGTGGCCGCCCGAGACCAGGAGCAGCAGGTAGGGGAAGGCGATGCCGTCGGTGAGCCGCGCCGTGAGGGCGTGGGCCTCGAGGTGGTTGACGGCGAGCAGGGGCTTGCGGGTCACGAGCGCCAGGGTCTTGGCGGTGACGAGGCCGACCAGCACGCCGCCGATCAGCCCCGGCCCGGCCGCCACCGCGATGCCGTCGAGGTCCCGGAAGCCGGTCCCGGCCCGGTCGAGGGCGCGGGCGATCAGCCGGTCGAGCACCTCGACATGGGCGCGGGCGGCGATCTCCGGCACGACGCCGCCGTAGGCCGCGTGCTCGGCGATCTGACTGAGCACCTCGTTGGCGCGGATCTGAGCGACACCGTCCTCGTCGATCGACACCACGGCGGCGGCGGTCTCATCGCAGGTGGTCTCGATGCCGAGCACGGTCTTCTGCACGCGCGGAACTCCTTGTCCGGACTCATCCTATCCGGCGGCGGCGGCGGCGCGAAGGCGGCCGGCCCCCACCGGAGCCCGGAGCGTGGTAGATGGGCGTCGTCAGTCGACGGCGACCATGACGTCGGAGGCCTTGATCACCGCGTAGGCGGGACCGCCGGCGACGAGCTTGAGGGACTCGACGGCCTCGTTGGTGATCGAGGCGGTGACCACTTGGCCGGGGCTGATCTCGATCCTCACGTGGGAGGTGGTCGCCCCCTTGTCCACCGAGACGACCGTGCCCTTGAGAACGTTGCGCGCGCTGATCTTCATGGTCTGCTGCCAATCTCCATGAGCGGTCCCGGGCCGGTCTCCTACAGCATGGCGGAGCCCGGCGCGACCACCTCAGCGCGGATCGGCCTCGGGCTCGCCGGGCTCGTCCTCGGGGACCGGCGCGGCGCCCCAGGCGGCGAGCGCGGCGTTCAGGTCGTCGAGGACGAAGTGCCGGGCGCTGTCCCGGTCGTAGCCGTCGGCCAGGAGTTCGTCGTAATCGGTGAAGACGTGGCGCGCGTAGCTCACGAGGGCGAGGCGGGCCGCCGTCTCGGGGGCGGCGCGGCGCAGGCCGGGGCTCGCCAGCGCCCGGTCGAGGGCGGCCTCCGCCTCGAAATCCGGCAGGCGCGGGGCGAGGCGGGCCAGGGCCGCGGCGACGGCCTCCCGGCGGTTCAGGGGCGGACCGGCGCTCACCGGAGATCTGCCGTCGGCATGATTTTAAAGGTGTGATCGGATAGGATCGCCGCCAGATGAGGCGGGGCCGGCACAGGATCCTCCGCCGGGGAGATCAGGTCCATGGCAATTCTTCGTCCCGCGCTGCTTCTCGGCCTCCTGCTCGGGGCGACACCGGCGCTGGCCCAGAGCCCGGCTCCGGGCGCGGCTCCCGGACCGGCCGCCGCCCCGACCGGTCCCATCGTGGGCGGCCGCCGGGTGACCCCCATGAGCCAGACCAAGGCGCCGGGCAACGCCGCGGCCACCGGGCTGCCGCAGCCCGTGAGCCAGGCCGAGATGATCAAGGCTCAGAAGGCCGCCGAGGCCCGCTCGAAGGCCTGGGACAGCAAGATGCGCCACACGATGGGGTCGATCTGCCACGGCTGCTGAGACCCGACCCCCGCCCCGGCCGGCGGTGGCCGGCGGTCGGGCCGGGGCCCTCGAAACGCGAAGGGGCCGCCCGAACGGGCAGCCCCTCCACCGGTCGCCGGGGCGACAGGATCAGCGGGAGTAGAACTCGATGACGAGGTTCGGCTCCATCTGCACCGGGTAGGGCACCTCGGACAGGCTGGGGATGCGGGTGACGCGGGCGGTCATCTTGGCGTGGTCGGCCTCGATGTAGTCCGGCACGTCGCGCTCGGAGAGCTGGGTCGCCACGATGACGATCTCGAGCTGGCGGGACGATTCCTTGACCTCGATCAGGTCGCCGGCCTTCACCTGGTAGCTCGGGATGTTGACGCGGACGCCGTTCACCTTGACGTGCCCGTGGTTGACGAACTGGCGCGCGGCGAACGGGGTGGCGACGAACTTCGCCCGGTAGACCACGGCGTCGAGGCGGCGCTCGAGCAGGCCGACGAGGTTCTCGCCCGAGTCGCCGCGCAGGCGGATCGCCTCGGCGTAGTAGCGGCGGAACTGCTTCTCGGTGATGTTGCCGTAGTAGCCCTTGAGCTTCTGCTTGGCGCGCAGCTGCGTGCCGAAGTCGCTCATCTTGCCCTTGCGGCGCTGGCCGTGCTGGCCGGGGCCGTACTCGCGGCGGTTGACGGGGCTCTTCGGGCGGCCCCAGATGTTCTGGCCCATGCGGCGGTCGAGCTTGTGCTTCGCCTGAATCCGCTTCGACATATTTTCCGCGTCCTCTCGTGACGAGAATGAGGAACGCGCCCTCCTTTTCCCGGCCCTTCGCGGTCCGGGACGACAGGGCGGGAGGATCCCGCCCACGGGTGCGCGTGAAAACGCGACGGGGCCCCGTGCGGGGCCCCATCGACGGGCGGGTCTTTAGGGGACGGAGACGCCGCGGTCAACCGTGAGAGGTCAGATGAACGAGTCAGTCGCGCTCCGGCGCGGTGCGCAGGCGGACGCGGAGGCGGTCCGGGCGCTGGTGGAGGCGGCCTACACCAAGTGGATCCCGGTGATCGGCCGCCTGCCGATCCCCATGCAGGCGGACTACGCGCAGGCTTTGCGCGACCACCGCTTCGACCTGCTGCTGGCCGGCCCGGATCTCGCCGGCCTGATCGAGACGCGGGCCGAGGCCGATCACCTGCTGGTCGTCAACGTCGCGGTGCACCCGGCCTTCCAGGGCCGGGGCTTCGGCAGCCGGCTGATGGGACGGGCCGACGCGGTCGCGGCCGAGGCCGGGCTCGCGCGGCTGCGCCTCTACACCAACAAGAAGTACACGGCGAACCTGCGCCTCTACGGCGCGCTCGGCTACCGGGTGGAGCGGGAGGAGCTCTACGACGGACCGGGCCGGACCCGCGACGACGACGTCACCGTGCACATGGTGAAGGACCTCGCGGCGTGACGCCCCGCTCCCTCAGGTCACCACGCTCGGCTCGGCTCGGCCGGTGCGCGGCGCGATCTCGGCGATCGCGCGGGCCGCGGCCGCGACCGGGGCCAGCATTTCGGCAACGGCCAAGTCGAGCCGGTCCGGCGCGTTCTCGTAGCGCTCCAGGTAGACCCGCAGCGTCGCCCCGGCGGTGCCGGTGCCCGAGAGCCGGAACACCGCCCGCGCGTCCTCGGCGAAGCCGATCCGGATGCCCTGGCGCTCGGTGAGCGAGCCGTCCACCGGGTCGCGGTAGGCGAACTCGTCGGCCGTCGACACCGTGAGCTCGCCGATCCGCGTGCCCGGCAGCCCGGCGAGCTTCCCGCGGAGCGCGTCCATCAGGCCGTTGGCGGCGTCCGAATCCACCTCCTCGTAGTCGTGGCGGGCGTAGTAGTCCCGCCCGTAGGTGCGCCAATGCGCCCGCACCAGCGCGTCGGCGCGCTCGCCGGTGGCCGCCAGGATGTTGAGCCAGAGCAGCACCGCCCAGAGCCCGTCCTTCTCGCGCACGTGGTTCGAGCCGGTGCCGGCGCTCTCCTCGCCGCACAGGGTGATGAGGCCCGCGTCGAGGAGATTCCCGAAGAACTTCCAGCCGGTGGGGGTCTCGTAGGCCTCGATGCCGAGGGCGGCCGCGACCCGGTCGGCGGCGCGGCTCGTGGGCATCGACCGGGCGACGCCCGCGAGCCCGCCCGCGTAGCCCGGCGCCCGGTGGGCGTGGGCGGCGAGCAGCGCGAGGCTGTCGCTCGGCGTCACGAACAGGCCCGGCGCCACGATCATGTTGCGGTCGCCGTCGCCGTCCGAGGCGGCGCCGAAATCCGGCGCGTCCGGGCCCTGCATCAGGTCGAACAGGTCGTGGCAGTGGACCGGGTTCGGGTCCGGGTGGTGGCCGCCGAAATCCTCCTTCGGGACGGCGTTGACCACCGTGCCTGCGGGGGCGCCGAGCATCCCCTCCAGGATCGCCGTCGCGTAGGGGCCGGTCACCGCGCTCATGGCGTCGAAGCGCATGCGGAAGCCGGAGGCGAACAGGCGCGACACCGCGTCGAAGTCGATCAGCGTGCGCATCAGTTCGGCGTAGTCGGCCACCGGGTCGATCACCGTGACCGTCATGGCACCGAGGCGGGTGTCGCCGAGCGTGTCGAGGTCGAGGTCCGGAGCCTCGACGAGGCGATAGTCCGTGATCGCCCTGGCGCGCGCGAAGATCGCGTCTGTGACCGACTCGGGCGCCGGGCCGCCGTTGGCGGCGTTGAACTTGATGCCGAAATCGCCCTCCGGCCCGCCGGGATTGTGGCTCGCCGAGAGGACGATGCCGCCGAGCGCCTTGGCCTTCCGGATCACGCAGGAGGCGGCGGGCGTCGAGAGCAGGCCGCCGCGCCCGACCAGGACCCGGCCGAACCCGTTGCCGGCGGCGAGGCGCAGCGTCTTCTGCACCACTTCGCGGTTGAGGAACCGGCCGTCGCCGCCGAGAACCAGGGTGGCGCCGGCCTTGTCGGGGAGGGTGTCGAAGATCGCCTGGACGAAGTTCTCGACGTAGTTCGGCTGCCGGAACACGGGCACCTTCTTGCGCAGGCCGGAGGTGCCCGGCTTCTGGTCGGGGAAGGGCGTGGTCGCGACGGTCGTCGGGGTCGTCATAAGCGGGCGTCTCCCGGGCTCTCCCGCCTCAATGCCCGCGCGGAGGCGCGGCGTCACCAGCCCCGGCGACAGGGACGGGCTTTTTTCACGCTGTTTCGCCGGATCGGGCGACGGAATCCGCCGCCTGTCCGGCCGCCCGCGCCGCCGGGCGTTGCACCGGTCGACACCCGTGGGTTGAATGACCGGAGCCGCCAGACAAGGCGGGCCGGAGGAAACCATGGCGGACAGACGCGCGCAGACAGATCCGAACCGGGCGCCCCCGGGCAAGGATCCGCCCCGGGGCCTGGCCCGGCGCCATCTGGTCGGAGCCCTCGCCGTCGGTGCGGCGGTCGCGGCGACGCCGGCGCGGGCGGCCGCCCCGCCGGGCCGGCTGGCGACGGAGGAGTTCCGCCTGCCCTGGAGCGAGCCCGGCGTCGACATCTACGTGCGCAACAAGCGCCCGGCCGGCACCGACACGTTCCCGGGCGACCGGATCCTGCTCTACGTGCACGGCTCGACCTACCCGTCCTCCACGGCGTTCGATCTGCCCCTCGGCGGGATGTCGGCCATGGACTACCTCGCGGGCCTCGGCTTCGACGTCTACTGCGTGGACCTGCCCGGCTACGGCCTGTCCGGGCGCCCGGCCGCCATGGACGCGCCGCCGGACGACAACCCGCCGCTGATGCGCACGCCCGACGCCGCCAAGGTCGTGGGACAGGTCGTCGACTTCATCAAGAAGCGGCGCAGCGTCGAGAAGATCGACCTGATGGGCTGGTCCTGGGGGACCTCCACCATGGGGCTCTACACCAGCACCCACAACGACAGCGTCAACCGTCTCGTCCTCTACGCGCCGCAATGGCTCGCGCGCACGCCGGGCCTGATCGGCGGCGGCGGCAAGGTGGGTGCCTACCGCACCGTCAGCCGGGACAGCGCCCGGGCCCGCTGGCTGACCGGGGTGCCCGAGGACAAGAAGGCCGACCTGATCCCGGCGGGCTGGTTCGACCAGTGGGCCGACGCGACCTTCGCGACCGACGCGGCCGGCGCGAAGCGGTCGCCGCCGGTCCTGCGCGCACCGAACGGCACGGTCGCCGACAAGGACGCCTACTGGGCGGCCGGCAAGCCGCTCTACGACCCGGGCGAGATCCGCGTGCCGGTGCTGATCATCCACGCCGAGTGGGACGCCGACCTGCCGAGCTATCAGGCGCAGGAGTACTTCACCAAGCTCACCCACGCCCCCTACAAGCGCTTCGTCGAGCTGGGGGAGGGCACCCACACGGTGATGATGGAGAAGAACCGCATGCAGTTCCTCCACGCCGTCGGGGCGTTCCTCACGGAGGCGGACCCGCAGGCGCTGAACTGAGCGCCCCATCCCCGGGGCCGGCCGATCCCATGCCACCGCCTCATTCTGCGGTGCCCGCGCCAGGGAGCCTCCGAGGAGGGGTCAGGGATCGCGCGACTGGCCGGAGGCCTCCTTCGAGGCCTCCGCTGCGCTCCGGCATCTCCGGTTGAGGGCGGGGGCGGGAAGGATCGGGGCGGCCAAGCCCGGCCACCGCGGGAGGCTCGCCCTACTCCGCCGCCTGCCGGGCCGCGTAGCCCAGCCGCTCGTTCAGCGCGCGGATCAGCTTGGCGGCCGCCTCGGCGATCACCGTGCCGGGCGGGAAGATCGCCGCCGCGCCGGCCGCCGTCAGCGCCTCGTAGTCGCCCGGCGGGATGACGCCGCCGATGGCGATCATCACGTCGTCGCGGCCCTGCTCGGTGAGCGCCGCCTTCAGCTCCGGCACCAGGGTCAGGTGGCCGGCCGCCAGCGACGAGACGCCGACGATGTGGACGTCGTTCTCCACCGCTTGGCGGGCGGCCTCCGCCGGCGTGGCGAAGAGCGGCCCGATATCCACGTCGAAGCCGAGATCCGCGAAGGCCGAGGCGATCACCTTCTGGCCGCGGTCGTGCCCGTCCTGGCCCATCTTGGCGACCAGGATGCGCGGCCGGCGGCCGTCATTCTCCTCGAACGCCTCGACCAGCGCCCGGACTTCCTCGACCACAGGCGACATGCCCCCCACCTCGCGCTTGTAGACGCCGGAGATCGAGCGGATCTCGGCGCGGTGCCGGCCCCAGGCCTTCTCCAGGGCCTCGGAAATCTCGCCCACCGTCGCCTTGGCGCGGGCCGCGTCGACGGCGAGTTCCAGCAGGTTGCCGGCGCCGTCGGCGGCCTTCGTGAGCGCGTCGAGCCGGTCCGCGACCGTCGCCTCGTCGCGCTCGGCGCGCAGGCGCTTGAGCTTGTCGATCTGGAGCCGGCGGACGTTGCCGTTGTCGACCCGCAGCAGCTCGATCGCCATCTCGTCGTCGGCCCGGAACTTGTTCACGCCCACGATAGTCTGGCGGCCGGAATCGATCCGCGCCTGCGCCCGCGCGGCGGCCTCCTCGATGCGCAGCTTCGGGATGCCGGCCTCGATCGCCTTGGCCATGCCGCCGAGCCCGTCGACCTCGCGGATGTGCTCCCAGGCCCGGGCGACCATGTCGGCGGTGAGCTTCTCCACGTAGTAGGAGCCGCCCCAGGGATCGACGATCCGGGTGGTGCCGCTCTCCTGCTGGAGGAACAGCTGGGTGTTGCGGGCGATCCGGGCCGAGAAGTCGGTCGGCAGCGCCAGCGCCTCGTCGAGCGCGTTGGTGTGGAGCGACTGCGTGCCGCCCTGCGTCGCCGCCATCGCCTCGATGTTGGTGCGGGTGACGTTGTTGAACACGTCCTGGGCGGTGAGCGACCAGCCCGACGTCTGCGAGTGGGTGCGCAGCGCCAGCGACTTCTCCGACTTCGGATCGAAGCCCTTCACGAGCTTCGCCCAGATCAGGCGCGCGGCCCGCATCTTGGCGACCTCCATGAAGAAGTTGGTCGAGATCGCCCAGAAGAACGACAGGCGCGGGGCGAACTGGTCGATGGTCAGCCCCGCCGCCAGCCCCGCCTTGATGTACTCGACGCCGTCGGCGAGCGTGTAGGCGAGCTCCAGGTCGTTCGTGGCGCCCGCCTCCTGCATGTGGTAGCCGGAGATCGAGATCGAGTTGAACTTCGGCATATTCTTGGACGTATATGCGAAGATATCGGAGATGATCCGCATCGATCCCTTGGGGGGATAGATGTAGGTGTTGCGGACCATGAATTCTTTTAGAATGTCATTTTGAATGGTGCCCGCGAGCTTCTGCGGCGGCACGCCCTGCTCCTCGGCGGCGACGATGTAGAGGGCGAGGATCGGCAGCACGGCGCCGTTCATCGTCATCGACACGGTCATCTCGTTGAGGGGAATCCCCGAGAACAGCGTGCGCATGTCGTAGATCGAGTCGATCGCCACGCCCGCCATGCCGACATCGCCCGAGACGCGGGGATGGTCGGAATCGTAGCCGCGGTGCGTGGCGAGGTCGAAGGCCACCGACAGGCCCTTCTGTCCGGCCGCGAGGTTGCGGCGGTAGAAGGCGTTCGAATCCTCGGCCGTGGAGAAGCCGGCGTACTGCCGGATCGTCCAGGGCTGGGTGACGTACATGGTCGGGTAGGGGCCGCGCAGGAACGGCGCGAGACCCGGATAGGTGTCGAGGAACTCGATGCCCTCCCGGTCCTCCGGCCCGTAGCGGCCCTTCACCAGGATGCCCTCCGGCGTCATCCAGGGCTCGCCGAGCGCCGGGGCCGCGATCGCGAGTGATTCGCCGGCGAGCGGGATTTCGGCGAAGTTCGGGATGCGCGAGGTCATGGCGTTGACTCGTTGTGGCGTTTGTCACGCCATTATAGGGACCCGCTCGGAGCGGGCTACTCCCCTATCGGTCAAGCTTCCGCGGAGGCGCCTGAGCGCAGCTCAGCGCAGCTCGGAGTCCCGGTCGCCCGGGCCGCGCCGCAGGAGGTAGACCACGGCGCCGGCCAGCATCAGCGCCATCCCGTACCACGTGATCGCGTAGACGAGATGGTTGTTGGGGAAGGCGATCACCGTCAGCCCGCCCACCGGGAGGCCGCCGGGATTGGGCGTCGCGTCGGCGTCCACGAAGTAGGGCGCGACGTCGCCCAGGCCACGCGCGGCCGCGATGGCGGCGACGTCCCGGGAGTACCAGCGGTCATCCTTGGGATCGTTGGCGCGCAGGAACGCGCCCTTCGGTTCGGTCAGCCGCAGGAGGCCGGTCACCGTCGCCGCGCCCGCGAGCTGCCCGGCCGCCCGGGTCGCCGGATCGCGCCGGGCGCCGGGCACGAAGCCGCGATTGACCAGCACGAGGGTGCCGTCCGGACGCCGCAGGGGCGTCAGCACCCAGAAGCCGCCGCCGAGTTCCGTGACGGCCTGAACCAGGGTCTCGCGATCGTTCAGGAAGGTGCCGGAGAGCCGGACGTGCCGGTAGGCGTCGTCGGGGCCGACGCGCGGCCAGTCGGCGGGGCCGGGGGCCGGCACGGGCGGGGCGTGGACCCGAGCATCGACCCGGGCGATCAGGTCGAGCTTCCAGGCCCGCCGCTCCACCTGCCACGTGCCGAGGCCGAGCAGGACCAGGAAGACGATTCCCGCGCCGACGCCGAACACGGCGCGCCGCAGCAACAAGAGCGGGGCCGGGGAGGGGGCCGGTCCCGGATCAGCCCCCCCTCCCGGCCCCGCGGGCCTCATCTCCGGACGCGCGCTCAGCGGGCGTTGTTCATGACGTCGTGGGCATCCATCGGCATCATGTTGTGGTTGAGGTGGTACATCACCCACACCGAGCCGGCGAGCATGATCACCACCAGCGTGATGGTGAAGATCAGCGCCATGAAGGTCCAGCCGCCCTCCGACTTCGTGCTCATGTGCAGGAAGTAGATGACGTGCACGACCATCTGGACGCCGCCGAGCGCCAGGATGACCAGGGTGGTGACGAGGCTGTTGTCGAGGACGTTGCCCATCACCAGCCAGAACGGGATCACCGTCAGGATCACCGACAGGACGAAGCCCGTCATGTAGCTCTGGAAGGTACCGTGGCCGCCCTCGCTGTGGGCGTGGGCGTCGTGCGTGTCCTGACCGTGACCGGTGAGGTGGTGTGCGTCGGCGCTCATTCGAGCACTCCCATCAGGTAGACGACGGTGAAGACGCCGATCCAGATCAGGTCGAGGAAGTGCCAGAACATCGACAGGCACATCAGCCGGCGCTTGTTCTCGACGATCAGGCCGCGCTTGCCCACCTGCACCATCAGCACGACGAGCCACAGGATGCCCATCGAGACGTGCAGGCCGTGGGTCGACACCAGCGTGTAGAAGGAGGACAGGAACGCGCTGCGCCAGGGCGGCGCGCCCTCGTGGAACAGGTGGACGAACTCCCGGATCTCCAGCGCCACGAAGGCCGCGCCGAACAGGCCGGTCACCGCCAGCCAGATCTGCGTCTGCTTCACCCGGTCCCGGTCCATCTCCAGCATGGCGAAGCCGTAGGTGATGGACGAGAACAGCAGCATGGCGGTGTTCACCGCGATGCCCGGCAGGTCGAACAGCTCCTTCGGGGTGGGGCCGGCCGCGTAGCTGCGCCCGAGCACCCCGTAGGTCGCGAACAGGGTCGCGAAGATGAGGCAGTCGCTCATCAGGTAGAGCCAGAACCCGAGCATGGTCGAGCCCTCGGAATGATGGCCCTCCTCGTCGATCTGGTAGAAGACCGGCGCCGCGGCGCCGGGGGGTGCAGTCTCCGCGTGCATCATCGGATCACGCCATCTCCAGTTCGCGCGTCCGCTGACCTTCCGTCCGACTGACGACGTCGGCGGGAATGTAGTAGTCGCGATTGTAATTGAAGGTGTGGGCGATCGCCACGACGAAGATCGCCACGAAGCTGAGGATCGCCAGCCACCAGACGTACCAGACCATGGCCAGGCCGAAGATGAGGTTCAGGGCCGCCAGGATCGCGCCGGCCGCGGTGTTCTTGGGCATGTGGATCGGCTTGTAGCCCTTGAGCGGACGGTCGAAGCCGCGGTTCTTCATGTCCCACCACGCGTCGGAATCGTGGACCACCGGCGTGAAGGCGAAGTTGTAGTCCGGCGGCGGCGAGGAGGTGGACCATTCCAGCGTCCGGCCGCCCCACGGGTCGCCGCTCAGGTCGCGCAGCTTGTCGCGGTTGCGGATCGAGACCACGAACATGACGATCTGCGAGGCGATGCCGCAGGCGATGAGCGCCGCGCCGATGGCGGCGATCACGAACCAGATCTGCAGCGACGGGTCGTCGAAGTGCTGCATGCGCCGGGTCACGCCCATCAGGCCGAGCACGTAGAGCGGCATGAAGGCGACGTAGAACCCGGTCACCCAGAACCCGAGGGCCATCTTCCCCCAGAACTCGTCGAGCTTGAAGCCGAAGGCCTTGGGGAACCAGAAGGTCACGCCGGCGAACATGCCGAACAGCACGCCGCCGATGATCACGTTGTGGAAGTGCGCGATCAGGAACAGCGAGTTGTGCAGGACGAAGTCGGCCGGGGGCACCGCCAGGAGGACGCCGGTCATGCCGCCGATCACGAAGGTGACGATGAACGCCACCACCCACAGCATCGGCACCTCGAACCGGATCCGGCCGCGGTACATCGTGAACATCCAGTTGAAGATCTTCGCGCCCGTCGGGATCGAGATGATCATGGTCGTGATCCCGAAGAACGAGTTCACGTCCGCGCCCGAGCCCATCGTGAAGAAGTGGTGCAGCCACACGAGGTAGGCGAGGATGGTGATGACCACCAGCGCGTAGACCATCGAGGTGTAGCCGAACAGGCGCTTGCCGCAGAAGGTCGAGGTGATCTCCGAGAACACCCCGAAGGCGGGCAGGATCAGGATGTAGACCTCCGGGTGACCCCAGATCCAGATCAGGTTGAAGTACAGCATGGCGTTGCCGCCGAGGTCGTTCGTGAAGAAGTGCGTGCCGACGTAGCGGTCGAGCGACAGCATCGCGAGAACGGCCGTGAGGATCGGGAAGGCGGCCACGATCAGGATGTTGGTGCACAGCGCCGACCAGACGAAGATCGGCAGCTTCATCATGGTCATGCCGGGCGCCCGCATCTTCACGATGGTGGCGACCAGGTTGATGCCCGAGAGCAGCGTCCCGATACCGGCGATCTGCAGCGCCCAGATGTAGTAGTCGACGCCGACGCCGGGGCTCATCGCCGCCCCGGAGAGGGGCGGGTAGGCGAGCCAGGTGGCGCGGGAGAACTCGCCGACGAACAGCGAGACCATCACCAGCAGGCCGCCGGCGACCGTCATCCAGAAACTGAAGTTGTTCAGGAACGGGAAGGCGACGTCGCGGGCGCCGATCTGCAGCGGCACGGCGAAGTTCATGAGCCCCGTGACGAACGGCATCGCCACGAAGAAGATCATGATCATGCCGTGGGCGGTGAAGATCTGGTCGTAGTGGTGCGGCGGCAGGAAGCCCTGCTGATCGCCGAAGGCGACCGCCTGCTGGGAGCGCATCAGGATCGCGTCGGCGAAGCCGCGCAGCAGCATGATGCCCGCGAAGATGCAGTACATGATGCCGATCTTCTTGTGGTCGATCGACGTGATCCAGTCACGCCACATCGGCCCCCAGAAGCGGTAGTAGGTGATGACGCCCAGCACGGTGAGGCCGACGACGGCCACGCCGGCGAACGTCGCCTGCAGGATCGGCTCGTGATAGGGGATCTGCTCGATCGTAAATCGCCCGACGAGCAGCTGCTGTAGGTCCAGGTTTGCGAACATGGGATCGGCCCGTTCAGTGGGTTCGACGGCGACCGCCGGTTGTGTGTGTGGAGTCCGCTGTCAGCACGCGCGGCCTCACTGGTTCAGCTGCTTGGGGGCGATCTGGCCGCCCTCGCTCTGGCCCTCGCCGGAGCCCTTGCCCTGGCTGTCGGGCGACTTCTGGCCCCGGACGTCCGGGTTGCCCATGTCGGGCCGCGGCTTCATGCCCTGCGGCTGCGTCTGGCCGTGGGGCAGGGTCTCCGAGGCCGGCGCCGTCGCGCCGGGCCCCTCGACGCCGCGCTCCGCGAGGCGGTTGTCGTACTGCAGGCGCTTGTAGTTCTCGGCGGCCTCCGCGCCGTGGGCCCCGCCCTGCGCGTCGATCTTCACCATCTCGCCGACGCACATCTGGTCGGGCCGCGGGCACATGCCGATGATCCGGTCGTAGAGGCCCTTCATGTACGCCTTGTAGAACCGCGCCGGCTCGGCCTCGCTCGGCTCCTCGAGCTTCAGGTAGGCCTCCTGGGTGAGCTCGCCGCCCTCGGCCTTGGCCTTGGCGATCCACTTGTCGAAGCCCTCGTTGGTGAGGCCGTGGAACTTGAAGAACATGTTGGAGAAGCCGGCGCCGCTGTAGTGCGCCGAGCGGCCCTCGTAGGCGCCCTCGCGGTTGATCACCGCGTGGAGCTGGGTCTGCATGCCGGGCATCGCGTAGACCATGCCGGCGAGCGTGGGCACGTAGAACGTGTTCATCACGTCGGTGGCGGTGATCTTGAAGCGGATCGGCCGGTCCACCGGCGCGGCGAGCTCGTTGACCGTGGCGATCCCGTATTGCGGGTAGAGGAACAGCCACTTCCAATCCATGGCCACCGCCTCGACCTCCAGCGGCACGGTACCGGCCGGGACGTCGCGCTTCGGGTCGATCTTGCTGAGCGGCCGGAACGGATCGAGGGTGTGGGTCCCGATCCAGGTCAGGGCGCCGAGCGCGATGATGATCATCAGCGGCGCCGTCCAGATCAGCACCTCGAGCTGGGTCGAGTGGTGCCATTCGGGATCGTAGACCGCGTCCTCGTTGGTCGCGCGGTAGCGCCACGCGAAGATCAGCGTGAAGGCGATCACCGGGACGATGATCAGGAGCATCAGCCCGGTCGCCGCCAGCACGAGGTTGCGCTGCTGCTCGGCCACGTAGCCGGCCGGGTGCAGGACCACGAAGTTGCAGCCGCCGAGCAGGGTCAGGAGCGGCAGGGCGAGGAGCGGCAGGAGGCGCCGCCCGCGGCCGCCTCGGCGGGTCGCGGCGTCGGTCCTGTCCGGTCGATGGATCGTGGAGGTCACAGCACGCGTCTCGTCATCCCAGGCCGCTCGCGCGGCGCTTCTGCCATGCCGCTGCCGCGGCGCTTCAGCCGTGCCGCGCGAGGCGGCGTTCCCGTCAGTTCACGGGCGGGCCGGGCGGCCCGCGCCGCCGACTCACATCTGGCGCAGTTCCGACCGGTCGGTGAACAGGGCCACGAGGCTGCAGACGGCGCCGGAGAGGAGGTAGACGCCGATCATCGCCAGGCCGTAGCGCTGCGACAGGAACAGGGCCACCAGGGGGGCGAAACCGGCCCCAAGCAGCCACGCGAAGTCGGAGGTGAGCGCGGCGCCGGTGTAGCGGTAGTGGTTGCCGAGGCGGGCGCTCACCGCACCCGCGGTCTGGCCGTAGGCGAGGCCGAGCAGCATGAAGCCGATCGTGACGTAGATGGTCTGGCCGATGGCGCTCTCGCCGAACAGGAGCGGCGCGATGATGCTGCCGACGGCGAAGAAGGCGATCAGCGAAGAGCTCATGATCAGGCAGTTGCGGCGGCCGATCTGGTCGGCGATCAGCCCCGAGGCGGCCACCGCGCCGGCGCAGACGATGGCGCCGGAGAACTGCACGATCAGGAACTCGCCCGGCGAGCGGGTGGTGCTGTTCAGCGCGAGCCACGCGATCGGGAAGATCGTCACGAGGTGGAACAGCGCGAAGGCGGCGAGCGGCACGAAGGCGCCGCGGACCACGTCGCCGGCGTGGTGACGGAACAGCTCCAGGGCCGGGACCGGGCGCAGCCGGTCGAGGTCCATCATCCGGGCGAACTCGTCGGTGGCGACGAGGCGCAGCCGGGCGAACAGCGCGACCACGTTGATGGTGAAGGCGCAGTAGAACGGGAAGCGCCAGCCCCAGTCGATGAAGTCGGCCTCGTCGAGGTTGACGAGGAAGAACGCGAACAGGGCGCTCGCCACCATGAAGCCCAGCGGCGCGCCGAGCTGCGGGATCATCGCGTACCAGCCGCGGCGCTCGCGCGGCGCGTTCATGGCGAGCAGGGAGGCGAGACCGTCCCAGGCGCCCCCGAGGGCGAGGCCCTGCAGGATCCGCAGGCCGGCCAGGATGTAGACCGCCGAGATGCCGATGCTGTCGTAGCGCGGCAGGAAGCTCACCGCCGCCGTCGACCCGCCGAGCAGGAACAGGGCGGTGGTCAGCTTGACGCTGCGCCCGTGGCGCCGGTCGATCGCCATGAAGATCACGGTGCCGACCGGGCGGGCGATGAAGGCGAGGGCGAAGATCGAGAAGGCGTAGAGGGTGCCCTTCAGCGGGTCGACGAAGGGGAAGAACACCTTCGGGAAGACCAGCACGCAGGCGATGCCGAACACGAAGAAGTCGAAGTATTCGGACGCGCGTCCGATCACCACGCCGATGGCGATCTCGTTGGGATGGACCTTGTGGTCTCCCATCGCCTGCTGGGCGTCGCGCTCCAGGCCCGTGACCGTAGGGGTGTTCGCACTCATCTCTGATTGTCGCCCTCGCCGCGCGCCCGTGGGGGCGCCTTGGCCGGAACTGCCTCTTGCGGCATGTCCAGAGGTACCGCAACCGGCTCCGGACGCAAGTTCACCCACTGACGCACGCATAGCACCGCGTGGCCGCAGCCACCGGCGGCGTCAGGGGCGCGGACCGCTCACACGCGGTAATGCGCCGAATTCCGTGACAGGTTGATGTTGTAATAGGGGTCGGCGCGCAGCTCCGGGCCCCAGCGGTCGAGCATGGTCAGCACCTCGCCCTCGAAGCGCTTCTGCTTCTCCGGCGTGTCCTCGGCCCCGCGGCTCTTCGACTCGTGATGAATCAATTTCGCGAAGGGCGTCCAGACGATCCGGTAGCCGGCCCGGCGGATCTTCAGGCAGAGATCCACGTCGTTGAAGGCGACCTTCAGGGCCTGAGCGTCGAAGCCCCCGACCTCCGCGAACACGTCCGCCCGCATGGCCAGGCACGCGCCGGTGACCGCCGAGACCTCGTGGGCGATGACCATGCGGCAGAAATAGCCCGGATCCGCGTCGGCGACGCCGAGATGGCTGTGGCCGGCCACGCCCCCGATCCCGAGGACGATGCCGCCGTGCTGGATCGTGCGGTCCGGATAGAGGAGCTTGGCCCCGACGGCCCCGATCTCCGGCCGCACCGCGTGGCGGACCAGCTCGGCGAGCCAGCCGGGCTCGAGCACCTCGATGTCGTTGTTGAGGAACAGGAGCACCGCGCCGGTGGCCGCGGCGGCGCCGCGGTTCGACAGATCCGAGAAATTGAACGCCCCCGGCACCGGCACGACGCGCACCCGCGGATCGTCCCGGTAGCGGGCGAACAGGGCGGCGGTCGCGGGCTCGCGGCTGTCGTTGTCGACGATCACCACCTCGATGTCGGGGTAGTCGGTCGCGCCGAGCAGCCCGTCGAGGGTCACCGACAGGATCTCGGCCCGGTCCCGGGTCGGGATGACCGCGGAGACCCGCGGCGGCCGCGCCGGCAGCGGCCGGACCAGGCGGTTGAAGCCGCCGGGACCGCGCTCCGCCCGGCCGCCCCAGGGTGCCACGACCTCCTCGAGGGCGCGCAGGCGCGCGGCCTCCGCCCGAGCGAGTGCCCGGTCCGAGAAGGTGCCGGAGCCCTGCGCGGCGCGCCAGTGATAGAGCACCCGCGGGATGTGGCGGATGCGGGCGGGGTCGAGCCCGTCGGTCAGCCGCAGCAGCAGGTCGTGGTCCTGGCTGCCCTCGAAGCCGGGGCGCAGGCCGCCGACGGCGCGCAGCGCCTCGGTGCGCACGACCGTGAGGTGGTTGATGTAGTTCTGGGCGTAGAGCAGCTCGCGGTCGAAGCAGGACTTGAAGTGCGGGTCGAACCGCCGGCCGCGCCCGTCGATCTTGTCCTCGTCGCTGTAGATCAGCACGAGGCCCGGGTCGCGGCGGAGCGCCCGGGCGACCTCGTAGAGGGCGTCCTCGGTGAGCGCGTCGTCGTGGTCCATGAAGGCGCAGACCGCGCCCCGGGCCATGCCCAGCGCGTCGTTGGTCGCCCGGGCGATGTGGCCGTTCTCGGTCCGGGCCAGGACGCGGATGCGCGGGTCGGCCTCGGCCGCCCGGCTCAGGATCCGCGGGATCTCGGGGCGCGTGGAGGCGTCGTCGACGGCGCACAGTTCCCAGTGGGGGTAGAGCTGCGCGCGCAGCGACGCCAGGGCCGCCCGCAGCACCTTCGGATCCGGATCGTGGACCGGCATCAGCACGGAGATCAGCGGCGGATCGGTCCAGGCGGCGATCTCGGCGGCGATCCCGTCCCGCTCCGCGCGGCGCAGGGTGTGGGTGCCGAGCCAGGCCTCGTAGCCGCTCACGCGCCGGTGGCGCAGCGCCCGGCCGAGGAAGCCCCGCGCGCGCACCTTCTTGCCGAGGATCCGCCAGGTGAAGGCCTGCACGGTCAGGCCGGGATCGCGCAGGAGCCCGCGGGCGGCCAGGACCGGCCGGGCGAGGCGGCGCACGGCGATCCGGCGCAGCCGGACCGGCACCCGCCCCGCCGGATCGGCCACGCGCAGCTCGACGACGTCCTCGGGCAGGCAGCCGATCCACGCGAAGGCACCGCCGCCCCGGGCCTCCTGGGGCAGCAGCGTGCCCGGCCGCCCGTCGGGACCGACGAAGCTGATGTCGGGGAGGGTGTCGCGGGCCTCGGCCGGGTCGTTGGACAGGATGATCTCGACCCAGCGGCCCGCGAGATCCGGCAGCGCGACGCGCAGCCCGTCGGCGCCCGCCCGCGCCGGGAGGGCGCGCCGCTTGCCCCAGAGCCCCGCGACCTGCGCCGTCGGGAGGCGGAGTTCGGGCACCGCCGGCCCGGTCGAACGCACCATCAACTCCAGCTCTTGTCGACCGAGGCCTTCACGGCATCCGACATGGCCACGTCGAACACGATCATGTCCTCGACCGCCTTGACGCTCTTCAGGCGCTCGGCCAGCGCCAGCGTCTCGGCCGGCACCGGCGGCAGGGTCGGGATCGGCGTTCCGATCCCGAGGCGGTCGAACAGCGTCGACGCGAAGGCGGAGAACCGGGTCTTGTGGCCGACGATCCCGACCCGGGCGAGAATCTCGATCGCCGCGATCGAGTTGCCCGGATGCAGCCGGTCGTCCGGCATGCGGGTCCCGAGCTGGCGGGTCAGCGGGTTGTAGAGCAGCCGGTAGGCGGGCTCGGGCAGCATGCGGAAGAAGCGCTTGAGGCTCTTCACGTCGGAGAAGTCGTAGTCGTCCGCGAAGGCGGCGGCCTCGGCCAGCGGCCCCAGGCGCCAGCTGCGCCCGGGATCGGCGGCATCCGCGGCCCGGGCCTTCAGCCAGCGCATCCGGGCCGCCATCTCGATCTGCGGTTCCTGGAGCAGGATGGCCGTGACCATCAGGTCCGGCGTCATGAAGTTCTCGTAGCGCGGGATGGTCACGGCGCCCGACAGGAAGGCCGACGGCGCGGCCGGGCCGGCCAGCACGCAGCTCAGGATCTCGTCCGGCAGCTTGTGGATGCCGAAATAGCAGTGCTGGAAATACGGGAAGAGCGCCGTCTGGAGCACGATCTCAGGCTCGATGCCGGTGTTGACCAGCATCACCCGCTGCCGGATCTGCCCCTCGGCCGGCATGCGCCGGTAGACCAGCACGTTGGTGTCGGCATCGTAGAGTTCGAGCCGCGGGATCTCGGACAGGCCCGGCACCTCGGCCTCGCTGACCACGAAGGTGCATTGCCCGGTGGCGTGCCAGCCGTTGCGCTTGAAGGCCTCGTCGATGACGCTGGCCGGGACCTCGGCCACGCGTCGTCCGTCGACCGCGACCACGACCCGGCTGATGGCGAGGGGATTGTCCGGCACGATCCAGCCGCGGATCGAATCGCCCTGATCGTGGTCGATGAAGTAGCGCATGTCCTGAAGCGTGAGGCGGCGGCATGCCGGCGCCAAGTGTCCGCCATGTGTCGCGGCGCGGCCGGATGCCGAGCGGCAGGGCCATAGCGCATTTTTCCGTCGGCGTGCACCATGGCGCGTTCGGACCGGGGACGGATCCCGGCGGGTCGACCCCGCCGGCTCGATGTGACCGTCTCTAAGCCACTGATGCCGAATGCGCTATCCGACCGCGGCGCGATGCGATCGGGTCGGCGCGTGCCCGGGACGGACCGGCGGGGGACGCGATCGATCGGCCTCGGCATGCAGGTTCCGCTTGCGCCCTCGCCGGGCAGCCGCTATAGGCCCCGCCCACCGGAGCCCGAACGGCGCCGGGCCGGGCGCGTAGCTCAGCGGGAGGGCACTACCTTGACAGGGTGGTCGACACTCCTCATAAGCTACTGACCAATATGGACTATCTCGATGGCGTCCAGGTTCGGTGAACCTGATCGTGATCGATGAGGAGACGTAGCACAGCGGTAGTGCATTCCCTTGACATGGGAAAGGTCACAGGTTCGATCCCTGTCGTCTCCACCACTCGACGCCGTGAAGTGTCCGGCTTTCTCCAGAGCATGCGCCTCGAACGGATCCCTCGCGGGATCACCGACCCCGAAGGGGTCTGCCGAACCTGACGCGGCCTTTGGCAGCGCGCTTGCCCGCCCATCCCACAGTCGCTCGGCGGCCCGCCCCGCGCGGCGAGACGATCAGGCTCGCCCGTGCGCGTCATCGGCGCGATGACGCCCCCTCGTCCGGGGTGAGGAGCCGCACGGGGACCCGTGAGACCCGGACCAGCCGCGCGCGACCGCGTCGGACAGGGACGGGAAGCCGCCGCGCAGGTCGACGGACGCGATCCGGTATCGGTGGTCGCCGACGAACCCGGTTCAACCGCGCCACGCGCCGCGCGCGCTTCGCCCAGGGCAGGGACGCGGCGATCCGCGGATCGACCTCGAAGGCGATCATGCGCCGACGCCGGATCTGCACCGTCGCGATGCCGCGCGCCGCCGTCCAGGGGATCCAGTCGGTGGAGAGCCGCCGGTCGAAGATCCCGCCCGGTCCGACCGACACCACCGGGCCGCGCCGGAGCAGCGTGCGGAGGACGCGCGCCGCGCACAGCCCGGCCGCCCTCCCGGGCGAGCGATGGATCTCGACGACGGTCAGGGCGATGCGCTCCCGGCTGCCTCCGGCCCCGCGCACGGGCACGCGGTCTCAACAGCGACGGCGCACCGGGGCGGCACCCCGCCGAAGCGGCCTCGGCCGCACTGTCCCGCGGCTACGCCGCGCCGCCGGCGAGACCGGAGTCCTACGGTGTCGCGGCGCGGGCGAGGGCCGCGCGGCGCAGCCGGCAGACGGCCTCCGAGACGCGGCGCGCCCGGTCCCGTCCCGCGTCCGGCCGCGGGCGGTCGCAGGCCTCCGCCACCGCGTCCAGCACGGCCGAGGCCGCCGCCATGACGGCCAGCGCCGTCGCCGAACCGGCCGAGACCAGGAAGAAGATCGTTGCGATGACTTGCGGGGCGGTCATGGCGCACCTCCTCGGGTGCTCCGCGGCGGTTTCGCGGTGGTTTCGCGGTGATGAGGAAGACTTATGACCGCTCCGGCGGGAATCGCGTGCGGCCGAGCACGGGCCGCGTCGCGTCGGGCGCATCGCGTGCGGGACCGGCGCCCGTCCCCGCGGCCGTCGCGCCGGCGGGCTCCGGAGGCGCGGAGAACCTCAGCTCGATCGTCCGGCCCGTGCGCGCGACGACCTCGCAGGCCTGGTTCAGCATCAGGGCGATCGAGACGAGCCGGACGGTGCGCGGCGGCACCGCCTCCGGCCGGACCTCGATCCGCGCGCCGGATGTCCGGAGCTCCCAGATGAGGCAGTCACAGCATTCCTGAGGGGCCCCGAAGAAAATCTGTCCGGTCTTGAAGGCCGGCCTCCAAGCCTCGTCCGAGCGGTACCCGGCCATCGCGATCTCCCGAACTACAAACATTTCAACCCGTAACGACGGACTGAATACGCGGTCATTCGAGGCGCGAATTCTGTATCAAACAACACGTCCTGCGAGCGCGCCGGCGAACCCGCCGCCGGCAGGTGCCGGCGATCCGGCGCCTGCCGAGGGGCCGCCGCCCGTGGCCACCGCGCGCGAGCGATCCGCGGCGTTAATAGTCCGACACCTTATCGCTCGCCGTTTAATCCTTCGTTAACCATTCTAAACAGTTTAGTCGGATCAGAATTGCGTCCACAGGGAGCAGGGGATCCGTGAGCGAGCTGCAGAGGCTTCTGAGCGATCCTCGGTTTCGGTCCGCGGACAAGGTCAAGCGCGGCGCCGGTGCCGCGCCCGAGCCCGACCTCGGCAACGTCCTGCGCGCCGTCGCGTCGTTGCAAGCGCGGACCGAGTCCCCGACACCGCCGGCCGCGCCGCGGGACTGGGACGCGCTCATCAACCGGGTGCAGACCGCCGCGCGCCAGGCGCGCGTGATCGAGGCCCAGGCGCGCGAGCGGGAGGCGCGGATCGAGCAGGTGCTGGATCAGGTCCGGGAGGAGATCCACGCCTCCAACGAGCGCGCCCGGATGGCCGAGATGCAGGCGCGCGAGGTCCAGCTGCGCGCCGAGGCGCAGGTCGCCGCCGCCGAGGAGCGCGCCAAGGCGGCCGAGGCCCGCGCCCGCACCGCCGAGGATCGGGCCCGGCAGGCCGAGGAATGGCTGGACCGCGTCCAGCAGGCGATCCTGTCCGAGTTCTCGGACCTCACCGAGCAGGCCGCGGCATGAGCGCCGCCCGCGCGTGGGACGGGCCGACGGAGCCCCATCCCCTGTCCGACCCGGCCTCGCCGCGCGACGGCCGCGCCGACCCGGTCGACCGGGTCGTGGCGCTGTTCTCCGGCGCCGCCTCGGCCGCGCCGGCGTTTTCCGCGGCCGAGGATGACTGGTCGACGTCCCTGACCGCCGTGCGCGGCGCCGCGGCGCGGTTGCGCGCCCTGCAGGCGAGCGCCCGCGATTCCGTCCGGGAGGCCCAGAGTTCCGTGCGCGCGGCCGAGACGGCGCGCCGCGCCGCGGAGGAGCGGGCCCGCCACGCCGAGGCGCTCCTCGCGGCGGCGCTCGCCCGGGCCGAGCAGGCCGAGGCGCAGGCCCGCGCGTCGGACGAGCGGGCCGAACGGGCGGAGGCCCAGCGGGCGGAGGCACGGGCGTGGCTGCGCCGGATGCACGAGTGCATGGTCAACGAGTTCGGCGCCCTGTCCGGAGCGGCGGATCGGCCCTGAGCCGGGGCGCGCCGGCCCCGGTCGGGCAAACGTCCGGCCCGGATCGCGGCCCGCTCCCCTTGATCCAGGAACGCGGGTATCCGGCCTATCACCGCGCTGACCCGCCGTGCGTCGGCCCCCGCCGAGCGCGCGACGCAGCCGGCAGGGCGCACGGTGGCCGCGCCGGCGCGAGGGGCGCCGCGCAGATTTCCCCGAGCTCCCGCAATTGCGAGCACTCGCCTTAAGCCGGCGAAAACAATTCTCAGGTCATAGAATTCTGATCTCGTCGTCTCGACGCCGTCCGCTTGGCAGGATCGCCGTGACCCTCAGCCTCGTCCTCAGCACGTCCCTTCCGCTCCTCACCGGGGCGGTGGCGCTGCTGTGGGCGGGGTTCGTCGCTCCGGAGCGGGAGGAGCGTCCGGACGTGCCCGACGCCCGCGACCTGCGCACGTGGTGAGCGCCAGAAGCCGGCCGGGCGTCCGCGCCCGGTGGCGGCGCCAGCGGCACGGATCCCGGTTCCGGCCGTAAGGCATCCTCCGCCGGACGGCTCCCCACTGACGTCACCCCGGGACGCCCCGCGCCCTGTCCCGGGCCGCTTCCGGGGACGGCCCCCGGCGCGCTATGACGCGCCGGGCGCCCTCGCGGCGAGGGCCGGCTCACGGAGGCTTCCCATGGATCTCGGCTTGAGCGGGCGCCGGGCGCTCGTCTGCGCGGCGAGCAAGGGGCTCGGCAAGGGCTGCGCCCTGGCGCTCGCCCGGGAGGGCGTCGCGGTGACGATCACGGCCCGCACCGCGGAGACGCTGGAGCGGACCGCGGACGAGATCCGCGCCGCGACAGGTGCCACCGTGACCACCGTCGCGGGCGACATCGCCACCGAGGCCGGCCGGGCCGCCGCGCTCGCCGCCTGCCCCGAGCCCGACATCCTGGTCAACAATGCCGGCGGCCCGCCCCCCGGCGATTTCCGCGAGTGGGACCGCGACGCCTGGATCCGGGCGCTCGACGCCAACATGCTGGCGCCGATCGCGCTCATCAAGGCGACGGTCGACGGGATGATCGGCCGCGGGTTCGGCCGGATCGTCAACATCACCTCCGGCGCCGTGAAGGCGCCGATCGAGCATCTCGGCCTGTCGAACGGCGCCCGCTCGGGACTGACGGGCTTCGTGGCCGGGCTCGCGCGGAAGACCGTGCGGCACGGCGTGACGATCAACAACCTGCTGCCCGGCCCCTTCGACACCGACCGGATCCGCAGCAACGCGGCGGCGGGGGCCGCCAAGGCCGGCACCACCGTGGAGGCGTTCCTGGAGGCGCGGGCCCGCGACAACCCCGCCGGCCGCTTCGGCCACCCCGACGAGTTCGGCGCCGCCTGCGCGTTCCTGTGCAGCCAGCAGGCGGGCTTCATCACCGGGCAGAACCTGCTGATGGATGGCGGCGCCTATCCCGGCACGTTCTGACGCGGACCGGCCCTCCGTTTGCAGGGGCGGGCCGGATCACATCGTGCGGTGAGGACCATGAGCGTACGCGAGACCGTCGAGGAGCGTCTGGCCCGGATCGCCGAGGGGGACCCGGCGGTCTTCACCCGCCTGTACGCGGAACAGGCCCGCGCGGCGGCGGACGCCGCCGATGCGCGCCGCCGGGACGGGATCTCCCTCGGCCCCCTCGACGGCGCGATGGTCTCGATCAAGGACCTGTTCGACGTGGCGGGCGAGACCACGCGCGCCGGCTCGATCCTGCTCGCCGACGCCGCCCCGGCGCGGACCGACGCCCCGGTGGTCGCCCGGCTGCGCCGGGCCGGCGCGGTGATCCTGGGCAAGACCAACATGTCCGAGTTCGCCTTCTCGGGGCTCGGCCTCAACCCGCATTACGGCACCCCCGGCAACGCCGCCGATCCGGCGTGCATCCCCGGGGGCTCGTCCTCCGGCGCCGGGGTCTCGGTGGGGCAGGGGACGAGCGACATCGCGATCGGGTCCGACACGGGCGGCTCCGTCCGGATCCCGGCCTCGCTGAACGGCGTCGTCGGCTTCAAGCCGACCGCCCGCCGCGTGCCGCTGGAGGGAGCGTTCCCGCTGTCCTACGCCCTCGATTCCCTGGGGCCCCTCGCCCGGACGGTCGCGGATTGCGCGGCCGCCGACGCCGTGATGGCGGGCGAGGAGCCCGCGCCGCTGGAGGCGCTCGCCGTCGCCGGCCTGCGCATCGGCGTGCCGCGGGGCCTGCTGTTCACCGAGACGGAAGGGCCGGTCGCCGAGGCCTTCGAGCGGGTGCTGTCGCGCCTGTCCCGGGCCGGCGCCCGGATCGCCGATCACCCGATCGACGACCACCTCGCCGCCATGGACGCGGCGCTCCCGGACGGCTCCCTCGCGGCGATCGAGGCCGCGGCGATCCACGCCGACTGGCTGGACAGCGCGGCCGACCGCTACGACCCGCGGGTCCATCGCCGCATCGTGGCCGGGCGGGGCGCGACGGCCGCGGGCTACATCCGGACGATGCGCCGGCGGGCCGCGCTGATCGCCGCCTTCGACCGGTACCTCGCCCCGCTCGACGTGCTGGCGCTCCCGGCGACCGCCACCACGGCGCCGCTCACCGCCCCGCTGGCGGCGGACGACGCGGCCTTCCTGGCGGCCAACCGCCTGATGCTGCGCAACACCGCGTTCGGCAACTTCTTCGATCTCACCGGCCTGTCCCTGCCGATGCCGGACCTGCCCCGGCCGGCGGGCCTGATGCTGCTGGCCCGGCACGGTCAGGATCGCCGGCTCCTGGCGATCGGGGCCGGGATCGAGGCCGCGCTGGCGGGGTGAGCGCCCCGCGCAGCCGGGGTCCGCTCACCGGATGTGGCGGGACAGCGCCACGCCGAGGCGCTCCGCGCCGATCTTCGGCTGGCCGCCGGCCACGAAGACGACGAGATGCTTGCCCGGATCGACGTCGACCGCGCTGTTGACGCCGTAGGTCCCGCCGACCTTCAGGAAGACCGGCCAGGACCTGACGGCTGGCCCTCCGTGCCGTGGCCCTGCGCGAGACGCTCGCGGTCGGTCGGCTTCGCGGTGACCGCCGTGCTGGTCATCCCGAGCGGGCCGGTGATCCGTTCGGGCATGAGGCTCTCCCACGGCGCGCCGGGACGTTCGGAGAGACCGTAGCCGAGCAGGCCGATGCCGGCATTCGAGTACCGGTAGGGAGCGGGCAGGGCGCAGCCGCCCGCCTCGGATCCCTCCGGGCTCCAGCGCGACACCCAGGCCAGGAACGCCTCCGGCGGGCAGGTCCGGACGCCGCGCTCCGCCAGGGGACGCGGCAGGTCGCCCGGCAGGGTCGGCATCCCGGAGGTGAAGTCGGCGAGTTGCAGCGGCGTGCCGGGGCGCAGGCGGTCCGCGTCGACGGCCCCGGCGAGCAGCGCGGTCGTGAACACCTTGGTGATCGAGCCGATCTCCACGATCGTGTCGGGCAGCGCGTCCGCCTCCGCACCGGTCGCGAGGTCGGCCGGGCGCCCGGCCCCCTCATCGAAGCCGCCCCGCGCGCCGCCGGGACCGGCGGCGCGCGCGAGGACGAGGGTGGCGAGGCCGGCCGTCACGATGGGCCGAGACCGCCCGCCGGCCCGACGATCCGCGCTGTTCACGGTCCCTCTCCCGATCCGCCACCGGCGTGCCGGGCAAGTCAGGCAAGGTCGAATACATTGACGAAAACTTAATACAGAACGGAAACCGCGTCGAACACAGACGATAATGCGTAGTGGATACGGGCATTGATTGAATGCGATCCGTTGACATCAGTCTTGCTTGGCAAGCAGCGTGACGCACGCTCCGGACGCGGACAGCGCGCCGGTCGCGGGAGGATCACGCCGTGCATTCCGTGCGGATGATGGGGCTCGTGGCCCTTGTGTTGAGCGGCCTGGTCCTGGCGGTCCCCGCGTCGGCGTTCCCGCTCACCAGCGCCGCTGGCCGGCGACGCGAGCGGGCTGACCCGGGTCGGCGACTGGTGCGGGCCCGGATTCCACCGCCCCCTGGGGCCGGTGCGTCCCAGACGTTCGCCGGTTCTACGGCCCGGGCCCGGCGTTCTACGGAGCCCGCTCCTACGGAGGCCGGCGCCTCTACCGGACCTACAACGATCGCTGGCATCGTAACTGCCGTTGGCACCGCAACTGTCATTGGCGTCGCCGCTGACGAACGCGCCGCCCGCGCCACATACCGCTTCCCAGATCCGCGGCCGGCCGGACACCGGCCGCCGCGGCGCCGTACCCGGAGACCTGTGACGATGCGCCTCCCGCTGATTGCCTTCGCGACCGCGATCGCCCTGACCACGGGGGCGGCGGCGCAATCCGTTCCGGAGCCGCCCATCCAGAGCCCGCAGGACGCCGCCTGCCGCGAGCAGGCGCGGGCCCAGATCTTCAGCTATCCGAACCCGAACAACCTCAGCCTCTACGACCTCGGCTCGCAGATCTGGCACCTGTGCATGGCGTCCTATCACGGCCGCGGCCCCAATCCCGGCCGCACGGAGCAGCGCTTCTAGGCCGCGCTTCCGGGACGGCCGCGGGCCGCGTCGCGGCCGCCGGGACAGCCCCTCGAGACAGCGCGGCGGAACCGACCATGACTAGCCAGCTCCGCGGCACGGGGCGCGGCGCGGCCACGCACCGCCCGTCGCGCCCGACGCGGGCCGGCGCGCGCGTTCCTCGGGGCCGCGGCCGAGACCTTCATGCGGGCGGCCATCGCCGAGGCGCGCCGCGCCGACTTCCCGTTCGGCGCCGTCATCGTCGCGCGGGGGCGCGATCCGCGCCCGGGGCCTGTATCTCGGGAAGCAGCAGCGCGATCCCACGGCCCACGGCGAGATGGTGGCGATCCGCCGCTTCCTCGCGCAGCACGGGCCGGAGGCGCTGCGGGGGACGACCCTCTACACGTCCGGCGACCCCTGCGCGATGTGCATGGGCGCGATCGTCTGGTGCGGGCTCCCGCGCGTCGTCTTCGCCGCCTCGTTGCAGCAGCTCGCCACGAAGATCGACCAGATCACGATCACCTGCACGCAGGTCGCGGACTGGTCGGCGTTCCGCCAGATCGCGATCACGGGCGGCGTCCTGGCGGAGGAGGCGCTCGCGCTCTTTCCGCCCGGTGACCGCCCGTCCGAGCAGGGGACCGGGAAACGGCTCGCGCGACCGACCGCGCGGGCGGCAGCCCGGTGGGACGCGGCCGTCGCCGCCCGGGCGCCCGCCGCATTGCCGGGTCGCGCGCCCTGGTGCACCCTGCCGGCGATTCCCGGACCTCGCCCCGAGCACCCGCCCCGGGCCCCCGGGGATCGCGGGACCGCCTGCGCCGGGCGGCGATCCCGGAGGGCCGACAGGGCCGACCGGCAGGGAGCCGTCGCATGAGCGCAGCCACACCGTCGATCGTCGCGGACCGGGATACGGACCCCGCCGATCACGCCGCGACCCGCGCGATGCGCGTCGACCTCGCGGCCGCCTACCGGCTGATCCATCGGCTGGGCCTCGACGACAGCATCTACACCCACATCTCGGCGCGGCTGCCGGGCGGCGGGCACCGGTTCCTGATCAACCCCTACGGGATGCGCTTCGAGGAGGTGACGCCGGAGAACCTCGTCACCGTCGACATCGACGGGAAGGTGCTCGAGGACCCGATGGGGCTCGGCATCAACCCGGCCGGGTTCACGATCCACAGCGCCATCCACGCCGCGCGCCACGACGCGATCTGCGTGCTGCACACCCACACGGTGGCGGGCGTCGCGGTCTCCTGCCAGGAGGAGGGGCTCCTGCCCCTGAACCAGTGGTCGATGCAGTTCACGGGGCGCGTCGCCTACCACGCCTACGAGGGCATCGCCCTCGACCTCGACGAGCGGCAGCGGCTGGTGGCCGATCTCGGCGACAAGCCCGTGATGGTGCTGCGCAATCACGGCCTGCTGACCTGCGGCCGCACGGTCGGCGAGGCGTTCCGGCTGATGCACAACATGGAGCGCTCGTGCCGGGCGCAGCTGGCGATCCAGGCGGCGGGCGCGCCGGTGATCCGGCCCTCCTCCGCCATCGCCACCAAGACCGCCGGGCAGTACGCTGCCGGCTACGACCGCGTCGTGGTCCAGGGAGAGCCCGACAACGAGTGGGCGGCGTTCAAGCGGATGCTGGCGCGGACGGATCCGGATTTCTTCGCGAATGGGTGAGGGCGGAACGGTCGCCGGCTGACCAGATCGGTCGATGCGCCGCTCTCCGTCATCGCGAGCGCAGTGAAGCGACCCCGGGCAGCGCGATTCCGGCCAGCCGGCGCTGCTGGATTGCTTCGCTCCGCTCGCAAGGACGGCGGTGCCGCAGTCATCGACCGGAGAGGGTATGAGACGCCTATCGGGTGCTCCCTCTCTGCAGGAGCGAGACGCCGCAGCACGCGCCTCACCCCTCCGCCCAGGCCCCGCTCGACCGGTAGGCCTGCTTAAGGAACGCGATGAAGGCCCGCGTCTTGGCCGGCACGAAGGCCCGGCTCGGGTAGACCGCGAAGATGCCCGCCGAGGCCGCCGCCGCGTAGGCCGGCAGCACCACCTCCAGCAGGCCGTCGCGGAGCTCCGCGTGCACGTCCCAGGTGGAGCGCAACGCGATCCCGAGGCCGCCGATCACGGCCTCGCGCACCACCTCGTTGGAATGGGTGCGCAGCGGCCCCGACGCGCCGACCGTGCAGGGGCCCTCCGGCCCGACCAGCCGCCAGGGATTCTGGTTCTCGGTGGCGAGGCAGACATGGCCGCGCAGGTCCTCGAGGCTCTGCGGCCGCCCGGCCGCGTCGAGGTAGCTCGGCCGCGCGCAGAGGACCCGCTGCACCGGCGCGAGGCGCACCGCCGTCAGCCCGGAACTCTCCAGCGCGCCGACCCGGATCGCGAGATCGTAGCCGCGCTCGACGATCGACTCGAAATCGTCGCTCAGCTCCAGGTTCAGCACGATGCCGGGATGGAGGGCGAAGAAGGCCCTCAGGTGCGGGACGATGTGCAGGCGCCCGAAGGAGCTCGGCGCCGTGACCCGGAGCGTCCCCCGGGCCCGCGTCGCCGTCTGCGACACGAGGCTCTCGGCCTCCGCGATGGCGTCGACGATCGGGGCGATCCGCTCGAAGAAGGCCGCCCCGACATCCGTCGGCGCCACGCGCCGCGTGGTGCGATGCAGCAGGCGCACGGCGAGGCGTTCCTCGAGCCGCTTCAGCCGCTTCGAGACCACCGCGACCGACAGGCCGAGTTCCGAACCGGCCTGAGTGAGGCTGCCGGTGCGGACCACCCGGGCAAAGATCTCGAGGTCGCTCTGGTCGCGCATTCTCAACGCTGCGGAAAAAATCAAATCCCTTTTGCCGCCTTTCTCGCGGATGCCAAGCGATCTATCGAGGGAAAATCAAAAAATTTTCACGGCGCGTTCGATTTTTTCTGACGCGCGGGCCCACGCATCCCAGAGGATCGCCATGTCGAATCTCGTCGTCGCCGAGGATCTCCGCACCTTCCTGTCCGAGGAGGCGCTGCCGGGGACCGGCCTCTCGGCCGACCAGTTCTGGTCGGGCTTCGCCGCGATCGTCCGCGATCTCGCACCGCACAACCGGGCGCTGCTCGACCGGCGGGACGGCCTCCAGGCGGACATCGATTCCTGGCACCGCGACCATCGCGGCGAGCCGCACGACCCGATGGCCTACGCGGCCTACCTGACGCGGATCGGCTACCTGCAGCCGGAGCCCGCGGCCGTGCGGGTGACCACCGAGAACGTGGACGCGGAGATCGCCGCGATCGCCGGGCCGCAGCTCGTGGTGCCGATCTCCAACGCCCGCTACGCGCTCAACGCCGCCAATGCCCGCTGGGGCAGCCTCTACGACGCCCTCTACGGCACCGACGCGATCCCGCAGGACGGCGACCGCGCGCCCGGCACCGGGTTCAACCCGGCCCGGGGCGCCGCGGTGGTGGCCCGGACCAAGGCGTTCCTCGACGCGACCGCGCCGCTCAGCGTCGGCTCCTGGGCGGATGCCATGGGCTTCTCGGTGACGGACGGCCGCCTCGCCATCGACCTCGGCGCCGGCCGCAGCGCCGGCCTGACCGGCTCGGCCACCTTCGCGGGCTTTACCGGCGACGCCGCGGCGCCGACCGCGCTCCTGCTGCGCCACAACGGCCTGCATATCGAGATCGTCATCGACCGCGCGAGCCCGATCGGACGCACCGACCCGGCCGGCATCGCCGACGTGGTGCTGGAGGCCGCCCTCTCGACCATCATGGACATGGAGGATTCGGTGGCGGCCGTGGACTCGGCCGACAAGGTCGCGGTCTACCGGAGCTGGCTCGGCCTGATGCGCGGCGACCTCGTCGCCACCCTGTCCAAGGGCGGCCGCACGATCGAGCGGCGGCTCGCCGCGGACCGGACCTTCACGGCCCCCGACGGCGGGCGCCTGACCCTGCCGGGCCGGTCGCTGATGCTGGTCCGGCATGTCGGCCACCACATGTACACCGACGCGGTGACCCTCGACGGCGCCGAGATTCCCGAGACGATCCTCGACGCGGCGGTCACCGCGCTGATCGCCCTGCACGACCTGAAGGGCACCGGTCCGCTCCGCAACAGCCGGACCGGCTCGGTCTACATGGTCAAGCCCAAGCTGCACGGCCCCGACGAGGTCGCCTTCGCGGTCGAGCTGTTCGGCCGGGTCGAGGCACTGGTCGGACTCGCGCCGCGGACGCTCAAGATCGGCGTCATGGACGAGGAGCGGCGCACGACGCTGAACCTCAAGGCGGCGATCGCGGCGGCGGCGGACCGGCTGTTCTTCATCAACACGGGCTTCCTCGACCGGACCGGCGACGAGATCCACACCTCGCTGGAGGCTGGCCCCGTGGTCCGCAAGGACGCCATGAAGGCGACCGCCTGGATCAAGGCCTACGAGGACGGCAACGTCGATGCCGGCCTCGCCTGCGGCCTGCCGGGTCACGCCCAGATCGGCAAGGGCATGTGGGCGGCCCCCGACCGGATGGCGGCGATGCTCGACGCCAAGGGCGCCCACCCGGAGGCGGGCGCCAACACCGCCTGGGTGCCGTCGCCGACGGCCGCGACGCTCCACGCGCTCCACTACCATCAGGTGGATGTCCGCGCCCGCCAGGCGGCGCTCGCCGGCCGGGCGCCCGCGACCCGCGCCGCCATGCTGACCCTGCCGCTCGCCGAGGGCGCGCTCGCTCCGGAGGCGGTGCGGGAGGAGCTCGACAACAACTGCCAGGGAATCCTGGGCTACGTGGTCCGCTGGGTCGACCAGGGCGTCGGCTGCTCCAAGGTGCCGGACATCCACGAGGTCGGGCTGATGGAGGACCGCGCCACCCTGCGGATCTCCAGCCAGCACATCGCCAACTGGCTGCGCCACGGGATCGTGGATCGCGCGCAGGTCGCCGCCGCCCTGCGGCGGATGGCCGAAATCGTCGATCGCCAGAACGCCGGCGACCTGGCCTACCGGCCGATGGCCCCGGGCTTCGACGGGCCGGCCTTCCGCGCCGCCGAGGCCCTGGTCTTCGAGGGCGCTAGCCAGCCGAACGGCTACACCGAGTTCGTGCTGCACCGGTTCCGCCGAGAGGCGAAGCGCCTGGACGCCCCCGTTCGGGCGGCCTGAGGCTGCTCCCGGATCCCGGGCGCGCCCCCGGGATCCGCCCCCGCGGGATCGCTGAGGCCTGCGCCCCGCCGGCCCGGCGAGCCAGTCGACGGCCTGCGAACTCCGCAATCCCGCGCAGCGGATCTACGTCACGCTGTCCGCCCAGATGGCGCTCGAGCAGCGCCTGAACACGGTGGCCGCCAACGTCGCCAATCTCGGGACGGTCGGGTACGGCGTGCCCCTTGGCGTGCTCTACGCTGTCGGCCTTACGGAGACCGGCAAGCGCGGCTCCCTCCAGCCCTACGCCATGAACATCGAAGGGCCGGCCTATTTCGCGATGGGGCCCCAGGACGTGCTCGCCCACTTCACCGCGGCGCGCCGCCGGGGCGCGCGCCTGATCGATCTCGGCTGCATGCAGATCAACCACCACTATCGCGGCGGCAAGTTCGCCTCGGTCGAGGCCATGATCGACCCGCGCGCGAACGTGGACTACGCGACGCAATTCCTCCGGGATCTGAAGCAGCGGGAGGGCAGCTGGACGATGGCCGTGGCGCGCTATCATGCCGGCCCGCACAACAACGCGGCGCAGAAGATCTACATCTGCCGGGTCGTGGCGAACATGGTCGCGACGGGTTTCGGCCAGTGGACGCCGGCCGCGGCGCATTTCTGCCGGTGATCGTCCAGGCCGGGCGCAGAATGCGGACCGGGGCGGGGCCAGGGAACCAACCGGAGGACCGGGGCCTTTCGGCACAGGCCCCGTCACCGGCCGGTCAGCGGACGGGGACGGTCGTCCCCGTCCGCTGACCGGCCTGGAGGAGCCGCATGACCGACGCCTCAGACCCACCGGAGGGACCGTCCGGGAAAACGGCGCTGCTGGTCGTCCTCACCCTCACGGCCGTTGCCGCCGCCGCCTACGTCCTGATCCACATGGACTAGGTCGCCGGCGACGCCCCTACAAGGTCCGGCAATTCCCGTAGCTGACCTTGACGTCGTTGCGGTCCTCGGGATTGAGTTGCGCCTCGACGAAGTTCATCTTGTTGAGATCGATCAGCAGGAAGTAGACGCCGTTCTGACACTTGATCGCGTTGCGCGGGGTGCGCTCGTTCAGCCGCGGCGAGGCCGTCTGGCACTCGTAGTAGTCGGAACGTCCGGCCGAGATCACGGTCAGCAGGCCGCCGCTGGAGACCAGCGAGAATGTCCGGGCCTTGTGGGGCTGCGGTGTCGCCCCTTCGGGTGCGGCGGCATTGAGACCGGTCGACGCCTCCACCGTACACGTCATCGGACGGCGCAGCTGGGAGACCGAGGGCGTGATGCTCAGCAGGAGGAGCGCACCAGCGAGTGCTACCCGTTCGGCGATCATCGGCGATGGATCCGTGATTCGTGGGTAGTTTCTACCCAGAAGCTAGGCCGTTATCCATCGTTGTAAATGCCGCCTGATCGGATCGATGGGCCGATCAACAGATTTGCCGCCCGCTCCATTGCACCGCCCGAAGGATTACGGATCAGGCCGGTTCAACCGTCGGGACCCGGTCCGACCGGAACGCCGGCGAAGCGGGTTCTAATCCTCCCGGACGTCCGGATTGTCGTTGGCGGCCGGGTCGGCGTCGCGCCGCGCCGCGATCTCCGTACCGATGTCCATGAGCAGCAACCGGGACAGGAGCTTCATCGTCGCCGTGCCGTGCGCGGCCACGAGTTGATGGGCCAGGATGGTCGCCTCCACCATGCGGTCAAAACCGTCGTCGTCGGACATGGCGGTGCAGTAACCTGGTTGAATGCCGAGCATACAACTTAAAGGTAAGGATCCGGTTCGACCGTCCGCGCAGAAACAGGATTCTCCATGATCCCGACCGTCCAGGCCGACGCGCTGCTGGGGAGACTGGCCGAGGCCCTGGGGCGCCCGGTCGAGATCTTCTTCACCGGGTGCGGGGACGCATCCGGGGACGCGTCCCCGGAATGCGACGCGCTGCCGACGCTGGAGCTGCTCCGTCTGTGGGCTGCGCTGCGGGAACCGGTGAGCCGGCAGCGGGTGCTGGCCGCCGCCCGGCAGGAGGCCCGAACCCTGCGGGCGGGCCGCGCCGAGGATGCCGCGGCCGGCTGACCGGCGCTCGCCGCCGGGATCCCGCGACGCGGCGAGCGACGCGGGCCGCCGCGATCAAGGGCTCGCGGCAGGCGGCGCGGGTACGGCCGCGAAGGTCAGGGCGGTAGCGGGAAGGGTGGGCGTGGCCGCCTTGTCCTGCTGCGCGGGCTTGTCCTGCTTCTCCAGCTTGGCCGTCCGCCTGTCGCGCTTCTCGTAGAAGGCGTTGCCGCCGGCGACGGCCACGTAGTGCATGTTCGTGTAGGGGAAGTGGTGGCCCGCGGTGTGGAAGAACATCGCCTTCCCGACCTTCGGGTGCCGCTCGCCGGCCAGGACGGCGTCGGCGGCGTCGGCGACCTTCTGGAGATCCTTCTCCTGCATCGGCTTGGTGAGGACGCCCGGCGCGAACTGTCCCGGCTGCCCGACCACCGCGCAGATGCCGCCCGGGAAGATCGCGTTCTCGAGCCGGTTCATGACCACGGTGCCGACGGCGACCAGCCCGTCGCTGTCGCTCCGGTTCGACTCGAAGTACATGGCGCGGCCGAGACAATCGCGCTCGGCGTCGCTGACGACCATCGGCGGCTTGCGGTCGGGGATCGATCCCGTCGTGAGCACCGGCGAGGCGGTGTTGCAGGCCCCCAGGCCCCCGGCCGCCGCCAGAACGATCAGTGCAGGACCGACCTTCGTCCTCTCGCTACCCTGCATGCATCCGCGCTCCGTGCTCCTCCAGCCTGACCCGCCGGGCGGTGTTCCGCTCCGACCGGACGAAGGCCAAGCTTGACGGCACGTTCGCGGCGAGGATGTGGCGAGAGTGTCCCGTTTCGGGACCGGCCCGGAGCCGGAGCCTCAGTGCTGGCCCTGGCCGGCGGCCAGGATGGTCACGCCCACGGCGATCACCCCGATGCCCACCAGCATCGTCGGGTTGATCGCCTCACCGTACAGCCACGCGCCGCCGACCGCCGCGCCGATCATGCCGATCCCAGACCAGATCGCGTAGACGACACCGATCGGGAGCATGTCCATGCTGGTCGACATCAGCCACAGGGCGGTGCCGTATCCGAGGGCCACGATCACCGTCGGCCCGGGGCGGGTGAGGCCCTCGGCGGCCTTGAGCGCCAGGGTGGCGGTCACCTCCGCGCCGATAGCGAGCCCGAGGATCAGGTACGGATTCATGGCACGGCGGACTTTCGGGCTGCGCGGGCTGGGTGAGTCGGGCGGTCGCGGCGTGTAGAACCAGGTTCGCGTCGGACGCCCGACCGGACGGGGCGGCGCCGGGCCGGCCCGGATCCGCGTCGAAACGGCCGTGGGACGTCGGCGGCCGCCGGACACAAGGCCACAGATCCGTGAACATTTCCGAACCGGCCCTCCGCCGCCGCGCCGGCGACGGGCCGGCCCCGTGCCAGGGCCGGTTGGGGCTTTCGTTAATGCCTCCTGATCATGGTGACCGCGCGCCGTCCCGCCCCGGGGCCGGCCGCGCGACCGCGACGATCCAGAGCGACACAGACCCAGCATGACCGCGTCCATGGCGATCCCGGATTCCCCGGCCCGCACACGCCGGGGCCGCCGCTGGAGCGCGATCGCGGCGGCGAGCGGCGCGGCCGTCGTCGGCTGCGCCTGGACCGCCGCCGCGCTGATCAACGTCCCCGACCCCGTCACCCTGGCGGCGCTCGCGGTCATCGAGCCGTCGTCGGTGGGCACGTGGTTCCCGAGCCGGATCGTCCAGGCCCCGGCCCGGGCGAGCGACCTGCCGGTGCGGCCGCGCCCGATCCTCGACCGCGTCCCCTGGAAGGGGAAGACGGTCCCGCTGATGACGGTGCTGGGCGCGACCCACACCAACGCGTTCCTGGTGCTGCAGGACGGCGTCCTGATCCACGAATGGCGGCGCGCGGGCACCGGACCGGAGACGCTGTTTCCCTCGTGGTCGGTGGCGAAGTCCGTCGTCTCGCTGCTGGTCGGCGCCGCGGTGGCGCGGGGCCAGCTCGCCGAGACCGACCGGGTCTCCACGCTCCTGCCCGAGTTGCGGAACGGCGCGGTGTTCGGTCAGATCACCGTGCGCAACCTCCTCGACATGGCGAGCGGGATCGCGGTGCCGGAGAACTACGATCCCCGGCACCCCCTGACCGGCACCGCCGGGATGTACCTGACGCGCGACCTCACGGCCTTCGTGCGCGACAACGCCCACTTGGCCTTCAAGCCCGGCACCAAGGGCCGCTACCGCAGCATCGACACCGAGCTGCTCGGCCTGATCCTCGCCCGGGTCGAGGGCAAGCCGCTGGCCGACATCCTCTCGGAGCGGATCTGGAAGCCGATGGGCGCCCAGGCCGACGCCACCTGGAACCTCGACCGGCCCGGCGGCATCGAGAAGGCGTTCTGCTGCATCAACGCGACGGCCCGCGACTTCGCCCGCCTCGGCCTGCTGGTGGCCGACCAGGGCCGGTCGGGCGAACACCGCATCATCCCGGGCCGCTGGATCGAGCGGATCATGACGCCGGCCCGGCGCGACGTCGACGGCTGGCAGTACTCGGCCCAGTGGTGGCACGCGCCGGGGGGCGAGGACGACGACATCTCGGCGATCGGCGTCTACGGCCAGTACATCTACGTCAATCGCGCGACCGGCACGGTGATCGTGAAGCTCAGCGACCACGGCGCCGAGCAGGACGAGGTCGACACGCTGGCGGTGATGCAGGCCATCGCGGGCGATCTCGCCGCCGGTCGCCCCGCCGCCGCCCGCAAGGACCCGTGAAGGACCCGTGAGCGGCGGGGGCCGCGGCCCGAGTCCCGACCTGGCCGCGCTCAGGCCTCTGTCGGACCGGCCCCCGGCACGGAGGATCGCCGGGCGATCGGGCTCAGGGACGCGAGGTCCCGCGCCCGCCAGTTGCGCAGGAGCCGCCAGCCGACCCGCTTCCAGGCGATCGACGGCACCGGCGAGGCCGGATCCACGAGGGCGCTCAGCGCCCGCGTGTAGTCGAGGACGAGACCCGGGGTCCAGGTCATGGACCGCGCCCCGTTGCGCAGGAAGGCCGCGGCCCAGAATTCCGGCGTGGTCAGCGCCGCCGCGAGCTGCCGCCAGGGATGGCCGCCGCGGCTGAACGCGCCCTCCACGGCGATGTCCAGCGCCCGCGCCACCGTGGTCGAGCAGTTGCGGCTGATGAAGTTGTAGGTGGTGTCGCGGCTGTACTGCGCCCAGAACGCCCGCAGCCGGGCGGCGTCGATGCCGTTCAGCGTCACCGCCACCGTGGCCGGGCACCAATCCGCCACCTCCGCGGCGTGCGAGGGCAGGAAGCGCCCGGGCACGTCGTTCTCCGGGCCCGCGCGCAGGCTCGAGCGCAGGTTGGCGGGGGAGCGGTCGATCTCCACGGCGGGGTAGTGGCTGACGTAGAGGTCGTCGCCCTGCTGCAGGGCCGCGTGGCCGGTGGAGAACCGCCCGGCCTTGTCGACGGAGGCGACGTAGCGCCGGATCAGCCGCTGGCCGGCCGGGGTGGTCGCCTGCCCGGTGGGCGTCCAGACATAGACCGTCAGGCTGCCGGGCTCGGTCGCGCCGGCGCCGGTCGCGGCGGCGGCCGGCTCGGCGGTGCCCAGGCGCCGGGTACGCAGCCCGACCAGCGCGAGGTTGGCGCCGTTCAGGATCAGGAACATGCCGATGCAGTAGCCGACCGTGCCGGCGTACCAGGTCGGCCAGGGCTGGAGATGGAACAGGCCAAAGGCGATGCTGAGGCCGCCCAGGGCGACCGACATCCGCCAGCCGGCGAATTTCAGCAGGCCGGCGATCGTGATCCGGACGAGGCCGTCGACCACGAAGGCGACGCCGAAGATCATGGCGAGCAGGAAGGTGCTGTGCCGCGTGGCCATCATGATCAGCACGGCCATGACCGACAGCAGCGCGCCCTTGGCGAGGCGCAGGCGGCGCGCGGCGCCGACCGCGGACGCGCCGACGACGAGGGCGCTCACGCCCTCGGCCAGGAGGATCAGGCCGAACCACCGATCCGGGACGTGGAGCGCGCCGTCGAGTGAATCGACCACCACCAGGAGGCCGAGCAACGACCACAGCAGGCCGGTGGCGACGATCAGGTGCCAGTGGCGGCGGACCGCGGCCCGGCCGACGAGCAGCATCCAGAGGGGCGGCATCCGGCCGCCGACCGCGTCCGCGGCGCCCGGTCCGGGCGCTTCGAGCGCGGAGAGCGCGCGCGGGATTGAGGTCGCACAGGGTCCGGACATAGGGGTCGCCCTCGAAAGCGCGCGTCGACGAGCCTCTCGCACGGATGCCGCCGTGCCGTCACGGCCGGAGAGAGGCTCCCGACACGCGAGCGTTTCGCGAGGCGCGCGGGGCGCACGATCCACGCCTTGCCTGAGAACTTTGTTAATCGCGGCCTGCGCCGGGCGCCAGCGCCCGCGGATAACCGCGACGGGGCCCGGAATCCCGCCGCGCGCCACCCGACCGAGGGTCGGCAGGACCGCGGCCCCATCGACCCGTAACGGGGCCACATCGGTGATCGGTCCCTGTCTCCGCCCCTGATTCGCGCCCCTGCAGCCTGTCATCGTGCGGCCGTTCGAAGTCATCGCCGACAGGCTATCGGACCGGATGCCGAAACTGCGCAGAGTTTGCGAAAGGTCGCGCACGCAGCAACCTCATGTTGCCACACAAGAACAGAAAGTGTTCAAAGCACATCCTAAGATAAACTGTAGACAAAATATTCAGTTTCTATAGTTACGCGCCAATTTTGGCAGAATCGAAGCAGTTTGGTGCATGCTTGGGCGGTAAAAGCTGATCAAGTCTCCAGCTTTATCGATGCACCGTTTTCCATTCCTCGACTCTCGGTACTTGAGGATCCATGAACACCATCGATTTGAACGAAAAGACCTCGGACCCGAACACAGACCTGATCAAGTGCACGGCATCACTGGTTGCGGCCTACGTGTCCCGGAATGCGGTGGGCGTGGGAGACCTGCCGGTTCTGATCGACCAAGTGCACACGGCGATATCGGTCCTGCAGGGCGGCGGTTCGGGATCCGGTCCGGGCTGGACCGGCCCGACGGCGGCGCAGATCGAGGCCTCGATCCAGCAGGACGGCCTGATCAGCTTCATCGACGGCCGGTCCTACAAGACCCTGAAGCGCCACCTCACCGCGCACGGCCTCACGCCGGAGCGGTACCGGGCGAAGTACGGCCTGCCGGCCGACTACCCGGTGGTGGCACCGGGCTACGCCGCCAAGCGTTCGGAGATCGCGAAGGCGATCCAGCTCGGCCACAAGGCGGCCTGAGGAAGCCGGGCCGGCCCGCAGCGCCCTGGATCGGCGGCCCCGTCCGGGCCGCCACGCGACGCGGGCGCGGGATGCCCGACGGCGGATCGCCCGATCCGCCCGTCCCGGTCTCCGCGCCGGAAGTGGGGGTCCCTCCGGGCCAGCGCGGAGACCGTCCTTGGCCCGGCAGGGCAGGGCGGATCCCGCGGAGCGCCCGTCGGCCGCGCGGGCCGCTCAGACCCGGGCGACCGCCAGGGTCCCGTCGTCCATGGGAACGAAGCGGACGCCCGCCCGGCGCAGCGCCTCGACCGCGTGCAGGCGAGACCGGCTTCCCCGATGCTCGCTGTCCTCGTCCAGACGCCGCACCGTCGAATGCGACAGGCCGCTGGCCTGGGCGAGATCCATCATCGACCAGTCGAGGAGAGCCCGCGCGGCCCGCAGGTGGTGACCGGTCACGGAATGCGCCAGCCCCTCGTGCAGGCCGACCAGGGGCGGGGCGTGGTTGCGGACGGGGTACTTGAGCCCGCAGCGGCCCAGATAGGTCCCGTCCGGATCCCAGACCGGCATCGTGAGGATCCGGAAGTGCCAGAGCTCGCCGTTGGCGAGGCGCTCGTGGGCCCCTCCCTGGAAGAACGCCCGCCGCTCGATCTGCTCCTCGGCCGCCGCCCGGAAGGCCTCGCGCTCCTCCGGAACGATCAGGAGATACGGCTCGGCGCAGATCTCCTCCAGCGGGAGCCCGTGGACCTGGGCCACGGCGAACGGGATGTCCCGGACCCGGTCGAGCCCCATCGAGAAGGTCGTGATATGCTCGGTGAGGTAGAGCGCGCTCTGCCGGCGGCGCTCCTCCTGCCGCAGACGCGCCAGCTGCTCGCGGTCGCTCACGTCGAGCGCCGTGCCGTTGAGGGCGACGGGCCGCCCTTCCGCCGAGACGCGCACCTCCATCGTCAGCGAGAGGGTGCGCACCGTGCCGTTCGTCCGGATCACCCGGACGATGACCTCGCGCGGGACGTGCCCCTGCCGGATGTCGGCCAGCGCCGGCATCAGGTGCCGGTCCTCCGGATGGATCAGGCTCAGCAACAGGTCGTAGCGCGCCTTCGCGGCGTTCGGAACGAGCCCGAGCAGCCGGTAGAACCCGGGCGACCAGACCTGCTCCTCGCCCGCGAAGATCCAGCTCCAGGCACCGCTCACGCCTCGGCTTTCCGTGAGAGTCAGGAACTCTCCCGACGAAAAAGTCAGATCGCTTAAAGCAGTGTGGAACATCTCGGCACCGATCGAACCGTATCACCGTTTCCGCCACTCGGCCATGAGAATTTTTCCAGCATAAAAATTCAAAATTCAGCCAAAATCTCTTACGATCAAGTCCAGGTCCTCGTCGATCGGACGTGAGATAGCCGCACTACATCTTTCGAGGACGTACGCG